>DASSOD010000254.1:0-3887 GCA_035700905.1 Gemmatimonadales bacterium | reverse complement strand
GTGGTCACCGCGCTGGCCGGGCGCGGGGTGCGGGTGATCCTCGCGGGCACCGATACCGACTTCCGCGGCGAGCCGTTCGGCCCGATGGGCGCGCTCATGGCCGTGGCGGAAACGGTGGACAAGCTCCAGGCGATCTGCGTGGTCTGCGGCGACCTCGCCTGCCGCAACCAGCGGCTGGTGGACGGGAAGCCCGCGCGGTGGGACGCGCCCACCATCATGATCGGCGGGCGCGAGAGCTACGAGGCGCGCTGCCGCAAGTGCCACGAGGTGCCGCGCGCCGACGAGGACCAGACCAAGCTGCTCTGACCGCTCGCACTCCTGGAGTCCGCCATGCTGAACGTCGCGCTCACCGGCAACATCGCCGCGGGAAAGTCCACGGTGGCCGAGCTGTTCCGCCGCTGGGGCGCGACGGTGATCGACGCCGACGTGCTCGCCCGCGAGGCGGAGGCGCCGGGGAGCGCCGTGCTCGCGGCCATCGCCCGGCGGTTCGGCGCCGGCGTGATCGCGCCGGACGGCTCGCTCGACCGGACCGGGCTCCGCCGCCTGGTGATGGGCGACGCGGCGGCGCTCGCGGACCTCAACGCGATCGTCCATCCCGCGGTGCACGCGCGGCGCGGGGCGCTGCTCGCCGCGGCGCGCGCGCGGGGCGACCGGATCGTGGTGAGCGACATCCCGCTCCTGTTCGAGGCCGCCGACCCGGCCGCCTTCGACGCCGTCGTGCTGGTGGACGCCCCGGCCGCGCTGCGCCGCGCCCGCCTCGCCGCGTCGCGCGGACTTTCCGACGACGAGATCGAGCGGCTCCTCGGCTCGCAGCTCCCGGTCGAGGCCAAGCGGGCGCGCAGCGACTACGTGATCGAGAACGCGGGGGATCTCACCGCGCTCAACCAGGCGGCGCGCGCGGTGTGGGAGTCGCTCCAGCGCCGCGCCGGCGGGCGCGCGCCGGCCGCTCTTGGCTAACGCCACGAGGCTGTTAGCTTCCTTCCCGGATCGAACCTATCCTGGCGCTGACTCCATGTCTCTCGTTCCCGACGATCTCCGCTACACCACCGAGCACGAGTACGTCCGCGGCGGTGCCGACGGCACGGTCACCGTGGGCATCACCGACTACGCGCAGGGCGAGCTCGGGGACGTGGTGTTCCTCGAGCTGCCCAAGCCCGGCGACGCGGTCACCGCGCACCAGCCGTTCGGGACGATCGAGGCGGTGAAGGCCGTCTCCGAGCTGTTCAGCCCCGTGAGCGGCGAGGTGGTGGAGGTGAACGCGGCCCTGGAGAGCGATCCCGGCGCGGTGAACCGGGAGCCGTACGGCGCCGGCTGGATGGTCAGGCTCCGGCCGTCGAGCCCGAAGGAGCTGGAGGAGCTGCTCACCGCTTCCGCCTACAAGTCCCACATCGGCGAGTAATCATCGTGTCGGCCTCGCTGCCGCGCCCCGAACGCTTCACCTACCGCCACATCGGCCCCCGCCGCGAAGACGTCAAGGAGATGCTCCAGGCGGTGGGCTACGCGTCGATGGACGACTTCATCGACGCGGTCGTCCCCGAGGAGATCCGGCTCCGCCGCCCGCTCGCGCTGCCCAAGGGGCGGGGCGAGCGCGACGTGCTGCGCGCGCTCCGCGGGCTCGCCGACCAGAACCAGATCTTCCGGTCCTACCTCGGCATGGGGTACTACGGCACCTTCACGCCGCAGGTGATCCAGCGGAACGTGTTCGAGAACCCCGGCTGGTACACCGCGTACACCCCCTACCAGGCCGAGATCAGCCAGGGCCGGCTGGAGGCGCTGCTCAACTTCCAGACGATGGTCGCGGACCTCACCGGGCTCGAGATCGCCAACGCCTCGCTGCTGGACGAGGCTACCGCGGCGGCCGAGGCCATGACCATGACCGAGGCGGTGGTGAACCGCACGGGCGAGCGGGTGTACGTGGTGGACGAGGGCTGTCACCCCCAGACGATCGCGGTGATGCGCACCCGGGCCCGGGCCCGCGGGCTCACGCTGGTGGAGGGGCGCGCCGACGAGCTCGAGTTCGGGCCGGAGGTGATCGGCGTGCTGGTGCAGTACCCCGCCACCGACGGCCGGATCGCGGACTACCGCGAGCTCTGCCGGCGGGCGCACGAGGCCGGCGCGCTGGTCACGGCGGCCACCGACCTCCTGGCGCTCACGCTGCTGGTGCCGCCGGGCGAGTGGGGCGCCGACATCGCGGTGGGGAGCTCGCAGCGCTTCGGCGTGCCGATGGGATACGGGGGCCCCCACGCGGCGTTTTTCGCGACGCGCGACAAGTACAAGCGCCACATGCCGGGCCGCATCATCGGCGTCTCCCGCGACGTCTCGGGGCGGCCCGCGCTCCGCATGGCGCTGCAGACCCGCGAGCAGCACATCCGCCGCGACAAGGCGACGAGCAACATCTGCACGGCCCAGGTGCTGCTCGCGGTCATGGCGAGCATGTACGCCGTGTATCACGGGCCCGACGGGCTCCGGCGGATCGCCGAGCGGGTCCACGCGCACGCGGTGCTGCTGGCCAACGCGCTCCGGCGGCTGGGCTACACCCTGGTGCACGACGCGTTCTTCGGCACGCTCGCGATCGAGGTGGAGCGCTGGGCCCAGCCCGGGATCCTCGACGCGGCGCGGGCGCGCAAGATCAACCTGCGGGTGCTCTCGCCCACGCGGATCGGTGTGGCGCTGGACGAGACGGTCGGCCTCAACGACGTCGCGGACCTGATCGCGGTGTTCGCGCTGGACGAGACGCTGCCGTTCATGCGGGACGAGCAGGGGACCCACATCGAGTCGGCCATCCCGGAGCCGCTCCGGCGCACCAGCGCGTTCCTCGCTCATCCCGTCTTCCACCTGCATCGGTCGGAGACGGAGATGCTGCGGTACATCAAGCGGCTCGAGAGCCGGGACCTCTCGCTCACCGAGGCGATGATCCCGCTTGGCTCGTGCACCATGAAGCTGAACGCGACGACCGAGATGATGCCGGTGAGCTGGCGCGGGTTCAACCGGCTGCATCCGTTCGCGCCCCGGGACCAGACCGCCGGGTATCTGCGCCTCTTCCAGCAGCTCCGGTTCGAGTTGGCGGAGATCACCGGCTTCGCCGCCGTATCGCTCCAGCCGAACGCCGGCTCGCAGGGCGAGCTCACCGGGTTGCTGGTGATCCGCGCCTACCACGAGGCGCGGGGCGAGGCAGGCCGCAAGGTGTGCCTGATCCCCACTTCCGCCCACGGCACGAACCCGGCGAGCGCGGTGATGGCGGGCTTCCGGGTCGTGCCGGTCAAGTCGGCCGCCGACGGCAGCATCGATCTCGCCGATCTCCGGGCCCGCGCCCGGCAGCACTCGGCCGAGCTCGCGGCGATCATGGTGACCTATCCGTCCACGCACGGCGTCTTCGAGCCGACCATCAAGGAGATCTGCCGGATCGTGCACGAGGCGGGCGGCCAGGTGTACCTCGACGGCGCCAACCTCAACGCGCAGGTGGGGCTTTGCCGCCCCGGCGACTACGGCGCGGACGTCTGCCACCTGAACCTGCACAAGACGTTCGCCATTCCGCACGGCGGCGGCGGGCCGGGGATGGGGCCGATCGCCGTGGCGGGGCATCTCGCGCCGTTCCTGCCCAGCCATCCGCTGGTGCGCGTGGGCGGCCCGCAGGCCTGCGGAACGGTGAGCGCCGCCCCGTGGGGCAGCGCCTCGATCCTCACCATCTCGTGGGCCTACATCGCGCTGCTCGGCGCGGACGGCCTCACCGAGGCGAGCGAGGTGGCGATCCTGAACGCGAACTACGTCGCCAAGCGGCTCGAGGAGCACTATCCCCTGCTCTACAGCGGCGCCGGCGGCCTCGTCGCGCACGAGTGCATCATCGATACGCGTCCCTTCAAGCCGTCGGCGGGCGTGGACGTCGAGGA
>DASSOD010000253.1:0-12026 GCA_035700905.1 Gemmatimonadales bacterium | reverse complement strand
TCTTCGCCCACTCGCTGCCCAAGTGGGGCATCAGCACCCGATTCGTGGACATCCATGACCTCGACCAGGTGCGCTCGGCCATCGACGACCGCACCCGGCTGCTCTTCGTCGAGACCATCGGCAATCCCCGGCTCGACGTGCCGGACCTCGAGGCGCTCGCGGGCATCGCCCACGAGGCGGGAATCCCGCTGGTCGTGGACAACACCTTCGCCGGGGTGACCCTCTGCCGCCCGATCGATTTCGGGGCGGACCTGGTGATCCATTCCGCCACCAAGTGGATCGGCGGGCACGGCACCGCCATCGGCGGCGTCGTGGTGGACGCGGGCAAGTTCGACTGGGCCGGCCCCGCGGCGCGGCGGCGGTTCCCCGAGTTCACCGCGCCCGATCCGTCGTACCACGGGCTGGTCTACACGGAGGCGTTCGGCCCGGCGGCGTTCATCATCAAGCTCCGGGTCCAGTTGCTCCGCGACCTGGGGCCGGCCCTCTCGCCGTGGAACGCGTTCCTGTTCCTGCAGGGCCTCGAGACGCTCCCGCTCCGCATGACGCGCCACTCGGAGAGCGCGCTCGAGGTGGCGCGCTGGCTGGAGCGCGACCGCCGGGTCGAGTGGGTGTCGTATCCCGGGCTGGCGAGCCACCCCGAGCATCGGAACGCCGCGAAGTACCTGACGGGCGGGTTCGGCGGCGTCCTCACCTTCGGCGTGAAGGGCGGTCACGCGGCCGCGAAGGCGGTGATCGACCGGGTGAAGCTGTTCTCGCTGCTGGCGAACGTGGGCGACGCCAAGTCGCTCATCATCCACCCGGCCTCCACCACGCACGAGCAGCTCACGCCGGAGCAGCAGCGCGCCACCGGCGTGACCCCGGAGCTCATTCGGCTTTCGGTGGGCCTGGAGGACGTGCGCGACTTGATCGAGGACCTGGATCAGGCGCTGGGCGAGCCGGCCGCCGAGGCGACGCCGGCGCGGCCCGCCGCGGCGGCCGCGCGCTGAGTCCGATGACCGTGACCTCCGCGACGCCGAGCTCGGCGCTCGACTTCGACCTCGGCGACTTCACCACCGCGGCGGGCGACCGCCTGGAGGGCGCCCGGCTGCGCTATCGCGTCGTGGGCGACGTTGAGGCGGCCCAGGAGCACGGCTGGATCCTGGTATTCCATGCGCTCACGGGAAGCGCGGACGTGGCCGACTGGTGGGAACCCCTGCTCGGCCCCGGGCGCGCGCTCGACACCACGCGCCACGCGGTGCTCGCGGCCAACCTGCTGGGGAGCTGCTACGGATCCACCAGCCCCATTCCCTGGCAGGAGCAGGCCGGCCGCCCGTTCCCGGACCTCTCGTCGCTCGATCTCGCGCGGGCGCACGCGCCGCTACTCGAGCACCTGGGCGTCGCGCGCGTCGCCCTCGCGACCGGCGGCTCCCTCGGGGGCATGGTGGCGCTGCAGTGGGGCCGGGTCTCGCCGGTGCCGGTGGACCGGCTCGTCGTGTTCGCCGCGCCGGGCGCGACCTCGGCCCAGGCCGTCGCGTGGAATGCGGCGCAGCGGATGGCGATCGAGTCTGACCCGGCGTGGCGTGGCGGGCGGTATCGGCCGGGGCACGGCCCGCGCGCCGGGCTCGCCGCCGCCCGCGCGATCGCGATGATCACCTATCGCTCGGCCGCGGAGTTCGAGGCGCGCTTCGGGCGCGCGTCCACCCGCGCGCCCGGCCGGTTCGACGTGGAGCACTACCTGCGGCGCCAGGGAGACAAGCTGGTGGCGAGGTTCGACGCGGCGAGCTACGTCGCGCTGATGCGCGCGATGGACCTGCACGACGTGGGCGAGCCGGGCGCCGCGGCGCGGGAGACCGCCGCGCGGGTGGGGGAGGTGATCGGCGTCGGCATCGACAGCGACATCCTTTATTACCCCGCGGAAGTGCGGGCGTGGGTCGAGGCGTATCGCGCGGCGGGCGCCAACGCGCGGTACGCCGAGATCGCGTCGCTCTACGGGCACGACGCGTTCCTGATCGAGTTCGAGCAGGTGGCGCGGCTGCTCCGCGCGGAGTGACGGCCGCGCACCCCGGCCGCGGCGCTACGCCAGGAAGCTCTCGAGCGCGCGCGCCCGGCTCACGTGGCGGAGCCGGCTGAGCGCCTTTTCCTTGATCTGCCGCACCCGCTCGCGGGTGATCCCCAGCAGGCTGCCGATCTCTTCCAGCGTCATCGGCTCCGGACCGTCGAGCCCGAAGTAGAGCCGGAGGATCTTCGCCTCGCGCTCCTTGAGGGTGGAGAGGACCTCCTCGATCGACTCGGTGAGCGCGTGCTCGAAGGTCTCCGAGTCGGGGCCGGGGTTCTGCGTGTCCGGCAGATAGTCCAGCAGCTTGTTGTCTTCGCCGGGGGTGAGCGGGGCGTCGAGGGAGAGGTGGTTCTGGGAGATCGAGAGGGTCTTCTGGACCTCCTCCATGGAGATGTCCATGCCCTCGGCGATCTCGGACGGCGTCGGCTCGCGGCCGAGCTCCTGGAGCAGCGCCGACGAGCGCTTGCCGATGCGGTGCAGCGTGCCGGCGCGGTTGAGGGGCACCCGGACGATCCGGCTCTGCTCGGCGAGCGCCTGGAGGATCGCCTGGCGGATCCACCACACCGCGTACGAGATGAACTTGATCCCCTTGGTCTCGTCGAACTTGTGGGCGGCGCGGATCAGGCCGAGGTTGCCCTCGTTGATGAGGTCGGCAAGCGACACGCCCTGGTTCTGGTACTTCTTCGCGACCGAGACCACGAACCGCAGGTTGCTCCGCACGAGCTTGTCCAGCGCCTCCCCGTCGTTCTCCCGGATCCGTTGTGCGAGGCGGACCTCCTCCTCCTGAGGGATCAGCGGATACTTGCTGATCTCGCGGAGATATTGGTCCAGCGATCCCTCGTCGAACGACGGGCCGCGCTTTCCCGAACCAACCTGCATTGGACGCATACGACTCAGCCTCACACCGGAATGCTATGCGCGTACCTTACCCTGCGGATGCGTGGCGCGCAACGGCATCGGCGCGCGAGTTTCGCTCGACGGCCGCCGCGGGAACCTGAGGCACGCCCGCGGCGCGACCCGCGTCACAAAAACGCTCGCGCCACTCGCCGCGACGGTGCGGCCCGCGAGCGCCGCGGGTGGACATCGTCCCCGCCGCGCGAGCTCACCCGCAGGTCCAGCGGAGCGCCTCGCGCGCATAGCCGACGCGCGGCAGCACCTGCTGCGCGATGAGCCCGAGCCCCCACAGCACGACGAGCAGCGCGACCAGGTGCGCCCAGGCGCGCCGGCGGCTCCACGCCGACACGGCCGCCCAGCCGCCGGCGACGGCGACCATCCCCGCCGCGCCGAGATAGAGCACCAGCCCGATGCCGCAGCCGCGCGGGTACGGCCAGAACGGAAGCGCGGCCGCGAGCACGGCCGCGAGGAGCGCGCGGAGCCAGGTGGTGGCCGCCTCGCGCGGGCCCACCGGTGGAGCCCCGGGGCGCGGCGCGGCGCCGGGCGGCGCCACGCCGCCGGGGCCGATCCGCTCCGGCGGCGGGGCGGGAAGCCGCTCGATCGCGCGATCGATGTCGGCCAGCTCCTTGTCCCAGTCGCGCGGTGCGGTCATGCGCTTTCCCGGGTGAGCCCGTAGCGCTCGATCTTCTTGTAGAGGTTGGAGCGCGGCATCTTGAGCGCGCGCGCCGTCTCGCTCACGTTCCAGTCGTGCTCCCGCAGCTTCTGCTGCAGGAACGCCTTCTCCGCCTCGTGCTTGAAGCTCTCGAAGGTCTGCGCGCCGCCGGCGGCCACCGCCGGGGGCGGCGCGCCGTCGGCGCCGGGAAAGAGCCGGTCGATGTCCGCGGCGCCCACCACCCGACCGGGGGCGAGAATCAGGGCGCGCTCCACCGCGTTCCGGAGCTCCCGGATGTTTCCCGGCCATTGGCGCGACTGCAGCCGCCGCACCGCGTCCTCCCCGAACTGCCGCCCCGCCACGCCGGCCTCCGCCGCGAGCTGCTGGGTGAAGTGGGCCACCAGCGCGGGCACGTCCTCCAGGCGGTCGCGCAACGGGGGCACCTCGATCTCCACCACGTTCAGCCGGTAGAGCAGGTCCTCGCGGAAGCGCCCCTCGGCGATCTCGAGGCCGAGGTCCTTGTTGGTCGCCGCGATCACGCGCACGTCCACTTGGATCGCCTTGGCGCCCCCGATGCGGGTGACCACGCCCTCCTGCAGCACCCGCAGGAGCTTGGCCTGCGCGGAGAGCGACATGTCGCCGATCTCGTCGAGGAAGAGCGTGCCGCCGTCGGCCTGCTCGAACTTCCCGGCGCGGTCGGCGAACGCCCCGGTGAAGGAGCCCTTCATGTGGCCGAACAGCTCGCTCTCGATCAGCTCCGAGGGGATCGCGGCGCAGTTCACCTCGACGAAGGCGCGCGCGCGGCGGGGAGAGGCCTCGTGGAGCGCCCGCGCCACGAGCTCCTTGCCGGTGCCGTTCTCGCCGGTGATGAGCACGCGGGCGCCGGTGGGCCCGACGCGGGCGATGAGCTCCCGCACCCCGCGCAGCGCGGCGCTGTCGCCCACCATCGCGTAGCGGCTGGCGGCGGCCTCGCGAAGCCGCTCGTTCTCCCCCACCAGCACCGCGTGGCTCAGCGCGTTGCGCACCGTGACCAGGAGGCGGTCGGTGTCGAGCGGCTTCTCCAGGAAATCGAAGGCGCCGCGCTGGGTCGCCTCCACCGCCGTGGCGATGGTGCCGTGCCCCGAGATCATCACGATGACGGCGCGAGGGTCGAGGTCGCGGAGGCGCGTGAGCGTCTCGAGCCCGTCGAGCCCCGCCATCTTCACGTCGAGGAAGACGACGTGCGGGCGATACTCCGTGTAGGCGTTGATCCCCTCCCCGCCCGACGCGGCGACCCGCACCTCCATCCCCTCGTACTCGAGCACCTGGCGCAGCGCCTGGCGGATGCCCGCCTCGTCGTCCACGATGAGCACCCGGGGGGTCATGAGGCGCGGGCTCCGATCAGCACGGCGCCGGTGGGGCGGATCCGGATTTCGCGCACCGACGAGGGGAGCCGCACCGGCACGCTGCGGCCGGCGTCCCGGCCCATCGCGCGGCGGAACACCTCGTCGAGCGCGTCCCGGGGCACCGGCACGCCGCGGACGCTCAGCCGCTCGATGCGCCACGACCCCCTGCCGGGCGCCGAGACGGTGATCGGGCCCGCGGCGGACACCGGCTCCCGGTCGTGCGCCACGAGCGCGAGCGGGCCGAGCAGCTCGCGCGGCAGCCGGGCGGTGGAGAGCCGGGCCGCGATCTCGACCTTGCCGTCGAGCAATCGCACCTCCATCGAGTCGAGCTGGCCCCGCACCGCCGGATCGAGCCCCTCCCCGACGAGCGAGGCGGTCTCTGCCGGGGTCAGGATCACCGAGTCCACCCGCGCCCGGGCCAGCGAGTCGAGCTTGGCGCGGGCCTCGCGGAGCGCGCGGGCGCCCGGCCGGCCCGCGGGCGCCGCAGCGCCGCCGCCGGAGGTGATCCGCTTCGCCGCGTCGGCGATGCGGTCGCGGTAGAGCCAGCCGGCCGCGAGCAGCACCAGGAGCCCCAGGCACCCGATGAGGCGCACCGGCGCGAGGAGGCAGCCCACATCACCCCGCGAGCGGCACGGTCAGGCGGGCCTCGTACCGCGGCCCGGTCGGCGAGAGCACGCTCTCGTAGAGCACCACCTCGTCGGCCACGAAGCCGATGTGATCGTAGCTGTCGGCGAACGCCTCGAGCGCCGCCCTCGGCAGTCGGTGGCCCTCGCGGACGCGCCCCAAGGTGACGTGCGGCCGGAACGGCGCGCCCTCCGGCGGAAAGCCGATCTGCTCGCCGCCCCGCTCCAGGCGGTCCTGCAGCAGCTCCAGCGCCGGGGGCGCGTCGAGGCCCAGCCAGAGCACGCGCGCGTGCCGGCGGCTCGGGAAGGCGCCCAGCTCGGCGACGCGCATGGCGAGGGGCGCCGCATCGGCCGCGGCGAACCGCACCGATTCGGCGATGACGTCGAGCCGCTCGGGCATCACCTCGCCGTAGAACTTGAGGGTGATGTGCAGGCCTTCGCCGGAGATCCACCGGACCGGCCACTCGCACGATTGGAGCCGGACCAGGAGGGCCGCGATCTCGTCGCGCGCGGGCTCAGGGATGGGCAGCGCGACGAAGAGGCGCATCAGCGTTCCGGCTCGGCGAGGAGCGTGAGCAGGCCGCCCGAACGGTAGCCGTGCGGGTCGAGCTCGACCCGGCCGAAGCCCAGCCGGCGGAAGTGATCGGACACGGCGCCCCACCGGTGCCGGAGCGCCGCGTGGTGGGCGGGCGCCACCTCCAGGCGGGCCGTCTCCCCGTGGTGCCGCACGCGGAGGTCGCCGGTCACGCCGAGGGCCCGGAGGTACGCCTCGCCCTCCTCCACCTGGCGCAGGCGCTCCGGGGTGATCGCGAGCCCGTACTGCACCCGGCTGGAGAGGCAGGGCGCGGCGGGGGCATCCCAGGTCGGGAGTCCGACCTCACGGGCCGCGGCCCGCACCTCCGCCTTGGTCCAGCCGAGCTCCGCCAGCGGCGATCGCACCGCGCGCTCCGCCGCGGCGCGGCTGCCGGGGCGGTGGCCAGCCCGATCGTCGGCGTTGGTCCCGTCGATGACCACGTCGAAGCCGCGGCTCGCCGCCACGTCACCGAGACGGGTCCACAGCTCGGATTTGCAGAAGTAGCAGCGGTCGGGGGCGTTGGCGAGGTACCGCGGGTCGGCGAGCTCGCTGGTCTCGAGCTCCAGCAGCGGCACGTCGAAGCGGCGCGCGATGTCCCTGGCCGTGCGCCACTGCACCTCGGGGTAGGATGCGCTCCGGCCGATGACGGCCAGAATCCCGTCGGCCCCGAGCGCCTGGCGCCCCGCCACGGCGAGCAGCGCCGAGTCCACCCCGCCCGAGTAACCGAGCAACACGCGGCCGAGGCCGGCGAGATGGCTCCGCAGGGCGTCGAGCGTCGGCATGCGAGTAACGTAATGCGATAGGATGCGAGCGGTAGCGCGCACGTTGCGCGGCGACTCGTGCCACTTACACTCCTGCCATGGACGACGATCGCTCCTCCGCCGCCGGGGCGCTCCGGATCACCGACGCCCTCGCGATTCCCCTCGCCGAGCTCGAGTACCGCGCGACGCGCTCGGGCGGGCCGGGCGGGCAGCACGTGAACACCTCGGCCACGCGGGTGGAGCTGGTGTGGGACGTGGCGCGGTCGGCGGCGCTGGACGACGCCACGCGGGCCCGGCTGCTCGGGCGGCTCGCCAACCGGCTCGACTCCACCGGCCGGCTCCGGCTGGTGTCCAGCGGATCGCGGAGCCAGTTCCAGAACCGGGAGGACGTGACGGCGCGCCTGGTCGGGATCGTGGCCCGCGCGCTCACCGTGCCCAAGCCGCGGAAGCGGACGCGACCGACGGCGGCGTCCAAGGCGCGGCGGCTGGAGCGGAAGCGCCGGCGCGGCGCGCTCAAGCGCGAGCGGCGCGCCCCCGCGGATGACGAGTAGCCTGCGGCCGAGCCCGGAGACCATCGCCCGCGCGGCGGCGTTGCTGCGCGAGGGCCGTCTGGTCGCCTTTCCCACGGAGACCGTCTACGGGCTCGGCGCGAACGCGCTGGATCCGGCCGCGGTGGCGCGGGTGTTCGAGGCCAAGGGCCGGCCCGACTGGAATCCGCTGATCGTTCACGTCCCCGATGCCGACGCAGCGCGGAGCCTCGCGGCCCGCTGGCCCGTCGCAGCGGACCGCCTGGCCGAGCGGTTCTGGCCCGGCCCGCTCACGCTCGTCGTGCCCAAGCGGCCGAACGTTCCCGACGCGGTGACCGCTGGTCTGGGCGCGGTCGCGCTGCGGGTGCCGGCCCATCCGGTGGCGCTCGCGATCCTCAGGGCGGCCGGGGTTCCCGTCGCTGCGCCGAGCGCCAACCGGTCGGGCGGGATTTCCCCCACGACGGCGGAGCACGTGCGCAAGAGCCTGGGCGACCGGGTGGATCTGATCGTGGACGGGGGACCGACCGCCGTGGGGATCGAGTCGGCGGTGGTGGACCTCACCGGCGCGAGGCCCGCGCTTCTCCGTCCCGGGCGGATCCCGCTGGATCAGCTCGAGTCCGTGATCGGCCCGATTGCGGCGGGCGGGCGGGTTGCCGCGGGAGTGCCGCGCCACTCGCCGGGCCAGGCGGAGCGCCATTACGCGCCGCGGGCCCGGCTCCTCCTGGTCGCCACCGCCGCCGAGGCGAGCCGCGCGATCGAGGAGGCCCGCGCCCGCGGCGGAAGGGCCGGCGCACTGGTGCGGCGCCTGGCCGCGCCGGAAGCGGACGCGATCGTCAGGCTGCCCGACGATCCGGCCGGCTGCGCCGAGGGTCTCTACGCGGCGCTGCACGCGCTCGACGACGCCGGGTGCGACGTCATCGTCGCCGAGGAGGTGCCGGACGGCGCGGAATGGGCGGGAGTCCGGGATCGGCTGCGCCGGGCGGCGGCGCGCTGAGTCGCCGGTCGCTCACGCGCGACCGCCGCCGCCACCGATTCGCCGCGCCGCGAGGTGCCCCGCCAGGCTGCCGAGCGCGCCGAGCGCAACGACGAACCAACCGGCGCGGGGCGGCCCGCGGGCGACGAGCACGAATCCCGCGACGATGCACACGCCGGCGATGATCCGGAACCTGAGCAGGGCGCCGCGAATGGCGCGGCTCGGGTCGGGGGTTTGGCGCACGATCGGCTCCGCCAGGGCGGGATGCGTGGCGCGCGGCGCGCGCCGCGCGGCGCGAGGTCTCGACTCGAAACGTACAGCGCGAAACCGGCTCCGCACACCCGCCGTACAGAGCGCGGGCAGCATCTCGTCCCACCACCCCCAACCGGACCGCATCCATGCTCCGCCCGCACCTCATCGCCGCGCTGGTCGCGTTCGCTCCCACGCTCTCCGCCGCCCAGAGCCGCCCCGAGCAAGGGGCCTTCGTCGTTCGGCTGGGCACCGACACGGTCGCGGTCGAGCGGTACACGCGCACGGCCACGCGTCTCGAGAGCGACGTCGCCGTGCGCGTGCCCCGCACCCGGATCATCCGTTACACCGCCACGCTGAGCCCGGACGGCTCGATGTCCCGCCTCGACGTCAAGGTGAGGCCCATGGACACCGGCCCGGGCGCGCTGCCGCCGGCGCAGGGCGCTCTCGTCTTCGGGGCCGACTCGGCCCGGGTCACGCTCACGATGGGCGACAGCACGCAAACCGTGGCCGCCGCGGTCCGCCCGGGTGCCATGGCGGTCACCGGATTCGCCTACGCCTTCTACGAGCAGCTGGCGCTCCGGGCGCGGCGGATGGGCGGCGACAGCGTCACCATCCAGATCGTTCCGTTCGGCTCCAACCAGGCATTCGACGCCTACGTCGCGCGGCGCGGCCCCGACGCGGTGGACATCGACTACTTCGGGAGCCCGTATCATGTCCGGACCGACAAGGCGGGCCGGATGCTCGCGCTCGACGGGCGGGAGACGACCAACAAGGTCCAGGTGGAGCGGGTCGCGCGGGTCGACGTGGAGGCGGCGGCGCGCGCGTTCGCGGCGGACGACGCGGGCGGGCGCGTGCTGGGCCAGCTCTCGCCGCGCGACACCGTGCGCGCCACCGTGGGCGCGGCGCATCTCGCGGTGGACTACGGCCGGCCGCACAAGCGCGGGCGCGAGATCTTCGGCAGCGTCGTCCCCTGGGGGCAGGTCTGGCGCACGGGGGCGAATGCCGCGACCGGCTTCACCACCGACGCGGATCTGGTCGTCGGCGGCACGACCATCCCCAAGGGCAGCTATACCCTCTGGACCCTGCCCCGGCCGGACGGCGCCAAGCTGATCGTGAACCGGCAGACCGGCCAATGGGGCACGGAGTACGATCCCAAACAGGATCTCGTCCGGCTCGACCTCACGAGCGAGGCGGTCTCGGACCCCGTCGAGGTGTTCACGATCGGGATCGACCCCAGGGGCGACGGCGGCGTCCTCACGCTCGCGTGGGACCGCACGCGCTACGCGCTCCCGTTCACCGTGCGCTGAGATGCCGTCAGCGATCGAGCGCATCGCCGACGCCGCCGACTGGATGGCGGAGGTCCGCACTCAGGCCCTCGACGAGATGCTGGTGCGCGCCGTCGAGCGCGACGGCATCGACTTGGTGCTGAACCTCGCCGCGGGGCCGGACGATCGGCCCTACCGGCTTGCGCTGCCCTCGCGGCTCCGCTGGGTCCAGGTGCACCTCCCCGGGATGATCGGCTATCGGGAACACCGGCCGCCCGGCGCACCGGCTCGCTGCGCGGTCGAGCGGGTGGGGCTCGACCTCGCGGACGTGTGGGGACGGCGCGCGCTCTTCGCCCGCCTCTCCCGGGAGGCGCGGCGCGTCCTCGTGACGACCGAGGGCCTCCTGGCCGACCTCGCGCCGGCGGATGTCGCGGCGCTCGCCGCCGACCTCCGCGCGGCGCCGAGCTTCGCGGTGTGGCTCACGGACCTGGGCTCGCCCCGCATGCCGCGCGTGGCGCAGCGCCGCCACGGCAAACCGCTCGCCCGCGCCGGGGCGGCCGCGCGCTTCGCCCCGGCGGAGGGCGCCGGCTTCTTCGAGCCGCGGGGCTGGGCGTGCACCGCCGAACGCTCGCTCCTCGAGGAAGCCCGCCGGCTCGGGCGGGAGAGGCCGATGGCCCGGATCGCGCGGCTCACGCTGGTGACGCCGCGCCGCCGCCGGGCGTGGCGGCGCGCCGCGCTGCTGCTCGAGCTGACCCGCACCTGAGCGTTGCGCGCCGGGCTGATCCCGGCGACCTTCCGGCGGGCTCACGCCCTCCGGAGGCTCCCTGCAGCTCGCCATTCAACTGGTGCTGTTGCTCGGCGTCGCGGCCGCGGGCCTCGGGGCGGCGCGGCTCGCGCGGCTGCCGTCCCTCGTGGGGTATCTCGTCGCCGGCGTCGTGGCGGGGCCGGCCGTGCTCGGGCTCCTGCACCGCACCCGAGAGCTCGAGACCATCGCGGAGCTGGGGGTCGCGCTCCTGCTCTTCGGCGTCGGCATCGAGTTCTCGCTGGAGCAGCTCCGCCGCGCGCTCCCGCGGGTCCTCCCCGCCGCGGCGCTTCAGCTCGCCGTCACCATCGTCGCGGCGGCGGCGCTCTTCCACGGGCTTGGCCTCGCGTGGCCCAACGCGGTGCTCGTGGGCTTCATCGTCTCGCTCTCGTCCACGGCGGTGGTCTTCAAGCTCTACGGCGAGACCGGAGAGCTGGAGGCGCCACACGGCCAGGCAGCCGCGGGGATCCTGCTGCTGCAGGACCTGGCGCTGGTGGCGATGATGCTGCTGGTCCCGGCGCTCGCGGCGCCGCAGGCGGGCGTGGCGGGGCGCGCGGGACTCGCGCTGGTCATCGCCGCGGCGGCGCTGGCCGGGCTTCTGGTTCTCGCCCGGCTGGTGCTGCCGCGCGCGCTCGCGCTCGTGGCACGGGCGCGGACGCCCGAGCTGTTTCCGCTCGCCGCGCTTCTCGCCGCGTTCGGCACTGCGCTGGTGGCGTGGCGGGTTGGGCTTTCGCTCCCGATCGGCGCCTTTCTCGCCGGGCTCGCGCTCTCCGGCAGCCCGTACGCCCACCAGGTCTTCGCCGAGCTGCTGCCGCTGCGCGACGCGTTCGTCGCGGTGTTCTTCACGTCCATCGGTCTCCTGTTCACGCCTGAGGCGCTGCTCGGCGCGCCGGGTCTCCTCGTCGCCGTGCTCGCCGCCGTGGCGCTCAAGGCGGCGGTCACGGTCGGCGTGGTGCTCCTGTTCTGGCGCTCGCCGGTGGTCGCGCTGCAGACCGGTCTCGCGCTGGGGCAGATCGGGGAATTCTCCTTCGTGCTGGCGACGGCCGGCTACGGCGCCCACCTCCTGGGCGAGCCGCTGTTTCAGGCGGTGCTCGGCGCCGCCATCCTCGCGATGGCGGCCACGCCGTTTCTCATCCGGCTCGGCTGGCGGCTGAGCCGCGCCGGCGCGGCGCGCCCGGCCCGCGACGCCAAGGACGCGCCGCGCGATCACGTGCTGCTCATCGGGTACGGGGAGACGGGCCGCGCCGTCGCGCGGGTGCTCCGCGAGATCGGGGTGCCCTTCC
>DASSOD010000252.1:0-4373 GCA_035700905.1 Gemmatimonadales bacterium | reverse complement strand
TCCAGAGCTTGGAGACCCTCGAGCGCACCGTGCCACCCGTCTCCGCTTCCGGAGCGCGGGGCGAGGCCGCGGAGCCCGAGTGGCAGGAGGCGATGCTCGCCGCGGCGCGGCGGCTGGATTCGGCCTGGCTCGCGCTCGAGGCGGCGGCGCGCGCGGAGCAGTCACTCTGGGCCGCGGAGGTGGCCCGGGTCCGCGCCTGGCGCCGGCCCACCCGCCCGCTCTGGGTCGCGAGCGCGCTCGTGATCCTGGTCGCGCTCTACCTGGGGCTCGTCCTCGGCGGGTACTTCGGGGTGCCTGGTCCGCTCCGTCCTCTGGCCGAAGCGTGGTGGAGCAGGCTGCCGTGAGGGTGATCGGCGTCGGAATCGATCTGGTGGACCTCGAGCGGGTGGATCGTCTCATCCGGAGAAAGGGCGACCGCGCGCTCCGCCGGCTGCTCACCCCCGGCGAGCTCGCCTACGTCCGCTCGCGCCCCGATCCCGTGCCCCACGTCGCGGCCCGCCTCGCCGCCAAGGAGGCGGTCTACAAGTCGCTTCAATCGCTCGAGGGCAGCCGCGGGGTCGGGTGGCGAGAGATCGAGGTGAGTCACGAGCCTGCGGGCCGCCCCGCGGTGTGCCTGCACGGCCTGGCCGAGCGCCTGGTGGGGCGGCTGCCCAGTCCGGAGATCCTGCTCTCGCTCACTCACTCGGCCAAAGCGGCCGGGGCCGTCGCGATTCTGACCGCTGCGGAACCGGTCTCGGGGGGATGGCCGCCCGCCTGACCCGTCACCTCGGCGGGAGCGGGAGCATGCGGCGGACTGCTCACGCCAGCGGCGGCGGCGGCCGCATCGCGGCACCGGCGGTGACTCTTCCAATTCCGAGCGGCGCGCTCTAGTATTGGCGGGTCTACTCGAAACCGGTTGAAAATGGCTCTCATCGGCGGCCCCACACTCCTTCTCGCGGCAGCTCTCGCCGGAACCGCTCCCCAGCAGGCGCCTGACACCGGCGGTGTCGCGCCCGCGGTCCGGCGCATCGCCTCCACCGCGTTTCTCGCGGCGCAGGAGTACGGGGTCGGGGTCGAGGGTGGGCGAGTCACGGCCCCGGCCGAGGTGGAGGAAGCCCGTCTCTTCCTCACCGAGGCCAAGCGGAGCGCCGCGGTGCTCCCGCCGGAGGAGCAACATCGGGTCGCCGCCGGCCTCGATTCGCTCCTTGGATTGGTGAATGCGACGGCCGAGCCGGACACCCTCGCGAGCCGGGTGCGCGCGTTCACCACCGCGCTGGGCAAGCGCCTGGGGGTGACGCTGGAGGAGCTCCCGGCGGAGCCGCCTTCGCTCGCGAGGGGGGCGGAGGTATACCGCGCGAACTGCGCGAGCTGCCACGGCCAGACCGGACGCGGGGACGGGCCCTTGGCCCGCGGCCTCGATCCACCGCCCGCCGACCTCGCGGACGCCGCCGCGCTGCGCGACGTCTCACCGCTCGACTTCTACCGGCGCGTCAGCATCGGCGTCGTAGGCACCTCGATGCCGGCCTTCGAGAGCCGCCTCACGGCCGAGGAGCGCTGGGCGGCCGCCGCGTACGCCACGCTCCTCCGCCTGCCGCGCCCCGCGGGCGACGTCCCCGCCGCGCTCCGCGCCTACCCCGCGACCGCCAAGATGAGCGACGCGGAGGTGGAGAGGGCGCTCGCCGCCGCCGGCGTGCGCGATACCTCGGCCGCGCGAGTGGCCGCGGTGCGCGCGGTGCAGACCGACACCGACCAGGCGACGGTCGCGCGCACCTTCGCCAGGGTTCGGCGGCAGCTCGATTCGGCGTACGGCCTCGCCGCGGCGGGCGAGGGCCCGGCCGCCGCCACGCAGGCGCTCGACGCGTACATGACGTTCGAGCAGGTGGAGCGCTCGGTTCGCGCCAAGAACCCCGGCCTCGCCGCCTCGCTGGAGGAGAGCTTCGCCGCGCTTCGCACCCGCGCCGGCGCGGCCACGCCGGCGGAGCTCGCGGGCATTCGCGGCCGGCTAGCGGCGGGTTTGGAGAACGCCGAGCGCACGCTGGGCGAGACGCTCTCGCCGCTCAACCTCTTCGTGCAGTCGTTCATCATCCTGGTGCGCGAGGGGCTCGAGGCCATCCTGGTGCTGGGCGCGCTGATGGCGTTCCTGACCAAGACCGGCGCGGCGGAGCGGAAGCGCGACATCCACGTCGGGGTCGGCGCGGCCGTCGGCGCGAGCCTGCTCACCGCGCTCGCCCTGGAGACGGTTTTCCGCCTGAGCCCGGCCAAGCGCGAGGCGCTGGAGGGCGCCACGATGCTGGTGGCGACCGGCGTGCTGTTCTACGTGAGCTACTGGCTGCTCTCCAAAATGGAGGTGGCCAAGTGGAACCGGTTCGTGAAGGGCAAGGTGCAGGACGCGCTCACCAGCGGATCGGCGCTGGCGCTCGCCTCCGCGGCGTTCCTCGCGGTCTATCGCGAGGGGTTCGAGACGGTGCTGTTCTACAAGGCGCTGTTCGTGGCCGGCGGGGCGGGGGCCTCGACGCTCGCCATCGTCGCGGGGATCGCGCTCGGGTCGGTGGTGATGGTCGCCGTGTACGTGGCCATCAACCGGTTCGGCGTGCGGCTCCCGCTCAAGCCGTTCTTCGCCGTGACGAGCGCCTTCCTGTACTACATGGCCTTCGTGTTCGCGGGTCGGGGCGTGGCCGAGCTGCAGGAGGGCGGGTTGATCCCGACCACCGTCGTAAGCTGGGGTCCCCGTGTCCCGGCGCTCGGCGTCTATCCGACGATCGAGTCGCTCGCGGCGCAAGGCGTGCTCGCGCTGCTCGCGCTCGCCGCGCTGGTCTGGATCTTCCTGATCGAGCCCCAGCGGCTCCGCGTCACCCGGGTACTGGTGCCCGAGCCCGCCCCGCCCGCCGCGGCGCGGGCGCCCGCGCGGGCGCTAGCGCCGTCGCCGGAGGCGCCGCAGGGCGCGCTGCTCGAGCTGCAGCGCTCGCTGGAGCGGATGGAGGCGGATCTGGCGGAGATGCGCTCGGAGGTGGAGCGGATGCGCGCCTACCTCGCCACGCTCCGCTCGGGGAGCCGGTCGCGCTCCCGCTGATCCGGTGCGGTGCGGGCGCGCTCGCCTGAAACGGCCCGCTCCGGCGGGCCGTAAGCGTTCCCAGCCTCAAAGGAGCCGACATGATCGCACGCACCTGGCACGGCGTGGTCCCGTCCGCCCGCGCGGACGAGTACTACCGGTACCTGCAGCGCACCGGCCTGCCCGACTACCGCGCGACCCGCGGCAACCGGGGCGTCACGGTGTTGCGGCGCGAGGAGGGGGACCGCACCCACTTCCTGCTGCTCACGCTCTGGGACTCGATGGATGCGATCCGCGCGTTCGCGGGCGAGGAAGTCGAGCGGGCGCGGTACTACCCGGAAGATCGTGCGTTCCTGCTGGAGCTCGAGCCCAACGTCACCCACTACGAGGTGCTGGAGCCATGAGTTCGGAGACTGCCCGCATCGCCGACGAGCTGCGGCGGGCCCACGAGTCCGGCGCCTGGCACGGCTCGTCGGCGCTCGAGATCTTCGCCGGCGTGACCGCGCGCGAGGCGGCCGCGCACCCGATTCCCGATGCCCACTCGATCTGGGAAATCGTGCACCATCTCGCCGCCTGGCGCGGTGAAGTGCGTCGCCGGCTCGCGAGCGGCGGCCCGGGCGTGCCCGCGGAGGGAGACTGGCCTCCGGTCACCGATTCGAGCGAGGCCGCGTGGCGCGCAACCCTCGACCGCCTCGACGCCGCGTCGCGCGAGCTGCGCAAGGCGGTGGAGGCGTTTCCCGAGCGCCGCCTGGACGAGCCGGTCTCGCCGGACTCGCATCCGGAGCTCGGCACCGTCGGGTCGTACTACGTCATGCTGCACGGCATCGCCCAGCACGATGCCTACCATCTCGGGCAGGTGTCGCTCCTGAAGAAGGCGGTCCGGGGAGGGCGCCGCTGAGGAAAAGCGAACAGCCCGCCGGGCGGCGGGCTGTTCGCTACTGGGGAGTGGCAGATCGCCCCCTGAGTTTTACGGAGACGGACCGAAGTGTCCGCTCCACCCTTCTTCGACCTGCCACCTTCGGTGTGAGCCACTCGGCTCGCTGTACACCTTATGGGCAAGGCAGGTGCCACTTGGGCTCATCGTGTAACTGGTTGTGCTGCGTTGGCTTGGGTGCTGTGACCGGAGCGGTGGCATGGCCGCGGGATGTCGAGGAGTTTGACGGCCGCCGACGCGAGGGAGCCAAGTCGTTTACCGGCCAGCACTTGCGGCTCCGACCAAGAATCGCGCACCTAAGCCTTTTCGGCTGACCGGAGCGGCAAGCCGGCGCTCGTCTTTCCCTCCGGTTGGAGGTAAGGTCCCGGCGGCACTTCCGCCCCGCGCTGCCACTTCGCGAGCAGCGCCGCG
>DASSOD010000251.1:0-2156 GCA_035700905.1 Gemmatimonadales bacterium | reverse complement strand
CGCGCGGAGCGCCGCCGACTCGCCGGCGATCCGGAGCGAGGGGCTCGGCGTGCGGCCCAGGAGCGGCACGCGCTGCAGGTAGGAGCCGGAGTCGCCCGCCGGCTCGAGCCCGAGCCGCCGGAACTGCGCGGCCACGTACTTCACCGCCACGAGGTCGCCGTGCGAGCCGGTGGCGCGCCCCTCGAGCGCATCATCGGCGAGGAAGGCGACGTGGGCGCGGAGCACCCGCGTGGCGATCGAGATCGGCGCGGGCTCGAGCGCAGCCGGCGGCCGAAGCGGGAGCGGGCCCGGCGAGAGCGCGAGCATCGCCGCGGAGAGGGAGCCGATGCGAAGGTGGAGCATGCCTGAAGCTGTCAGGAGGTGAGCGGTGGAAGCGCGCACCGGACCACGGTCACCGTGCCGGTGCGGACCATGCCGCGCTCGCTGGTGAGGACGAGTCGCGTGTCGTCGAGCCAGGCAACGCCCTCGCCTTGCGGCTCCAATCCGGCCAGGTCGCAGGCCAGGGGCCGCGGCGGGAGCGCCAGCGAGCCGTCCGCGCGTCGAGCGAAGAAGTAGGCCTCGCCGTACGTGCGCACCACGACCCGGCGCCCATCGGGCGAGAGCGCGGCGCCGGTCACCAGCCTGCGCACGCCGCGCTCCACCGCGATCGGAAGCACGCCGAGCGAGTCGGCGACGGCGGGACGCTTTCCGTCGCGGGCCGACCAGAGCGCCGCGGGCAAGCGGTAGTGCACCGCGGGGCCGTGCCGCCCCTTGGCCACGAGGTGCACGTCGCCGGACGGATCCACCCACATCGCCTCGACGTCGCGCGCTCCGCCCGGGTACCGGAACTCGACCCGCTCGGCCGGCGCGGTATCGGCCGCGTGGCCGGGGCGGGCCGCGGCCGCGTCCGGCTCCGGCACCCGCCAGACGCTCGCGCTCTTCCGCCGCTCGCGGTTGTCGCCCGTGTCCGCCAGGTACACGCAGGTGGACGAGTCGCAGGGTCCGAGCGCGACGTCCTCCCAGTCCACGTTGGCGGCCCCGCGCACGTTGAACGTGCCGCGGTCCGCGCCGCTCGTGTCGGTGGCGAAGAGCAGCGGGTCGCCGCCGGAGTCCTCGTGGGACCAGAGCACGCCGGGGTAGCGCCGGCTCGCGGCCACGCCGGAGCTTTCGTCGAGGTGCCGGTTGGCGAAGACGCCGGTGCGTCGCGCCTCGGCGGGAGGCGCCAGGAGCCAGGCGGTCTGCGCGCCGGCCCGCGAGGAGCAGGCGGCGACCACCGCCATCAGGGCAAGCACACGCACGCGGGAATCTTGTTCGGGCCGTGCCCGGTGGGCAACTTTCGGCGGCCTGGCACCGATCCTGCCTGCCGGCACCCGTCTCGCGTCACCGTGCCCAATCCACCGCGGCGGAACCGGCCACGCCCACGAGCGCCCCGATGAGCGCCACGAAGATCCGCACCGACCTGCTGCTCGCGACCTCGCTCGAGCTGTGGCACAAGCTCGCGGGCTACGTGGTCCTGGTGCTCCTGGCGCGCCATCTGGCGAAGGCGGCGATGGGCGACCTGCTCCTCGCGCTGGCCGTATCGAGCTTCGGCGCCGTGGTGACCGAGCTGGGCACCAGCCGGCTGCTGGTGCGGGAGATCGCGCAGGGCGCCGAGGCCACGCTCGCGCGGCTGGGCGAGGTGCTGGCGCTCCGGGTGCCGCTCGCCGCGGCGGTCTACGCGGCGCTCGTCGGCGGAACCTTCGCGCTCCGGCCCGCCCTCGGCCCCGTAGTGGCGCTCGCGGCGGCCGCGGTGCTCCTGGGCGATCTCTACCACAGCTTCGGCGCCGTGTTCGTGGGACGGCGGGAGGTGTGGCTCCGGCTCGCGACGGGCATGGTGGGCTCGCTGGTCCTCATTCCGCTGGTGGTCCTGGCCCTGCGCCTGGGCGCCGGGCTCGGCGGGGTGCTGGTCTGCTACGTCGCGGCCGCGGCGGTCTCTCTGGCAGTCGCGGCCGCGGCGGTTCGAGCCCGCGTGGGGCCGGTTCGGGTGGCGTGGGGCGCATCCGCCGCGTGGGCCGCGGCGCAGCCGGCGTTTCCCTTCTTCCTGATGACCGCGCTGGGTCTGGCGCACTTCAAGGCGGACACGGTGCTGTTGTACCTGTTGGCGTCGCCCGCCACGGTGGCTACGTACGAGGCGGCGT
>DASSOD010000250.1:0-4411 GCA_035700905.1 Gemmatimonadales bacterium | reverse complement strand
CAGGGCGCGCAGAAGGTCGGCATGGGGAAGGACCTGGCCGACCGGTTCCCCGCGGCGCGCGACGCCTTCGCCGCGATCGACGAGGCTCTCGGCGCGCCGCTCTCCCGGATCATGTGGGAGGGCCCCGATGAGGAGCTCACCCGCACCCACAACGCCCAGCCCGCCATCCTCGCGCACTCGTGCGCGGTCCTGGCCGTGGCGGGCGAGCGGCTGCTCGCCGGCGCGCGGGCGGCCGCGGGCCACAGTCTGGGCGAGTATACCGCCCACGTGGCGGCCGGCACCTTCTCGGCGGAGGATGCCGCCCGGCTGGTCCGCCGGCGGGGCGAGCTCATGTACCAGGCCGGGCTCGCGCGGCCCGGCGCCATGGCGGCCGTGCTCGGGCTGGACACCGCCGCGGTGGAAGAGGCCTGCCAGGGCGCTTCGGGCGGCGGCGCCGTGGCCGTCGCGGCCAACCTCAACGCGCCGGAGCAGACCGTCATCTCCGGCGATCCCGCCGCCGTGGAGCGGGCCGGCGAGGCCTGCCGCGCGCGGGGCGCCAAGCGTGTGGTGCCGCTCAAGGTGAGCGGTGCGTTCCACTCGCCGCTCATGGCGCCCGCGGCGGACGGGCTCCGCGCCGCGATCGCCGCCGTGGCGATGTGCCAGCCGCGCATACCCGTCCTGGCGAACGCGAGCGCCGAGCCGGTCGCAAGCGCCGCGGACGCGGCGCGGCTCCTCGTCGCCCAGCTCACCACGCCGGTGCGCTGGGTGGACTGCATGCGGGCCGCCGACCGGCTCGCGCCCGGCGCCACCTACGTGGAGGTCGGGCCCGGCAACGTGCTGTCCGGGCTGGTGAAGCGCGTCGTGCCCGGCGCGGCGACCATCACCCTCGGCACCGCCGACGACCTGGAGCGCTTCCTCGCATGATCGGCATCGACCTGAGCGGCAAGGCGGCGCTCGTCACCGGCGGCACCCGTGGGATCGGCCGCGCCGTCGCGCGCACGCTGCACCGGGCGGGCGCCGCCGTCGCCGTGACCGGCCGCGATCTCGCCCGCGCGCAGGCGGCCGCGGCCGAGCTGGGGGGGCGCGCCGTGGGCATCGCCTGCGAGATGAGCGACGCGGCGCAGGTAGAGGCCGCGGTGGCGAGCGCCGAGTCGGCGCTCGGGCCGGTGGACATCCTGGTGAACAACGCCGGGCTCACCCGGGACCAGCTCCTCCTCCGCATGTCCGAGGCCGATTGGGACACCGTGCTCGACGCCAACCTCAAGGGCGCGTTCCTCGCGATGAAGGCCGTGACGCGCGGGATGCTCAAGCGGCGGAGCGGCCGCATCGTGAACGTGGCGAGCGTCGTGGGGCTCACCGGCAACAAGGGGCAGGCGAACTATGCGGCCAGCAAGGCCGGCCTGATCGGGCTCACCAAGTCGGCCGCGAAGGAGTACGCCGGCCGCAACATCCTGGTGAACTGCGTGGCGCCGGGATTCATCGAGACCGACATGACCGATGCCTTGCCGGTCGAAGCGCGGCAAAGTCTATTACAGCAGATTGCGCTCGGCCGCCTCGGGCGGCCCGACGACGTCGCCGCTGCCGTGCTCTTCTTGGCGTCGGACCTGGCCGGTTACATCACGGGCCAGGTGTTGGTCGTGGACGGTGGGATGGTCATGTGAGGGACCTTAATCTCGAACGAGGACGACATGAGCGACGTTGAAGAGAAGGTCAAGGACATCATCGTCGAGGAGCTCGGCGTGGAGCGCGAGAAGCTCACGCCCGAGGCGAGCTTCATGGAGGACCTCGGCGCGGACAGCCTGGACACGGTCGAGCTCGTGATGGCCTTCGAGAAGGAGTTCGACATCGACATCCCGGACGAGGAGGCGGAGAAGCTCCGCACTGTCGGCGATGCGATGAATTACCTGCACCAGAAGATCGGGAAGTAGCTTGGCGCACCGTGTCGTCGTCACGGGCCTCGGGCTCGTGACCCCCGTGGGCAACGACGTCGAGTCCACCTGGTCCGCGCTCCTGGCCGGCCGGTCGGGTGCCGCCCCGATCACCAAGTTCGATCCCCAGCAGCTGTCGGTGCGCTTCGCCTGCGAGGTGAAGGGCTTCGACGCCTCGCGCTACATGGACAGGAAGGAGGCGCGCCGGTTCGACCTCTTCGCCCAGTTCGCGCTGGCCGCCGCGCACCAGGCCGTCGCGCAGGCCGGGCTCGAGGGGCGGTTCCCCGCGGAGCGCACCGGCGTGATCATCGGGAGCGGCATCGGGGGGATGCAGACGTACGAGGAGAACTGCAGCATCTACCTCACCAAGGGGCCGGACCGGGTCTCCCCGTTCTTCGTCCCCATGTACATCCCGAACATCGCCGCCGGGCTCGTGGCCATCCGCTACGGACTCAAGGGGCCGAACTTCTGCACCGTCTCGGCCTGCGCCTCCTCGGCGCACGCGATCGGCGAGGCCTTCCGGCTGGTGCAGCACGGGAAGGCGGACGTGATGCTGGCCGGCGGCTCCGAGGCGGCGATCACCGGGCTCACCGTCGCCGGATTCCAGAACATGAAGGCGCTCTCGACCCGCAACGATTCCCCCGAGACCGCGAGCCGGCCCTTCGACAGCGACCGCGACGGTTTCGTGCTGGGCGACGGCGCGGCCGCGGTGATTCTGGAGAGTCTGGAGCACGCCCGGAACCGCGGCGCCACGATCCTGGGCGAAGTGCTCGGCTATGGGCTGAGCGACGACGCGTACCACATGGCGCAGCCCCCCGAGGGCGGGGCGGGCGCGCAGCAGGCCATGCGCGACTGCCTGGCCGACGGGGGGATCGCCCCGGGGGACGTGCAGTACATCAACGCGCACGGCACCTCGACCCCGCAGGGCGACGTCGCCGAGACGCTGGCCGTGAAGGCGGTGTTCGGGCCGCACGCCCGCGAGCTGGTGTTCGGGTCCACCAAGTCCATGACCGGCCACCTGCTGGGGGGCGCGGGCGCGCTCGAGTTCGTGGTGTCGCTCCTGGTCGCGCGCTGCGGCGTGATCCCGCCCACCATCAACCAGTTCACCCCCGATCCCGAGTGCGATCTGGACTCCGCGCCCAACCGCATGGTCGAGCGGCCGGTGCGCGTCGCGCTCTCCAACTCGTTCGGCTTCGGCGGCCACAACGTCACGCTCGCCGTGGGCGCGTACCGGGAGTAGCCGCCGTGGGCATCACCGCATGAGCTGTCGCCCCGATCTCCGCACCACCCTGTCCGGGCCCTCCGCGGCGCTGCGCCGCCGGAGGGCCCGCGCGCTTTCCCGGGAGGTCCCATGACGTCCACCGCCTCTTCCGCGCTGCAGGAGATGCTGCACCGGCTGGACGACGCCGTCGCCGTGCGCGACGATGCCGGGCGCTGCCGCCGAGTCAAGCAGGTACTGATGGACGTGATCGGACGGGGGGAGCCGCTGCTCGACTCGGCGTATCTCGCGCCCACGCCCGAGCGTTACGCCCGGCGACTGCTCCACCGCGATCCCGAGGGGCGGTACACGGTGCTCGCGATGGTGTGGGACCGGGGCCAGGGGACGCCGCTTCACGACCACGCGGGGACGTGGTGCGTCGAGTGCGTCTACCAGGGCCGCATCCGGGTCACCAGCTACTCGGTGCGCGGCGGCGACCCGGAGCGGGACCTGGTCGCGTTCGAGCAGGAGACCGTGGTGCTCGCGGGGCAGGGCGAGGCGGGCGCGCTCATTCCGCCCTTCGAGTATCACCGGATCGAGAACCCCGACGCGACGCCCGCCGTGACGATTCACGTCTACGGCGGCGAGATGACCTACTGTCACGTGTTCGAGCCGGTGGACGGGGGTCTCTACCGGCGTGGGTTCCGCGAGCTCAGCTACACCAGCTGATCGGGCGCGCCGACTCTTTTCGTCACTCGGGGAACCCGCGGAAGATCCCGTCCGGATCGGCCCGGTCGGCGAACTCCGCGAAATCCATGTTGGCGATCGACAGGTTGTTCTCCACCGCCCACGTCTCCCGCGGCACCACGCGGAAGGTGCGTCCGGGCTCCGCGTAGAGGTCGACCACGAGGAGCGGCTGCTCCGGGTGGGAGCTGCTCCGGTGTGACGCCCTCGTACGCCGGGTCGCTCACGAATTCGACGTAAGCCTGGAACGTCCCGACCGGCCGGCGCACCGCGGTCTGGAGCGCGACCCACGCCGCTTCGCTCGAGAAGTCCGTCCGCACCACCAGCGCACTCCGGCTGTCCGGCAACGGCTTCACGCGCTGCCTCCATGGCGGGCTCGCAACGCCCGCGAGCTGCGGGCTGGGCGGTGCCCGGGCTCCGGGGTGCCGACAACGTACCGCTCGCCGCGCACCCTGGCAGCCGCCCCCGATCACGGTGTAGATTACTCCCCGCGGCTTACTCCCGACGCTTCAAGGAGATAGGATGTCTGGCGGTATCGATCTCGCCCGCCTCGAGGATCCCG
>DASSOD010000249.1:0-3566 GCA_035700905.1 Gemmatimonadales bacterium | reverse complement strand
AGTAGGGCGGGAAGATCGTGGAGTGCCAGCCGGGGAGCTGGCTGATCGCGAAGTCGAGGCTCACGACGCTGTGCACCGAGACGACGAGCGGCGTGGCGAGGCCGGCGAGGAGCAGGTACGCCACCTGGTACTGCCGCCAGTGGCTCGCCGCACCGCGCCACCCCAGCGAGAACACGCCGTAGATCCGCCGGCGGAGGCGGCCGGGTAGGCGGTCCCGCGCGGCGGCGAAGTCGGGCAGGAGGCCGAGGTACCAGAAGAGCACCGAGACGGTGAAGTACGTCGCGACCGCAGCCGCGTCCCAGGGCAGCGCGCTCTTGAACTGGGGCCACACGCCGAACCGCGTGGGATAGGGGAGCAGCCAATAGAAGAACCAGGGCCGGCCGAGGTGGATGATCGGGAAGAGCCCCGCATTCACCAGCGCGAAGATCGTCATCGCCTCGGCGACGCGGTTCACCGATCCGCGCCAGCGCTGGCGGAAGAGCAGCAGGAACGCGGAGATGAACGTGCCCGCGTGTCCGATGCCGATCCACCAGACGAAGTTGATGATGGCGAACGCCCACGCGACCGGGATGTTGTTGCCCCACGCGCCGATCCCGACCGCGAAGGTGTAGCCGATCGCGCCGAAGAGGAGCAGGGTGCCGGCCGCCGCGAGGGCGAGGAGCGCCCACCACCCGCGGGACGAGCGGACCAGTGGCGCGAGGAGCCGGTCGGTGAGCTCGAGGTCGCCGGGGCGGCCCACCATGAGCGGGTGCGCCGGCCGGACGGCGGGCGGCGGCGGCGCGGTGGTGCTAGAGCTCATGGCGGGCGCTCTCGAGCAGCGGATTCGGGTTCGTGATCCGCGCGAGATAGCGCACCCGCGGCTCGGTGCCGAGGTGGTGGAGCACCTCGTAGGCCCGCGGATGATCGCGCCAGCGCGCCACCTCCTCCGCGGGATCGGTGAGCGAGCCGAAGACGATCGCCTGCGTGGGACACGCCTGCTGGCACGCGGTCCGCACCTCCCCCGGACGCAGGGGTCGATCCTGGAGGCGCGCGCCGATCTGCGCCTCCCGAATCCGCTGCACGCAAAAGGTGCACTTCTCCATCACCCCGCGCGCGCGCACCGTCACGTCGGGGTTCTTGGCCAGCTCCTCGGTCTCGGAGACCTCCGCGTTGTAGTCGAACCAGTTGAAGCGGCGCACCTTGTAGGGGCAGTTGTTGGAGCAGAAGCGGGTGCCCACGCACCGGTTGTAGACCATCTCGTTGAGCCCGTCAGTGCTGTGCACGGTGGCCTTGACCGGGCAGACGTACTCGCAGGGCGCCTTCTCGCAGTGCTGGCAGAGCATGGGCTGGGAGAGCATGACCGGCTCGTCCACCGGGCCGGCAAAGTAGCGGTCGATCCGGAGCCACTGCATCTCGCGACTCTGGAGCACCCCCTCGCGCCCCACCACGGGGACGTTGTTCTCCGCCTGGCAGGCGACCGCGCACGCGCCGCAGCCGATGCACGCCGACAGGTCGATCGTCATCGCCCACTGGTCGGGGGACGCGGACGGCTCGGGCTCGTAGAGCGAGAGCGGCCTGCCGCGCGCGTCGGGCGCGATCACCGGGTGGCGCCGGTACTCGTCGAGCGTGGCGGCGAGCGCGATGGGGCGGCCCTCCATGCGCCAGTGCGCCTGCGTGATGGCGAGCGCCACGGTGCGCGGCTCGCCGCCCGGCCCCGCGAGCGGCCGGAGCGATGCGCCCGTCATGCCGAAGGGCCGCTCCAGCGTGGCGAGCGCGAAGGCGTTGGCGCCGACGCCGTCCGCCACGCGCTCCAGCCCGTCGGGCCCGCGTTCGCGGCGGCGCCCGCCGCCGGTGGCCCGCCCGTAGCCCAGTGGAATGGTGACCGCGTCGTCCGCGTGGCCCGGCGCGACCAGCGCGGGCGCCGTGATCGTGCGACCGCCGGCCGCGATCTCCACCAGCCGGCCCGTCGCCACCCCGAGCCGCGCGGCCGTGCGGGGGCTCAGCAGGGCGGCGTTCCCCCAGGTGAGCTTGGTGACCGGATCGGGGAGCTCCTGCAGCCAGCCGTTGTTGCCGAAGCGGCCGTCGTGGATCGTAGCATCCGCGGCCAGGGCGAGCTCGATGGCGCCGCCGCCCGCCGCGGTCGGACCAGGGAGATCGCGGACGAGCTCGTCCATGCGCCGGAGCACGCGCACCTGCACGCCCGGCGCGGCAGAATCCGCCACCACGCCCCGCTGCAGCGTGGCGTCCCAAAAACGATCGAAGTCGCCGCCGGGCGCGCGGGCGCGCCAGCGGTCGCGGAGCATCGCGTGGCCCTCCGCCGGGGCGCCGCCGAGCGCGGCGAGCACGTCCGCGGCGGTGTGGCCGTCGTAGAGCGGCGCGACGAGCGGCTGCACCAGCGACGCGGTGCCGTCCCAGGCCCGCGCGTCGCCCCACGCCTCGAGGTAGTGGCGCGCCGGCACGAACCAACGGCATGCCCGTGCGGTCTCGTCGCGGTAGAGACCGAGGTACGCCGAGCGGGGGACGCGCGCGAGGGCGCGAGGAAGATCGAGATCGGCCGGAGCGGTGTAGGCGGGATTGCCGCCCAGGACGAGGAGCCAGCCGACCGAGCCCGCGCCGAGCGCCTCGGCCAGCGGGCCGATGCCGGTCCCGCGGTCGGGTGCGGGGATGGGCGGCTCGACCCAGCGCACCACCTCCGCGCCGACCGCCGCGTCGAGCGCGAGCGCGAGCGCGTGCACGGCGGCGGGCTGCCGCGGACCGACGACGATGGCGCACCGGCCCGCATGGTCCAGGAGGTCCCGCGCGACCGCATCGAGCCAGGCCTCGCGCTCGTCGGCCGCGGCGGCCTCGGCCCGCGCGGGCGTGACCCGCCGTCCCGGCGTGGCGGCGCCCGCCCGCGCCACGCGCGCCGCCACCGCGCCGAGGAGCTGCGCAATCTCGCTCGGCCGGGCGCGCAAGCGGTGGTCCGCGACGCCGCCGGTCACCGTGAGCGCGGGCTCCACCACGTACAGCCGGTTCATCGCGTCGGAGGGCGAGGCCATCCGCCGGCGCGCGGCGAAGTCGCGCGCGTAGCGCAGCCGGAATGGGTGGGCCGCGAGGAAGTCGGAGTCCACGGCGAGCACGACATCGGCCGCCGAGAAGTCGAACACGGGATGCACCGCCCGGCCGAACGCGGCCAGCGCTCCCTCGCGCAGCCGCTCGTCCATGAACGGCGCGTACAGGTGCACGTGCGCGGCGGGGTAGCGCTCCCGCACCCGCGCGAGCAGCTCGAGCTCGAGCGGCGACGCGGTCGGCTCGAGCAGGAGGTGCAGGCCGTCGCCCCGCGCGCCCGCGTCGCGGCCGAGCCGCTCCGGCGCGATCGCCGCCGCGAACGCCGCCCACGCGCTGGCCCGCCCGGCGGACCGCACCGATCGCGCGCGGTCGGGATCGTAGAGCCCGAGCACCGACGCCTGCTCGAAGACGCCCGCCGCGCCGAGGCTCGCGGGGTGATCGGGGTTGCCCTCGACCTTGGTGGGACGGCCGGCGTGGCTCTCGACCAGGAGGCCGGTCGCATACCCGTCGAGCGTCATGGCGGTGGCGTAGTGCTCGGC
>DASSOD010000248.1:0-2825 GCA_035700905.1 Gemmatimonadales bacterium | reverse complement strand
CCCAGAAGCGCGCGCGCGATTCGCATGATCAGCTCACCGTCAGCACCGAGACCGGCGCCCCGAAGTCGCTGTCGGGCGCGGGCGGCTCGGCGGGGTCGCTCACCCAGCGCCGGCCGTCCACCAGAAAGGTGTAGCGGTAGCGCCCGGGCGGGAGCCGCAGCTCCACCACCCACTCGCCCGACTCGGCGGAGCGGCGGAGCGGCGTGGCGCCCGCCTTCCAGTCGTTGAAGTCGCCCAGCACCGCGACGTCCGAGCTCGCCGGCAGGTCGAGCCGGAGTTGCACCGGGCGCGGCGCCGACGCGGCGATGGTCACGGGCCGCGCCCCCGGCGTCCCGGAGCGCCCCGGCCCGCCGATGACGAGCGCGAGCGCGGCCGCGGCGGCGAGGCCGCCGCCGAGCCAGACCAGCGGGCGCGCCCGGCGCTTCCGCTCCACCCGGATCGCCGTGAGGACGCGCGCGTCGATCTCGGGATCGAAGCGCATCGGCCGGCGCAGCTCGCGGGCGACGGCGTCGAGCAGCTCGTCGGAATCGTGGTCGTCAGCGTACATGGACGTCTCGCAGCAGCTCCCGAAGACGATCGCTCGCGCGCTTGACCCGCATGCGGAGCGCGGTCTCGTTGGCGCCGGTGAGCCGCGCCATCTCCTCGTACTCCAGCCCTTCCACGTGGCGCAGCAGAAACGCCTCCCGGTGCGCCGGCCCGAGCCGCGCCAGCGCGCGCTGGATCTCCTCGCGCCACTCGAGCGCCGCGACGGCGTCGCCCGGCGCGGTCAGCTCGTCCGCCGGACCGCCGTCCAGCCGGCGCTCCCGGATCAGCCGCTGGCGCGTGGTGCGGCAGCGGTTCACCACGATCCGGAAGAGCCACGCGCCGAACCGCTCCGGCTGGCGGCAGTCCGCGAGCGAGCGGTACGCGCGAAGGAAGCTGTCCTGCAGCACTTCCTCCGCGTCCTCCCGGCTCCCGATCATGTTGAACGCGTAAAGCCCGAACCGGTCCCGGTAGCGCGCCATCAGCGACGCGAATGCGGGGAGGTCGCCGGCGCGCGCGCGCGCGACCAGCGCCGCGTCGGTGTCATCCATCGCGCAAAGACCTCCCCGCCGTTCATCCTGTGACGTCCAGTCACGCGGGGAAACCGGTGCGGGTCTCGATGGCGTGTACGGCAAACTGACCTTTCTCCGGGAGGGGACGATGCGGGGTGCTCGTTTCGCTTTGCGTCTTGGAGTTCTGGTGACGTTCCTCGCGTGCGGGGGCGACACGCCGCAAGGACCCGCGGGCGATGGAATGACGTCCGTGCTACTGACGGACGCGCCGTTCCCGTACGACGGCGTCTCGCGGGTGGACGTCTACGTCTCGAGCATCTCGCTGGCCCCTCAGAAGGACACCGCCGAGGGACTTCCCGGCTGGATCAAAGTGGCAAATCCGGAGCGGACATTCAACCTCCTGGACCTCCAGAACGGGACGACCGCGCTGCTCGGGGCCTCCGAGGTCCCGGCGGGGCAGTACCAGGCCGTGCAGGTCGTGGTGGACCCGGCGCGCTCCAGCATCACCCTCGATGATGGAACGGTGCTCGGCCCGGTGGACGGTACGACCGGGCCGGGCATCGATTGGCAGTCCAAGGCCGAGCATCCCTCGCTCTTCGCGATGGTGGAGGACCCCGTGGCCATCAGCCCGGACGGCGAACAGGTGGTCGTAGACTTCGACGTGGGTCGCAGCTTCCGGTACGACGGGGCGAACCACTTCACCTTCGTCCCCTGGCTGCGCGCCATCAGCAGCGGGCACTCGGGCGCTGTGGCCGGATCGGCAGTGCGGGCGGACGGCTCGGGGCCGATCGCGCGCGCGGCGGTGGAGATCCACCTCTCGCTCGACAGCGGACACGTCGAGGGCCCGCTCGCCGCCACCACGCGCACCGCGGCGGACGGCAGCTTCCGCGCCGCCTTTCTGCGGCCCGGGCGCTATCACGTGGTGGTGGAGGATCTCGCGCGGGAGGTCACCAGCGACCCCGTGCCGGTGCAGGTGACCGCGGGGACCACGGCCGACGTCGGCGCGCTCGAGTTCTAGCGGTTCGCCCCGGGCGGAGAGCCGCGCTCAGCCTGCGGCGTCGGCCGCGGCCTCCGCCCGGCGCGACGCCGCGCGCACCAGGCGGTAGGCGGGATAGCTCACCGCGAGGATCGCGAGCGACCGCATGCTGTTGGGCGCGTCCCCCGCCACCTGCGATGCGAGGAAGCCCAGCGAGCCGAGGAGCAGGAGCCCCGTGCTCCACGGGTGGCCCCACGCCCGGTAGGGCCGCGGCGTGGCCGGCTCGCGCCGACGGAGCACGAAGAGCGAGGTGAACGACACGGTGTAGTTGAGCACGAAGAAGCACGCGGCGAGCGCCAGCACCTGGTTGAAGGTGCCGCTGAGGATGAGCGCGAGCGCCACGGCGGACGAGAGCAGGAGCGAGCCGACCGGCGTACCGCGCTCGTTCACCCGGCTGACCGCCGCCGGGAGCAGGCGGTCGGCGCTCATCGCGTAGGGCACCCGGCTCGCGATCAGGAGACAGGCGGAGCACGCGCTGAGCAGCGAGACCGTGATCACCACCCGCACGATGGTTTCGCCGCTCGCGCCCAGCGCCGCACCCGCCACCGCGCCCGCCACCAGCTTGTTCCCCGCCATCTGGGCCGGGGAGAGCACGTGCAGGTAGGCGAGGTTGATCGCGAAATAGATCCCGATCACGAGCACGACCCCGCCGGCCATCGAGCGGGGAATGTCGCGGCCGGGATCCTTCACCTCGCCGCTGAAGTACAGCACGCCGTTCCAACCGTCGTAGGTGTAGATCACGCCCTGGAGCGCGA
>DASSOD010000247.1:0-8215 GCA_035700905.1 Gemmatimonadales bacterium | reverse complement strand
AGCTCGGCGAAGTGCTGGAACAGATCCGCAGGCTCGAGCAGAGGGCCGGCCCCGTCGCGGATGAGCCGATTGGCGCCTTCCGAGGTGCGGCTCGTGATCGGGCCGGGGACGGCGAGCACTTCCCGCCCCTGCTCCAGCGCGGCGTCCGCCGTGATCAGGGCGCCCGACCCAATGGCGGCCTCCACCACCAGCGTCACCCGCGCCAGCCCGCTCACCAGCCGGTTGCGCCGCGGGAAACTGCCGGCGTGCGGGCGCTCGCCGGGCGGAAACTCGGTGAGCAGGAGCCCATCCCGTGCCACGCGCTCGTAAAGCCGCCGATTGGCCGCCGGGTAAACCACGCCGAGCCCGTTACCCAGGACGCCGATCGTGGCGCCGCCCGCGTCGAGCGCGGCTTCGTGCGCCACGGCATCGAGCCCGCGCGCCATCCCGCTCACCACCACCGCGCCCGCCCGCGCGGCGGCGCCCGCGATGCCGCGGCATACCTCCTCGCCGTAGGCGGAGTGATCCCGGCTCCCCACGATCGCCACCGCCGGCCGCGGGAGCACCTCCCGATTACCCAGGACGAAGAGGAGCGTGGGTGGATCCGGGATGTCGCGGAGCGCGGCGGGAAAGTCGGGATCGGATGGAAGCAGCGCCGCGCCGCCGAGCTGCGCGGCACGCGCGAGCGCCCGCTCGCCGTCCTCCAGGCGGCAGCGCGCCAGCGTGCCGGCCAGGGCGCGTGCGATACCGGGGACGCGCGCCAGCTCCGCAGCCGGCGCGGTGACGGCCGCGGCGGCGCTCCCGCAGGCCGAGAGCACCGCGTGAAGCCGCGCCGCCCCGATGCCGGGCGTCAGGGCGAGGGCGGCGTAGGCGGCGCGCTCGAGCTCCACGGCTCCCCTTCCGGTGCGGCCTCGGCCGCGCGCGCATCGCGCGCGAAACGCCAGAGCGCTTCCTTGAGATCGTCGAGCCCTGCCCCCGACGCGCTGGACACGACCAGGCTTCCCGCGGCGTCGGGCGCGGCGATGCGCGGCGGCTCGGCCTCGGCCGGCAGCAGGTCTCGCTTGGTGAGGACGACGAGGTGGGGCTTGGCCGCGAGCGCCCCGGCGTACAGCGCGACCTCGCGCCGCAAGCGATCGTAGGCGGCCTGGGGATCCGCCGCGTCGAGCGGCACCAGGAACGCGAGCACGCGAGTCCGCTCCACGTGCTGCAGGAACCGGAGCCCCAGCCCCTTGCCGGCGTGCGCCCCCTCGATGATGCCGGGAATGTCCGCTACCACGAAGGAGCGATGCCCCGGCAGCGCCACCACGCCGAGGTTGGGCTCGAGCGTGGTGAACGGATACTCGGCGATCCTGGGCCGGGCCGCCGAGATCACGGAAAGGAGCGTGCTCTTGCCGGCGTTGGGCTCGCCCACGAGGCCCACGTCGGCGATGAGCTTGAGCACCAGCTCGATCTCGCGGTCCTCACCCTCCTCGCCCGGCTCCCACTCGCGCGGCGCCTGGTGCGTGGGCGTGGCGAACCGGGCGTTGCCGCGCCCGCCGCGCCCCCCGCGGGCCACGCGCAGGCGGTCGCCGGGGCGGAGGAGCTCGCCCAGCCACGCGTTGGTGGCGGCGTCCCGCACCTCGGTGCCGGGCGGCACCGGGAGCTCGATGTCGGGAGCCGACGCGCCGGTTTGCGTCTTTCCCTTGCCGTGCTCTCCCCGCTCCGCCTTCCACACGGTGCGGTAGCGGTAGTCGAGCAGGGTGGTGAGGTTCGGATCGGCCCGCACCCAGACGCTGCCCCCGTGGCCGCCGTCGCCGCCGTCGGGGCCGCCCTTGGGCTTGTGCTTGAAGCGCGCGAAGGAGCTGGCGCCCGAGCCGCCCGTCCCCCCGACCACCCGCACCACCGCACGATCCACCAGCATTACTGCCCGGGGCTCCATCCTTCCCGCACCGTGCGCCAGAGCTCCTTCACCTTCTTCCACTGGTCGAACGAGAGGAGCGGGTTCACGATCGAGAGTACGCCCTCGATCTGGCCGAACGTGGCGCCGGCGTTCAGCGCGCCGCGCAGGTGCGAGTGGAGCTGGCGCGGGGTCTCCAGCACGGCGGTTTGCGCCACGGTGCAGAGCTCCCGCCGCATGAGATCCAGGCCGGGTCGGGACAGCGTGCGCCCGTACCCCTCGACCACCATCCACGCGTCCAGCGCGGGATGGAGCGCGCGGACGCTCTCCCGGAGCTTGCGGTAGTTGTCCCCGTAGACGATGGCGCACGTCTCCTCGCCGCGGCGGGTCCATTCGCCGACGTCGGTGTACTGGGCGGACGGATCTTCGGCCGGCGCGGGCACGCCGCTGAACTTGCGCCAGATGCCGAACGCCACCAGCGCGCGCGGATACCCGCACATCAGGACCGACTGGAGCAGCAGCTCTTCCACCCACTGCGTGGGCACCTGGGAGGCGCGGAGCGGACCCACCCGCTCCCGGAGCTCGGGCTCGTAGCCCTGCGCGACGGCAGCGGCGAAACGCACGAGATCCCGGGTTTGAGCGTCCAGCCCATCCTGTTTCGCCATGCAGGGTACTCCGGCACGGGTGAAGCCACGGCATCCATTGAGCGCCGCACCGGCACCCGCGAGCGCGGCGTGCGCACGGCGGCGGACGGTCGGCCCGCAATATACTCGCGGCGTGCGGCCGGTCCCGGCCTCTCGTGCCGGGCGGGGGCGAGTTACCTTTCCGCGCCATGCCCGCCCACATCCGCTGGTCCGCCGGCGCGACCGTGCTCGCGCTCGCCGCCGTGCGCCCGGCCGCGGCGCAGGGCTCCCCCTACGTGCCGCTCGACGATCCGCGGCTGCCCTTGCTCGAGCACGTGATCGCGCGGGGCGACGTGGAGGATCCCTCACCGATGGTGCGGCCGTTCCGGCGGGCGGACGCGGTCCGGGCGCTGGCGGCGGCGGATACGGCGCCCACGTCGGCCGCCGGCCGCCTGATTCACGAGCTTCGCGAGGCGTTCGCGGAGGACACGGCGCAGGCCCGCTGGGAAGTCGATGCGCGCGCCGGCGGGCAGGCGTTCACCCAGCGCCGGCGCGATCCGTACCACCTCGGGGGCGACGGCGGCGCCAAGCCGTACGCGGACCTCGGCGCGTGGGGCGCGATCGGGCCGATCGCGTTCGCCACCCGTCCGGCCATCGAGCCCCGATTGTTCGGCGATCCCGATTGGCCCAACGGGCCGAGGCCGGGGCGCGAGAACGAGAACGTGACCGCGCGGCTGGTCGAGGGATACCTCTCCGCCCAGGCGCGCTTCGGGGCGCTGGAGTACGGACAGCTCCTGCGCAACTGGGGACCGGTGGGCCTGCCGGGAATTCCGGTGAGCGACTACGGCTACCAGCGACAGGGCCTGGGCCTGAGACTCGGCGCCGGGCGGGTGCGGCTCGACGCCTTCGCCTCCGATCTCCGGAGCACGCTGGACAGCAACGGCGCCGTGGTGAACCGCTACCTCATCGCGCACCGGCTCGAGGGACGGCTGAGCCGCACGCTGCGGGTCGCCGCATGGGAGGCGATCGTCATCGCCGGACAGGGGCGGATCCTCGAGACGCCCTTCGCCAACCCCCTCTCGCCCAGCGTGCTGGCCAACACGTTCGGGATCGAGGACCTGAACAGCAACACGATGATCGGCGCCGACGTCCATTGGCGCGTCCGCCGCTGGCTCACGGCTCAGGCCCAGCTCGCGGTGGATGACTTCCTCTTCAACAACCGCTACCAGGCCCCCGACCGGTGGGCCTTCACCTTCAGCTTCTTCGGCCCGCTGGGCCGGACCCTCGCGTGGCGCGCCATGTACACCCAGGTCTCGAGCCTGGCGCTACGGACCGCAGATTCCCGGGAAAACTTCACCGATGGGGGCGTCGGCACGGGACGGACGTTCACCGACATGGACCTCGCGGTCGTGTCGCTCAGCGTCCCCGTGCTGCGGTCCTTCGCGGTCGCGCCGGAGGTCGCGGTCGAGCGCCAAGGCGAGGGCCGGATCAACGACCCCTTCCCGGCGGCCGCGCCGTGTCTCGCGCGGTCGGGCACGACCTGCATCAACGAGCCCGGGCTGTTCATCGGCACGGTCGAGCACACCTACCGGATCGGGCTCCGGGTATCGGGGCGGCGCGGTCCGTTCGACCTGGTTGGCTCGGCCGGCCTCAATCACGTGACCAACGATGGAAATCAGCCCGGCGTCACCGCGAACCGGGTGGTGGCGTCGGTGCAGGCGACACTGGGCTGGCGGCGGCGAGGGCCGTTCTGAGCGTCGCCGGGGCGGCCGCACCGCAACCTCCCGCGTGTGCTGCCGCGAGGACCCGGCCGGTGCGGCGCGCGCGCTCGAGCAGCCCGCTCACGCCGTAGCACGCGATGCCCTCGTGCTCGCTGCCGTCCGCTGCGGTGACGGCGCACTTGTCGCCCTCGAGCCACGTGGCGCCGGCTACCGGGCCGAGCACGCCGACGTCGGTGCAGCACCGGTCGGCGTAGCCGGTGGTGTCCATGGGAGCGATGGTGAGAGGATTGGCGGGCCCGTGGCAGGCCGTGCCCACATGGCGTACGCCGGTCGTATCGGTGGCCGAGCAGCGTTCGCCGACGTTCACGGTGCCGTTGGAGAACGGGCCGAACCGGCCCGCGCCGGTGCAGCAATAGGTGGGATAGCCGGGCTCCTGCGCCCACGCGGCCGCGGGCAGGAGTGCGGCGAGAAGCAACGAGCAGGCGAATCGGCGCATGGGTCCCTCCGCATCACCCGGCGCCGGCCCGCCACCGCCCATCGCGGCGGGCATCGGCCGGGTGTGTCGTTCCCGGCCGGCCGGCGCCAGACCGGCAACATAGCACCGGACACGGTGGCCGGGCGACGACGCCGGCCGCCGCCGTGCCCTAATTTGGCGGGACCGACGCACCAGTCGCCGGATCGCAGGATTCCAGATCGAACCGGCCAGGCTCGATGGAGGAGACGTATGGCTCGCGTGATGCCACGCCCGTGGAAGGTCCATGGAGACGGCCGGAACCCGGCGCGGGGCGAAGTGGTCGCCCCGGACGAGCGGCTGAGCTGGCCGCGCACCGCCGGGCTGGGCGCCCAGCACGTCGTCGCGATGTTCGGCGCGACGTTCGTCTTTCCGCTGCTCATGGGGCTCGACCCGAACCTCGCGGTGATGATGTCGGGGATCGCCACGGTGCTCTTCCTCCTCATCGTGGAGGGGAAGGTGCCGAGCTACCTGGGCACCAGCGCGTCGTTCGTGGGCGGCGTCGTCGCGATCCGCGCGGCGGGCGGCGGCGACGCGGTCGTGACGGGCGCGATCCTGGTCGCTGGGGCCTTGCTGGCGCTGGCCGGCCTCGCGATCCACTCCCTCGGCACGCAGGTCGTCCACAAGCTCCTGCCGCCGCCGGTGACCGGCGCGGTAGTGATGCTCATCGGCTTCGGCCTGGCCTTCGTCGTGGCCCAGGTCTACTGGCCGCAGGATCATTGGGTCGCGCTCGTCACCATGGTCTTCGTCTTCGTGGCGATGGTGTCGTTTCGCGGGTTCATCGGCCGCGTCTCGATCCTGCTCGGCCTCGTCTTCGGGTTCGCGCTGTCGTGGGTGCTGGACCGGTTCGGCCAGGTGAGCGCCGTGCTGCCGGGCGCGAACCTGCGCGATGCCGCGGGCCAGCCATGCACGGTCGAGGGGCCGTACTGCATCGCCACCGCCTTCGACCACTACCGGGTGAGCTTCGCCGGCGTGGCGCAGGCTCCCTGGTTCGGCCTGCCGCACATGTACGCGCCCGAGCTCAAGACGTCGGCGGTCCTGCTGGTGTTGCCCGCGGTCATCGCGCTCATCGCGGAGAACACCGGACACGTGAAGGCGGTGGGCGAGATGACCGGGCGGGACCTGGATCCGATGATCGGCCGGGCGATCTTCGCCGACGGCGTGGGCACGATGGTCGCGAGCTCCGTGGGCGGCTCGCCGACCACGACCTACGCCGAGAACATCGGGGTGATGGCGGCGACGCGGGTCTACTCGACCGCGGCGTACTACGTCGCCGCGCTGATCGCGATCCTCTTCGGGCTCTGTCCCAAGTTCGGCGCGCTGGTCGCGGCGGTGCCGGGCGGCGTGCTGGGCGGGGTCACGGCCATCCTGTACGGGATGATCGGCCTCCTCGGCGCCAAGATCTGGGTGGAGGGGAAGGTGAACTTTGCCGATCCGGTGAACATGGTCCCGATCGGGGCGGGGATCATCCTGGCCATCGGGCCGGTCGCCCACCCCATTGGCGGCGACTTCACGCTGGAGGGCATCGCGCTGGGCACCATCGTGGTGCTGGCCGGGTACCATCTGCTGCGGGCGATCTCGACCCGGGTGAGCGGGCCAGAAGTCGCGGGCGGGGAGATTGCCCTCGAGAGGAGGGTGGCCGGCGCGGCCGCCAGCGCCGACGCGGAAGAAAGCCCCGCCCGAGACTTGTCTCGGCGCGGGGCGTTCGGAACCGGAGATGGGCGATGAGGGGCTCGAACCCCCGACCTCGCGCATGTGAGGCGCGCGCTCTAACCAGCTGAGCTAATCGCCCGGAGCGAGGAGGCGGGATACTAACGGGCCGGCGCCGACGCTGCAAGTATGCGGAGGCAAAGGAGATCTAAGGTTTGCACCCGGCCCGTTTCTGTGGCCCGGCTCCCACAGCCGATGCGGCAACTGCGCGCTCGCGTTCCACCGCGACCGGCGCGCGGCACGTCGGCCGCCGGCACCCGAAAATGCGACAGGCAACGTACTTACGCTGACTTATCGTTGAACGGCTAAGATCGCGACAGCGCTGGCCTGCGGATTGCTCTCCCTCCGGCCGGTCTCCTTCCACCGAGGTGATTGTCCTATGAAGAGCTGGTCTTCGTTCGGAGCAGCGGCAGTTGCCCTTGCGCTGGCGGCCAGCACGGCTGCGGCCGAGGCGCCGGCCGCCGTCTCCGGCACCACCCCCTTCGGGTGGTCGTACAGCCTCCCCTCGCTAGGGCGGCTGGGTGTGCTGGGCACCAGCAATACGTTGTTCGCGGAGGCGGTCCGGGGCAGCTCGCAGGTGAGCGCCGCGTCCACGAGCAGCCAGGGTGAAACCGAGAACGCGGACTCGAGCAAGGGTCACACCGCGACCTACGCCATCGCCGGCGGTACCGCGGTCGGGCTCGGCATCTTCATCGCCGCGCTCTCCAGCGGCGGCTCGAACGACGCGCTGGTATCGCCCACCGACAACGGCAACAACCCGCCCTTCACGCCTGGGACCCCGGGCGGCAACACCGACGGGACGGGCAGTACCGGCGGCACGGGCATCAACGGGTCGAACGGGCTGCCCGGCGGCGATACGCCGACGATCGGCGGCGCCCCGACCACCGTCACGCCGGAGCCTGCTTCCATGGCGCTCCTCGCCTCGGGTCTGGCGGGCATGGGCGGCTTCTCGCTCCGCCGCCACCGGAAGCGGATGCAGGGCCAGGACTGAGCGACGATATCACCTCGATGGCGACTGCGCCCCTCCACGCGGAGGGGCGCAGTCGTTTTTCCGGCGCGAGGGGTGCCGCAGGTCACGGCAGCCGCCGGACGGCGCGGGCATGGTGGCCCCGGACCGGATGGGAGCGGACGTGGCGGCACTCGAGGGCAAGGTGGCGATCGTCACCGGCGGGGGGAGCGGGATCGGCGCCGCGATCGTACGGCGCCTGGTACGGGACGGCGCGGCGACCGTGGTGGTGGATCTCGACCTCGCCTCGGCCCAGCGCGTGGCCGATGAGGTGCGGGAGCACGGGCGGGCGCGCGGCGCGGAGGCGGATGTCACGGACGAGGAGGCGGTGCGGCGCGCGGTCGAGCTCGCGGTGTCGGAGTTCGGCGGGCTCGACATCATGGTGAACAACGCGGGGATCGGCGAGGCGGCGGAGCCGATCGACGAACGCACCGCCGCGGCATGGCACCGGGTGATCGAGACCAATCTCAGCAGCGTGTTCTACGGGGTGAAGCACGCCGCGCGGGTGATGAAGGCGCAGGGGCGGGGTGGCGCCATCATCAACATGTCGTCCATCCTGGGCGTGGTGGGATTCAACGGCGCGCCGGCGTACACCGCGGCGAAGCACGGGATCGTGGGCCTCACCCAGTCGGTCGCGCTGGAACTGGCGGCGGAGCGGATCCGGGTGGTGTCCGTCTCCCCGGCGTTCATCCGCACCCCGCTCATCACCGGGCTCGAGGAGCGGGTGCTGCCGCTCCATCCTCTGGGCCGGCTGGGCGAGGCGAACGAGGTGGCGGCGCTCGTGGCCTT
>DASSOD010000246.1:0-30240 GCA_035700905.1 Gemmatimonadales bacterium | reverse complement strand
GGCGTGTAGGGAGCGACCGCCGTCTCTTGGAGGCTATCGCGGTCGAGGGCGTCCGTCCATACGCGCCCCCGCCGCACGAAAACCCGGCCAGCCAGGGAGCGCACCGCAGATCCCGGGCCAGCCATGGCGGGCCCCTCCCGTTCAGGCCCGGCGGCCGCCTCGTCCGCCGCCGGCAGGTTGGCCGCGGCGGCCAACTTGGCGCTCCGCCGTGCAGCGTCGAACGCCTTGGCTCCGGTCTGTTCGGTGGGGTGCGGCGGGGGCTCGGGCGCGCCGACCCCGAGCGCCAGCGTGGGCTCGCGCACGAGATAGGAGGTGTACTCGGTGAGGATTCCATGGCGAAGGCCAAGCTCGCGCACCTCGCTCACCAGGTCGCCCGAGCGGCCTTCCAGCCGGATCTGGCGGGTCAGGTCGCCCACGCGCCGAGTGGCCCACATGCGGGGGACGTATTCGTTCTCCCAGGCTGACACCGGAAATTCGGCTGCCAGGGTGAAGCGCTCCGCGCGTCCGTTCCGCTCGCCGGTCACGACCAGCGGGCCGGCCCCGTGCCCGCGATAGCGGCCGAACACCACCAGCTCCTCACCGGAGAAGAGATCGGGCAGCAGGTCCGGCGAGCAGTCGTAGAGCCGCACGGGCGCATCGGCGATCCGGAGATTCACCAGCGCGGGGTAGCGGATTTTCGCGGCCACGGCGCCCAGCGCCCGCTCCACGTCGGCTCCGGAAGCCACGTATTCCACGGCGCCGCGGCCCTCCTTGCCGAGCCGGTCGAGCAGATAGGTGTTCACGTCCTCGCCCACGCCGAGCGGGAAGATGCGGGCGCCGTCCCGACGGCGCGCGGCGCGCTCGGCGATGCGGTCCGGCGCCCGCTCGCCAACCGACGGAAGACCGTCCGTGAGCAGGATGATCAGCGACAGCCGGCTCCGGTCGCGGACGCCCCTGAGCGCCGCGTCGAGTGCGGCTCCGATGTCGGTCCCGCCATCGGCGGTGAGCCGGTCCACCCACCTGCCGGCGTCGCCCAGCGCGGCGGGCGTCACCGCGGTTTGCCCCGGCCGGAACTCCCGGACCGAGGACGAGAACGCGAGCAACCGGAAGCGGTCCGCGTCGCCTAGGGTCGCGAGAAGGCCGCGCAACGCCGCGCGGGCTCGTTCCAACTTGGTCCCGGCCATGGAGCCCGAAACGTCGAGCAGCAGGGTGAGATCCCGCGGGATGGCCGCCACCGTCTCCGGCGGCGGCGGCGAGACCAGCAGCATGAAGTAGCCGTCCTCGCCCACGGGCGCGTGGGTGGCGAGGCTCATGCTCACGAGGCTGCTCCGGAGCGGAAGGAACAACTCGACATCGCCCGCCCGAGCGGTCTCGACGGCGAACTCCAGCCCGTCATCCACTCGACGGCTCTCCACGCGGTGGGTGGGGCTGTACGGCGTGCCGAACCCGCTCTCCGCCTCGATTCGGATGCGGAGGTCCACGGCGCCAACGGCCGGCTCGCGCGCACCCAGGGGGTAGCGAAGCCGGAGCGCATCGCCGACGCGGGTCAGGAGCTGGGTGTAGCGGAGCACGACCTTGCGAGTCTCGCCTGGAGCAATCGGGAAGACCCGCGCCCTGAGCAGCCCGTGACCGGCGAGGGTGAGGAGCGCGGGATCGCGCCTTCGGCGGACGATCGCCTCGTAAATGCTCCGCGCCTCGCCGGCCTGCATGACCTCGCCACGCAATTCCTGGTCGCCCATCCAGAGCGCGAAGTTCTGAAACGCGGCACCCTCCGGGAGGGGATAGAGATACGAGCCCTCGGCCGGCGCGCGACCGTCGTTTCGGAAGCGCTCTCGCACCTCGACCCGCGCCGTGCGCCCGTCCACGGTCACGCGGACCGTGGAGCTCGCGCGGGTGACCCGCGAGGCAGCGATGTCGGGGGAGGTCTCGCGTTCCAGCCAGCCCTGCGCCGGGAGCGGCGCGGGGACCGCGGCGAGGCCGGCTGCGAGTGCAAGCGCGGCGGCCCCGCGCGATGCGGCGGGTTCGATTGCGACGGCCATGCGGGGCTCCGGAAGTGGACGACCGGAGATGCACCAGGCCGTGTGGCTTGCACGCGCAATCGTGCGCGCGGGGCGAAACGCTACCTGCGGGGCAGCCGCACGAGCAGCCTGCCGTCGAGATCGAGCGGGGCGAAGCCGGCCATGCTCGAGGCGGCCGTCTCGGCACGGCCAAGGAACAACAGACTGCCGGCGTTCAGGGCGAAGCGGAACCGGGTGAGGATCCTCTCCTGCGCGCGCGTGGTGAGATACATCAGGGTGTTGCGGCAGACGAGAAGGTCGATTCGCCCGATGGGAGACTGCACCGTCAGGTCGTGCCGACCGAAGATCACCAGCTGGCGGAGCGCTTTACGGACGCGAAAGACTCCCCGGCCGCGCTCGAAGTAGGTCTCCAGCCGCTCGGCCGGTATCCCCGCCGCGGCCCGCTCGGAGTAGACCCCCCGGCGCGCCATCGTGAGCGCCGGCTCGTGCACGTCGGTGGCGAAGATGGTGATCCGCGCCTGGGCCTGCTCCAGCCCCAGCAGGTCCGCGAACAGCATGGCGAGGGAGTACGCCTCCTCGCCCGAGGCGCAGCCCGCGCTCCACACCCGGAGCGATCGGCCGGTCGCGTCCGCCGACAGGCGGTCGGTCAGCACCGTGCTGAGGGCGTGCCACGCGGCGGGATCTCGGAAGAAGCTCGTGACATTGATGAAGATGGCATGGAGCAGGGCCGGCAGCTCGTGCGGGTGCGCGGCGAGGTAGCGCTCGTACGCCGCGAAGCTTCCGGTGCCGACCGCGGACATGCGCTTCCCGACGCGGCGCTGCAAGCTGGCCTGCTTGTACTGCTCCAGCTCGAGGCCGTGCTCGGCCCGAATCCTGGCGACGAGCGACTGCCAGGCAGGCTCCGCCTCCGGGGCGCCGCCCACCGGCGCGTGCGCAACCGCCGCAAGCGGCGGTATCACGAGGTCCAATTCCACACGATGCGAGTCCAGGGTGTCGCGAAGGGGCGAGTCCACGCCGCCAAGCTATGCTCGTGACCAGCCATGCGACAGGGGGCGGGCTCCAGGCCGCACCGGGCCCGCACGCATCGTGGCGTGCCCGGACGGTCGGGGCTAGCTTTCGGGCGGGAATCGGACCTGGAGCCAGCCTCATGCAAACCGAGACGCTCGCCGCACCGGCCGCGAAGGACACCTTTCCGATCAACGGCACCGACTTCATCGAGTTCTACGTCGGCAACGCCAAGCAGGCCTCGCACTATTATCGCGGCGCATTCGGGTACCGTCTGGTCGCCTACCGCGGGCCGGAGACCGGCACGCGCGACCGGGCGAGCTACGTCCTGGAGCAGGGCAAGGTGCGCCTCGTACTCACGACCGCGCTCCGCCCCGACCACCCGGTGGCCGACCACGTACACCGCCATGGCGACGGCGTGAAGGACATCGCCCTGTGGGTGGACGACGCACGCGAGGCGTACGGCAAGGCGATCGAGCGGGGCGCGGAGTCGGCGTACGAGCCGGCGGTGCTCGCCGACGAGCATGGCGAGGTCGTGATCGCGGGCATCCGCACCTACGGCGAAACGATCCACTCGCTGGTGGAGCGGCGCAACTACCGCGGGCTCTTCATGCCGGGATTCGTTCCGGTGGAGACCCGGTACAACCCGCCGGCGATCGGGCTCCAGTACGTGGACCATTGCGTCGGCAACGTCGAGCTCGGCGCGATGAACAAGTGGGTGGCCTACTACGAGAAGGTGCTCGGCTTCTACAACCTGATCTCCTTCGACGACAAGACGATCTCCACCGAGTACTCCGCGCTCATGTCCAAGGTCGTCGCCAACGGCAACGGCCGGATCAAGTTTCCGCTCAACGAGCCGGCACAGGGCCGCCGCAAGTCGCAGATCGACGAGTACCTGGAGTTCTACCGCGGGGCGGGGTGCCAGCACATCGCGATCGCGACCGACGACATCATCGCGACCGTGCGCGGGCTCCGCGACCGGGGCGTCGAGTTCCTCCGGGTGCCGGCCACGTACTACGACGAGGTGGGCGCGCGCGTCGGCCGGATCGACGAGGACATCGCGCCGCTCCGGGAGCTCGGGATCCTGGTGGACCGGGACGACGAGGGCTACCTGCTGCAGATCTTCACCAAGCCGGTCGAGGACCGGCCGACGTTGTTCTACGAGATCATCCAGCGGAAGGGCGCCAAGAGCTTCGGCGCGGGCAACTTCAAGGCCCTCTTCGAGGCGATCGAGCGGGAGCAGGCGCTGCGCGGGAATCTCTGAAGGCGGAGAGGCGACGATGCCGATCTATCACAGGCTGGGCGAGGTGCCGCGCAAGCGGCACACCGTCTTTCGGAAGCCCAACGGCGGGATCTACGCCGAGGAGCTGATGGGACACGAGGGGTTCGTCGGAAGCTCCTCGCTGCTCTATCACGTGCACCCCCCCACCACGGTCAAATCGGCCCGGCGGGTGAAGGAAATCGTCTGGGAGGCGGACGACGATACCTCGCTCCGGCACCGCCACTTCCGGACGGCGGCCGCCAAGAAGGGCGGCAGCCCCACGCTCGACCGCACCCCGATCCTGTTCAACGACGAGATCGCGATGCTCTACGTCGAGCCGGACGAGCAGGACGCACACTTCTACCGCAACTCCATGGCCGACGAGGTCGTCTACGTGGTCGAAGGCCAGGGTGTGCTGGAGTCGGTGTTCGGCGACCTGCCCTACCGCAGCGGCGACTACGTCGTGATCCACCGCAACATCCTGCACCGGTGGCGCCTCGATCTGGGCGGCGGGCCGTCGAAGTTTCTCGTGTTCGAGAGCCGGGGGCACGTGCGCTGGCCCAAGCGGTACCGGAACGATATCGGGCAGCTCCTCGAGGGCGCGCCGTACTCCGAGCGCGACATCCGCCGCCCGCTCGAGCTTCGGACCCACGACGAGCGGGGTGACTTTCCCCTGCTGGTGAAGCAGTACAATGCCGTCAACGAGCTCATCCTCGACCACCATCCCTGCGACGTGGTCGGCTGGGACGGCTACTTCTATCCCTGGATCTTCAACATCCACGATTTCGAGCCGATCGTGGGGCGGATCCATCAGCCGCCGCCGGTTCACCAGACCTTCCAGGGGGATGGGTTCGTGATCTGCAGCTTCTGCCCTCGACCGTACGACTTCGATCCCAACGCGGTGCCGGCGCCCTACAGTCACAGCAACGTGGACTCGGACGAGGTGCTGTTCTACGCCTCCTCCGAGTTCATGAGCCGCAAGGGGATCGAGTACGGCAGCATCACGCACCACCCGGACGGCCTGCCCCACGGGCCGCACCCCGGGCGCGCCGAGGCGAGCATCGGCCAGAAGGGCACCAACGAGCTTGCGGTGATGATGGACAGCTTCCGGCCGCTCCGGGTGGCAAAAGCGGCGATGACGTTTGAGGACCCGAACTACCACAAGAGCTGGATCGAGCAGCAGCACGCGGCGTTTAATCCGCCGACGACCTGACCGGGCGGGAGCGAGCCGCGACGGGGCTGGCCGGCGGGTCGGGTCCGGACGTGGCGCGACCCCCCGCTCGGTCGCCGCGTCGCGAGCCGCCAACATTGCGCGCATCACGGTGGTCGTGCGAGGGGTCGCCGGGCCGGGCCTCACGCACCCCGTGTGCCACCCCGGGCGAATCGGGTAACCTGCATCGCGGGCGATAGATCCCGCCGGCGTGGTGCGGCACCGAGCCCGCGGTGTCGCGCAATCCGCAACGGCACCTATCCTACAGCGAATGGACGCCCCGATCTGGACCCCGTCGCCCGAGCGCATCGCCCGGGCGAATCTCACGCGGTTCATGGCCGCGGCGCGCGAGCACGGCGCTCCCCAAGAAGGGTACCCGGCGCTCTGGCGCTGGTCGGTGGAGCACCCGGAGCGGTTCTGGCCGCTGGTCTGGTCCTTTTGCGGCGTCGTGGCGGAACGGCTGCCCTCGGGCGCTGAGTGGAGCGAGGCCGGTATCGGGCTCGACCGGATGGCGCCGCCGGACCCCGTGCGGGGCCCGAAATGGTTTCCGGGTTCGCGGCTCAACTTCGCGGAGAACCTCCTCCGCTACCGGGACGACCGACCGGCGATCCTTGCCTGGAACGAGCTCGGCCGCATCCGCGCGCTCACCTATGCCGAGCTCGCCGCCGAGACCGCGGCGCTCGCCGCCGCCCTCCGAGCGGCGGGGGTCCGGACCGGCGACCGGGTCGCCGGCTTCCTTCCCAACCTCCCCGAGGCCGTCATCGGGATGCTCGCTGCCGCGAGTCTCGGCGCGATCTGGTCGTCCTGCTCCCCGGATTTCGGCGCGGGCGGCGTGCTGGACCGGTTCGGCCAGATCGCGCCGAAGGTGCTGATCGCGGCCGACGGCTATCGGTACGCCGGCAAGACGATCGACACGCTCGAGCGAGTTCAGGAGGTCCGCCGCCGGATTCCCGAGATCGAGCGCGTCGTGGTCGTTCCCTATATCGGCGCCGGCGGGGCCGATGCCGTCCCGGGCGGCGTCACGTGGAACGGATTCACGGCGCCGCACCGGGGCGCGCCGCTCGACTTCCTCCGGCTGCCGTTCGATCACCCGCTCTACATCATGTATTCGTCCGGGACGACGGGGCTGCCCAAGTGCATGGTGCACGGGGCCGGGGGCACGCTGCTGCAGCACCTGAAGGAGCTGGTGCTGCACACCGATCTCCGCCGGGACGACCGGATCTTCTACTTCACCACCTGCGGCTGGATGATGTGGAACTGGCTGGTCTCGAGCCTGGCCGTCGGCGCGACGGTGGTGCTCTACGACGGATCCCCGCTCGCCCCGAGCGCCGCGTCCCTCTGGGACATGGCGGCCGCGGAGCGGGTGTCCATCTTCGGCACCAGCGCCAAGTACCTGGCGCTGATCGAAAAGGAGGGCGTCGAGCCGGCGCGGAGCCACGACCTCGCGGCGCTCCGCACGATGCTCTCCACCGGGAGCCCGCTCGCCGCGCATAGCTTCGACTACGTCTATCGGCGCATCAAGCGGGACCTTCACCTGGCGAGCATCAGCGGCGGCACCGACATCATATCGTGCTTCGCGCTGGGCAACCCCACCGCACCCGTGTGGCGCGGCGAGCTTCAGGCGCGCGGACTGGGGATGGCCGTCGAGGTGTGGGACGATCGGGGCCGGCCGCTCGTCGGAGTGCCGGGCGAGCTGGTGTGCACCCGTCCTTTCCCGAGCATGCCGGTGGCGTTCTGGAACGACCCCGAGGGCGCCAGGTACCGCGCCGCGTACTTCGAGTTCTTTCCCGGCGTGTGGCGCCACGGCGACTGGGCCGAGCTCACCGCGCGCGACGGATTGATCATTCACGGCCGAAGCGACGCGACGCTCAATCCGGGCGGGGTTCGGATCGGGACGGCCGAAGTGTACCGGCAGGTGGAGCAGCTCCCCGAGGTGGTGGAGAGCCTGGTGGTGGGACAGGAATGGGAGGGCGACGTTCGGGTGGTCCTTTTCGTTCGTTTGCGGGCGGGCGCGTCACTGGACGAGGCGCTGCGCGAGCGGATCCGTCGCCGCATCCGCGAGCATGCGAGTCCGCACCACGTGCCGCGGAAGATCGTTGCCGTTCCGGACATTCCGCGGACCATCAGCGGGAAGATCACCGAGCTTGCGGTCCGGGACGTGCTGCACGGGCGCGCGGTCAAGAATGTGGATGCGCTGGCCAACCCCAAGGCGCTCGACTACTTCCGCGATCTGGAGGAGCTGCGGCACTAATCCGAGGGCGGTGACATCATGCGGTGGGTGTGATGCGGGACTACGCGGCCCGACTCCGCTCCCGCCTAGGTTGACTCGCCTGAAGTCGAGACAGTGAACCCTACGACGACGAGCGAGGAACCCCGCCATGCGGAAACTGCTGACTCTAGCCGCCTTCGCCGCGATGGCGGCCTGCCATCGTGGGAGCGACACGGACGTCGGGCAGGCCAGCCCGGACACGGGGCGGACCGACACGACGATGACGACCACGACGGACACCACGATGACGACGCGCACGGGGCAGTACCCGAGCGACACGACCGTGGTGCCCCGCACCAATCCGGATACGTTGAACCCGGCCGGTCAGACCGGCCAAACGAGCCTGCCCTCCGATACCGGCATGACCCGGCCCTCGGACACCAGCACGACCACCATGCCATCTGACACCGGCATGACGACCGCGCCGGGCACGACCACCGATTCCATCGGCAACCGTGGCGATTCGGCGATGGTGAATCGTCCGGTGCCGGACACGTCGGCCTCGCAGGGCGGATACCAGCCCTCGAGCACGACCACGGGAGACTCGGTGGGTAACCGCGGCGATACCGCGATGGTGCATCGCTCGGTGCCCGATTCGGGCGCGGGCACGATGCCCAGCATGCAGCACGATTCGCTGTAACGAGCTCGCGCGCGACGCTCGTGCGCGCGCGACGGCGAGGGGCGCCGGGGCAGTCTCGCCCGGTGTCCCTCGCCATGTCTTTCCGCCCTTGACAGCCCGCCGCGCGCGCGGTCCGTTTGGCGCATGCCGGACCTCGTTACCGTCACCCGCACCTACCTCGAGATGCGGCACCCGGGTGATCTCGTGCCGGCGCGGGCGCCGGAGGGAAGCCCCGCGATCGTGCGGGTCGGGTTCTGCCCGGCCTCGTTCTTCCGGTTCCTCTACGCCGAGGTTGGCCGCGCGTACCGCTGGACCGACCGGCTGGCGTGGAGCGACAGCCGGATCCGCGAGCATCTCGACGCGCGCGGCGTGACGCTGTTCGTCATGTACGTGGAGGGCGCGCCGGCGGGCTATTTCGAGCTTCGCCGCCACTCCGGCGAGGGGACGGAGATCGCCTACTTCGGCCTGATGCCCGACTACGTCGGGCGCGGGCTTGGCGGGTGGCTGCTGACGCAGGCGGTCAGGGCCGCGTGGGTCGGCGAGGATGCGCGCGTGTGGCTGCACACCTGCACGCTGGACCATCCGGCCGCCCTCCCCAACTACCTCAAACGGGGATTTCGCGCGGTGCGACAGGAGCGCTACCAGGTGCCCCCGCTCACGGCCTGAGCGCGCGCGGGCGTCAGGCGGAGCCGAGCTCGAACCGGCAGCGCGGGCGCTCGCCCGCGCGGTCGCAACACTCGCGCACCGGCTGGGCGGTGAGCTCCGAGAGCATGGACTCGACCGCGCGGCAGAGCGCGGGGTGTTTTCCCACCATGGCGGAGAGCGGACAGCCATCGCTCTCGATGGTCCACCGGCCGCTCGACTGCACTGCCTCGGCCAGCCCCCCCAGCTCGACCAGGATCGCCGCCGCGGCCCTGGCCCGCGCGGCCGGATCGCCGGACGGCACGGGCACGCGGCTGGCGGCGCGCCGCCCGGCCTCTCGCAGCAACGCCTCCAGCGCGGCGGGGTCGAGCCGCTCCTCCAGCGTGTCCGCGAGCGCGTCGAAGAGCGAGAGATAGGCCCGGGACAGCGAGGGCTCCACCTCAGGGGTGAGCTCGTACGTGAAGGACGGCTTGCCCGCGCCCTTCACCGTGCCGCGCTGGCGCACGAGGCCGTCGCGCTCGAGGGCGGCGAGCTGCGCCCGCACGGCGTTGTCGGTGACGCCGACGGCCGAGGCCAGCTCCTCCACCGTCATGGTACGGCGCCGGAGCAGGCTGACCAGGCGCCCGCGCGTCGTCTCGAAGAATCGTTTGGTCCAGGGTCCCACGGTCAACGCCGCCGAGAGTGTGCCTCGGAAGGTATGCGTGGATCGGCTTAAGCACAAGAAGTCAAAGAAACACTTGACTTACTGTCGTAAGCGCTACATTATGGGTCCGACCGCCCGGCGGCTGGCGCCGCCGGTATGCTGCCCACCTTCATGCGGGGACCACGTATGCGCTTTCCTTTCCTTCACTGGAGTGCCGCCGCACTGCTCGGCTTCGCCGTCCCGGTGCTCCATCCGGGGCCCACGCCCCCGCTCGACGATCCGACCATCGTGGCCATCTTCGACGCCGCCAACACCTACGACATCGAGGCGGCGCAGCTCGCGCTCAAGAAGTCACATACCGAGGCGGTGCGCAGCCTCGCCCACCAGTTCGCTACGGACCACAGGAATCTGCGCCAGCAGGGGCGCGATCTGGCCAGGAAGCTGGGCGTGAAGCCGACGCCACCGGCCGACTTCGCGCTCGCGAAGGAGCATGCCGAGGCGATGCGCACGCTCCAGGGGAAGTCGGGGGCAGACTTCGACCGGGCGTACGCCGAGCACGAGGTGAAGTTCCATCAGGCGGTGATCGACGCGGTGACCAACACGCTGCTGCCGGCCGTCAGCAACGCCGAGCTCAAGGCCTTCGTGCAGAAGACCGCGCCGGCGTTCCAGGGGCATCTCGCGATGGCGAAGCAGCTAGCGTCCCGCCTCGGCGCGAGCACCTGAGGCCCGCTCGGCGAGCGGTTCGGCGCCGGCGGAAAGCGGGGCGAACCGCGCGGTGAAGTGACGGAGGAACGGGGCCTGCTCGACGAAGCGATACCCTCGCACCGCATCGCGGCGGGCCCACAGGTCGAGCACCGCCTCGATCACGTAGTCCACGTGGCTCTGGGTGTAGACCCGGCGCGGAATCGCGAGCCGCACCAGCTCCATCGGTGCGGGCGATTCCGTGCCGCTCTCCGCATCCCGCCGCCCGAACATCACGGTGCCGATCTCGACCCCGCGGATGCCCGCCTCGCGGTAGAGCTCCACGACCAGCGCCTGGCCCGGGAGCTCGAGGGGCGGGATCTGGGGAAAGAAGGCGGCGGCGTCGAGGTAGATGGCGTGCCCGCCGGGCGGCTGCACGATCGGCACCCCGGCCCGGGTCAGGTGATCGCCGAGGTACGTGGTGGAGGTGATGCGGTAGAGCAGGTAGTCCTCGTCCAGCGCCTCGTGCAGGCCGGTCGCGATCGCCTCGAGGTCGCGCCCGGCGAGCCCGCCGTAGGTCGGGAAGCCCTCGGTCAGGATGAGCAGGTCCCGCTCCTGTCGCGCCAGGCGGTCGTCGTTCGTCGCCAGGAACCCGCCGATGTTCGCCAGGCCGTCCTTCTTGGCCGACATGGTGCACCCGTCCGCCTGCGAGAAGAGCTCGCGTGCGATCTCGATCGGCGAGCGCTCGGCGTAGCCCGGCTCCCGAAGCTTGATGAACCACGCGTTTTCGGCGAACCGGCAGGCATCGATGTAGAGCGGCACCCCGTGGGCGTGGCACGCCGCCGCCGTCTCGCGCACGTTGGCCATCGAGACCGGCTGGCCCCCACCCGAGTTGTTCGTCACGGTGAGCATCACCACGGGGACGCGCTCCGGCCCGACCCGCGCGAGGAGCGCCCGAAGCGCGTCCACGTCCATGTTGCCCTTGAACGGGTGCCGTGAGGCGGGAACTCGCGCCTCGGCGACCGGGAGGTCCACGGCCTCGGCGCCGGTGAACTCGATGTTGGCCCTGGTGGTGTCGAAGTGGGTGTTGCTCGGGACCACGTGCCCGGGCCGGCAGAGCACCGAGAAGAGGATCCGCTCCGCGGCGCGGCCCTGGTGGGTCGGCAGCACGTGGCGGAAGCCGAAGATGTCCCGCACCGCCGCCTCGAACCGATACCACGAGCGGCTCCCCGCGTAGGCCTCGTCGCCCCGCATCATCGCCGCCCACTGCTCCGCGCTCATGGCCGCCGTGCCGCTGTCGGTCAGGAGGTCGATCAGCACGTCCTCCGCGCGGAGCAGAAAGACGTTGTAGTCCGCGGCGCGCAGGCAGGCCTCGCGCTCCTCGCGCGTGGTCATCCGGATCGGCTCGACCGACTTGATCTTGAACGGCTCGATGATGGTGCGCATGTCCGGAAAGGTGCTGCCTCCCGGTCCGGCCGTACAGGGGCGGCGTCACGATCTGCGTCACCGCACGGCGCGCGATGGCGTGCGACCCTGGGGGCATGGTGGTCGCCCTGGTGTTCGCGCTGGGATTGGTCGCGGCCGTGCTGGTGTCCGACCGGGCCGCGCGCACCGCGCTCTCCACCGCGGTGCTCTTCCTGCTCCTCGGTTTCGGCGTGGGCGAGAGCGGGCTCGGGCTGCTCCGCGTCGATCCGCGGCAGCCGCTCGTGGCCCACGTGGCGGAGCTCGCGATCTTCAGCACGCTGTTCGCCGACGGGCTCCGGCTCGACCTCGGGAAGCTGGCGGCCACCTGGCGTCTGCCGGGCCGGGCGCTCCTGCTCGGCCTTCCCCTGACCTGCGCCGGCGCGGCGCTGCTTGGCCGCGGGCTGCTCGGGCTCACGTGGCAGGATGCCGCCGTGCTGGGCGCCGTGCTCTCGCCGACCGATCCGGTGTTCGCGGCGGCATTGGTGCGCCACAAGGAGCTTTCTCCCGACCTGCGGGAGCTCCTCAACGTCGAGAGCGGGCTCAACGACGGCCTCGCGCTTCCGCTCCTGCTGCTGTTTCTGGCGAGCGGCCACCCGGGCGGCGGCGTCGGTGCGCTGATCCTGCCGCTTGCGGCCGGAGTCGCGATCGGCGTGGCGATTCCCTGGATGGTGGACCGGCTCGAGCGCAGCCGCGCGTTCGGCGCGGACCCGGAGTACCGGCCGCTGGCGGCGATCGGCCTGGGCATGTTGGTCTACACCGTGTCGCGCCTCGCCAGGGCGAACGAGTTCCTGGCGGCCTTTCCGGCGGGCATGACCGCGGTGACGCTCCGGCCCGGGCTGTCGCGGGAGTTCCGCACGTTCGCCGAGGGCACCGCCGACCTGCTCAAGTTCGGCGGCATCTTCGTGTTCGGCGCGCTGCTCTCGGTGCGGTTCTTCGCGGAGACGCCGGGGCGCACCTACCTGTTCGCCGCGCTCGTGCTCGTGGCCGTGCGGCCGCTGGCGATCACGATCGCCCTGCTGGGGAGCCGCCTGGACTGGCGTGACCGAGCGGCCGCCGCGTGGTTCGGGCCCAAGGGCTTCAGCTCCGTCCTGTACGCGGTGTACGTGCTCAACGCGGGGCGGCCCGGCGGCACGGCGGTGTTCGATGCGGCCGCCGTCGTGATCGCGCTGTCGGTCGTCGCGCATTCCTCCACCGACGTGCTGGCGGCCCGGTGGCTGACTGCGCACGCCAGGCGAGCGCGGCAGGCGTGTGAGGCCCGTCACGGAGCGCCGGAGGTCGGGGGCGCTATGAAGAACCATGGAGTCCCATAGATGCTCGCGGGGCATGCTTCTGGCCGGCGCGTTGGCTGCGGCCGCAGCCTTGGCGGGTTGCCAGCGGGCGGAGCGCACGGGCGCGGGCTTGTCCACCTCCCGAAGCGGCGGGCGCGCCGCCGCGCCCGCCGGCGCGGAGGCCGCGCTCCAGGCCGCCATGCGCGACTCGACCGCGTGGGCGTCGTACGGACGCGATCAGACCAACCAGCGATACTCGCCGCTCGCGACGATCAACCGCGACAACGTCCGCGGCCTCACGCTGGTTTGGCAGTACCACACCGGCGTGCCGCGCGCGCTCGAGACGAGCCCGATCATGCTGGACGGGACGCTCTACCTCTCGACCGCGCTGGATCACGTGATCGCGCTCGACGCGGCCACCGGCGCCAGGAGGTGGGAGTATGCGCCGTCGCTCTCCACCACGGTGCATTGCTGCGGTCCGGTGAACCGCGGTGTGGCGCTGTACGGGGGGCGGGTGTACGTGGGCACGCTGGACGGCCGACTCGTCGCCCTCGACGCGCGCAACGGCAAGGAGGTGTGGGAGGAACGGGTCGGCGACAACGAGCGGGGCTACGCGCTCGACGCCGCGCCGGTCGCGGCCGACGGCAAGGTGATCATCGGCATCAGCGGCGCGGAGTACGGCATCCGCGGGTACGTGAGCGCCTACGACGCCGGGACCGGGAAGCTCGCCTGGCGCTTCTACACCATCCCGAGCCCGGAGGAGGGTGGATGGTGGGGCAGGTGGGCGAGGACCGACGCGTTCGGGACCGACCTGCACCGCGACATCGCCCGCGAGCGCGCCGACAGCGGGAAGTACGCGGACGCCTGGAAGACGGGGGGCGGCTCGATGTGGCAGGCGCCGGCGATCGACCGCGAGCTCGGGCTGGTGATCTTCTCGGTCGGCAACGCGTCGCCCGACCTGGACGGCGCGAAGCGGCCGGGCGACAACCTCTACACCAACTCGATCGTGGCGCTCGACCTCCGGACCGGGCGCCTGAAGTGGTACTTCCAGGAGCTGCCGCACGACGTGTGGGACCTGGACGCCACCAGCCCCGTCGTGCTGGTGGACGTGCCGGACTCGGCGGGGCACCCGGTGCACGCGGTCGCGGAGGCGGGGAAGACGGGTTGGGTGTACGTGCTCGACCGCGCCACCGGGAAGCCCATCCGGCGCTCCGACGCGTTCGTCCCGCAGGAGAACATGTTCGCGCACCCGACGCCGGACGGGATCCGCATGCTGCCGGGCGCGAACGGCGGATCGGAGTGGTCGCCCACCGCGTACAGCCCGGCGACCGGGTTCCTCTACGTCCTCGGGCTGCATCAGCCGATGTACTACAAGGTCAAGTCGCAGCCGCTCGAGCCGCCCGCGTTCTGGCTGGGCGGAGCGTTCTACGGCACGGGCGAGCCGCAGTACGGCCTGTTCAGCGCCGTGGACCTCCGCACCGGGAGGATCGCCTGGCAGAACCGGGTGCGGGATCCGATGATCGGCGGGGCGCTCGCCACGGCGGGCGGGCTCGTCTTCACCGGAACGAAGGACAAGCAGTTCCTGGCCTTCGACGCGAGGACCGGGCGCCAGCTCTGGAGCTATCAGGCCGACGCGGGCGTGAACGCCCCGCCCGTGACCTACGCCGTGGGGAACCGGCAGTTCGTCGTGGTCGCCGCGGGAGGCAACTACCAGATCAACGCGCCGAGGGGCGACGCGATCCTCGCGTTCGCGCTCGACACGGCGCAGGCGCCGCCGTCCGGGGCCGAGTGATGGCCGCGCGTCCGGGGCGGGTCGGTGCGGCGGTCGCGGTGGGGCTCGCGTGCCTCGCGGCGCCGCTCGCGGGCCAGCAGGACAACGCGCGGACGGCGGGGCAGGAGAAGCCGGCAGGCGGCCGGCCCGGCGCGGCAACCAACGAGGAGGGCCAGCCCGCGGCGCTGCCCAGGCTCCCCGAGGGCGTGACCCTCGAGCTGATCCGCCGGGGCGACGACGTCTTTCACGAGGCCGGGCGCTGCTTCGTGTGCCACGGCGCCGACGCGACCGGCCGTCCGAATGCCGGATCGGCGCTCACGCAGGGCCTCTACTTCGTGCCCGAGGACTGGCGCGCGATCGCGACGCTGGTGACGCAGGGCCTGCCGGAGCCCGTCACCCGTTCGGCGATCGCGATGCCGCCGCGGGGCGGCAAGTCGAACCTGAGCGACGATCAGATCCAGGCGGTCGCCGCGTACGTCTGGGCCATCAGTCAGGTGCGCGGCGAGCCGTGGCCCGGCGGGCACGAGTCGCACGAGTCGATGGTGCCGCTGGCGGCCACGACCGGCACCGCCGCCGGCGGCCCGCCGTCCAGGGCCGGCGGAGCAACGCCGCCCTAGCCACGAGTCTGAGCCTGCAGGATGGTCGCCGGAAAGGTGGGCGGCATGAGCGATCGGGTACGTTGGTGGGCGGCCGGCGGCGCGGCGGTCTGGGGGCTCCTCGCGGCCGGGTGCTCGCGGGCCCCCTCGTACCTCCACACCCGCGGTTACGCGGCCGACCAGCAGGCCAAGCTCGGCTGGTCGCTCCTCATCATCGCGAGCGTCGTGGTCCTGGTGATCGCCGCGCTGGTGCTGTGGGCCGTGCTGCGGCACCCGCGGGGCGAGCCGGCCCCCGTCGCGCGGAGCACGGGCGGGCTCCGGTGGGTGGTGGTCGGCGGCATCATCGTGCCCGCCGTGGTGCTCCTGGTCACCTTCATCTTCACGATGGCGACGTACTCGGCACTGGCGGCGCCGCCCGCGCCGCCCGCGCTCACCATCCAGGTCGTCGGGCACCGCTGGTGGTGGGAGGCCAAGTACCCGGGCCGGTCGCCGGGGGATCTCGCGGTCACGGCGAACGAGATCCACATCCCGGTGAGTCGTCCCGTGCGGTTCGAGCTCACCACCGCCGACGTGATCCACAGCTTCTGGTTTCCGGAGCTGGGCGGGAAGACCGACCTGATCCCGGGGCAGCGCAACGTCACGTGGCTGCAGGCCGACACCGCCGGCACGTACTGGGGCCAGTGTACCGAGTACTGCGGCCTGCAGCACGCGCACATGCAGATGTCCATCGTCGCCGAGCCGGCGGCGGAGTTCCGCCAATGGCTCGACCGGCAGCGGGAGCCGGCGTCTCCGCCCACGGAGGCTGCCGCGCGCCAGGGGCAGCAGATCTTCACCGCGTCGGCGTGCTCGCTCTGCCACACCGTCCGGGGGACCGATGCGCACGGCGCCGTGGGCCCCGACCTCACGCACGTGGCAACCCGGGCGAGCCTCGCGGCGGGCGCGCTGCCCAACACCCGCGGGTACCTGGCCGGCTGGATCGCGAACCCGCAGGAGCTCAAGCCGGGCACCGCGATGCCGGCGGTCGGCTTGAGCCCCCAGCAGCTCCAGGCGGTCGTCACCTACCTCGAGAGCCTTCGCTAGGAACAGGCAGTGGCCATCAGCGCACCCGCGGCCCCCGCGCCGCCAGTCAACGAACGGCTCATCCGCATCTGGGAGACCGCCCCCGGTCTCTACGGCGCGCTGGCGACGGTGGACCACAAGGTGATCGGCAAGCGGTATCTGGTCACGTCGTTCGTGTTCCTCCTGTTGGGCGGCATCGAGGCGCTCGTCATGCGGGTGCAGCTCATGGGGCCGGACAAGGCGGTGCTCTCGCCCGAGGCGTACAACCAGCTGTTCAGCATGCACGGCGTGACGATGATGTTCCTCTACGCCGCGCCGATCCTCTCGGGCTTCAGCAACTACATCTGGCCGCTGATGATCGGGTCGCGGGACATGGCGTTCCCCCGCCTGAACGCGCTGAGCTATTGGATCTTTCTGCTCTCGGGCATCTTCCTGTACAGCAGCTTCCTCGTCGGGCAGGCGCCCGACCGGGGCTGGTTCGCCTACGCGAACCTGACCGAGCGGCCGTTCTCGCCCGGCCTCAACATGGACTTCTACGCGCTCGGCCTGACCTTCCTCGGGATCTCGACGACCGTCGGCGCGATCAACTTCATCGTCACCATCTTCAAGCTCCGCGCGCCGGGCATGTCGGTGAACCGGCTGCCGATCTTCATCTGGGGCACGCTCACCACCTCGTTCTCGGTCCTCTTCGCCATGCCGGCGCTCACCGCCGCGTGCGTGCTGCTCTACCTCGACCGGCGGTTCGGGACGCACTTCTACGACGTCGCGGGCGGCGGGCACCCGCTGCTGTGGCAGCACCTGTTCTGGATCTTCGGGCATCCCTGGGTCTACATCGTGGTGCTTCCCGCGATGGGCATGGTGTCGGACATGCTGCCGACGTTCTGCCGCCGCCCGCTCGTGGCGTACAGCTTCGTGGCGCTCGCGACGGTGAGCACCGGCATCCTGGGCTTCGGCGTGTGGGTGCACCACATGTTCGCGACCGGGCTGCCCCCGCTCTCCACCAACTTCTTCAGCGCGGCGAGCATGGTGATCACGATCCCGAGCGCCGTGGCCGTCTTCGCCTGGATCGCGACGATCTGGCATGGCCGGCCGGTCATCACCACGGCATTCCTCTTCTGCGCCGGCTTCATCGTGCTGTTCGTGATCGGAGGCGTGTCCGGCGTCGCCACCGCCGCGGTCCCGTTCGACTGGCAGCTCACCGACACCTACTTCGTGGTGGCGCACATCCACTACGTGCTGATCGGGATCAACGTCTTCGCGGTGGTCGCGGCGCTGTACTACTGGCTGCCCAAGATGACGGGGCGCCTGCTGGACGAGCGGCTGGGGCGCTGGAACTTCTGGACGATGTTCATCGGATTCAACCTGGGCTTCTTCCCGATGCACATCTCGGGGCTGCTCGGCATGCCGCGGCGGGTTTACACCTACCAGGGCGGGCTGGGGTGGACCGCGCTCAACCTGATCACGTCCATCGGCGCGTTCCTGTTCGCGGTCGGGGTCCTCGCGCTGCTGGTGAACATCGCGGTCAGTCTCCGGCGCGGGCGCCGGGCGGGACCGAACCCGTGGGACGGCAACACCCTCGAGTGGGCGACGCCGTCGCCGCCGCCGCCGTACAACTTCGCGGTGATCCCCCAGGTGGCGAGCCGGCACCCGCTCTGGGAGGATCGGCTGGGCGAGGGCGCGCGGAGCGTCATCGATCGCGGCCCCCTGCTGGACGAGGGACGTGAGACGATCGGAACCTCGCCGCTGGACGCGGAGCCGCAGCAGGTCCTCAGGATGCCCGGAGACTCGCTCTGGCCGCTGCTGCTCGCGCTGTCGCTCACGGCGCTGTTCTACGGTCTGCTCGGGAGCGTCGGCTGGCTGGCGATCGTCGGCGGCGCGGCGACGATCGTCTGCACGGCAGGCTGGCTCTGGCCCACGCAGGAGCCCGCCACCACCGAGGCCGTGGAGGCGTCGGCATGACCGCGGCGACCACGACCTACCGCCTGCCCGTCGACGGCTACGGCAAGCGCACCACCGGCTGGTGGGGCATGGTGATGCTCATCGCCACCGAGGCGACGCTCTTCGCGTACCTGCTCTTCAGCTACTTCTACCTGATGTCGCTCACCCGGGGGCCGTGGCCACGCAGCGGCAATCCGTCGCTCGGGCTCACGCTGCCCAACACGATCCTCCTGCTCGTGAGCAGCGGGACGATGTGGTGGGCCGAGTCGGGCATCCGCCGCGGCGGCCAGGGTCGCCTGCGGGCGGGATTGCTCGTCACTTTCCTGCTCGGCGTGATCTTCCTGGTGATCCAGTCGGTCGAATACCGGCACCTGCGCTTCCTGCCGCAGACCGACGCGTACGGCTCGCTGTTCTACACGATCACCGGATTCCACGGCGCGCACGTCGCGGTAGGGCTGCTGATGAACCTCGTGATCCAGGCGCGCGCCTGGGTGGGCCACTTCACCGCCGAGCGGCATCTCGCGGTCACGAACACGGCGTGGTACTGGCATTTCGTGGACATCGTCTGGCTGGCCGTGTTCACCTCGCTCTATCTCTCGCCCAGATTCCTCTAGCGCAGGGCAGGTCCATGACCCACGCCGCCGCCGCTCCGTCACCCCGCGCCGTGCCGCTCTCGGCGCTCTGGTTCGGCCTGTTCGCCGCGCCCGCGGTGTGGAGCATCCAGGTGGTGGTGAGCTACGCGATCGCCGCCCACAGCTGCTACCCGTCCACCGTCCCGCGGACGACGCCGACGTTCGGCGGGATGTGGACGGTCGAGCTGATCATCGGCATCGTGTCGCTGGCGGTCGCGATCGCGGCCGGGGTAACCGCCCTGCGGAGCTGGCGTGCGAGCCGGCCGGCGGATGCCGGGCCCGGCGGCTCGACGGTGGAGACCGGCGCGGGTCGCCAAACGGGCGCGGGGGCGGGGGCGTCCCGGGGGCGGGTGAGCTTCATGGCGCTGGCCGGTGTCCTGCTGAGCTCGATGTTCCTCATCGCGATCGGGTTCAACGTGCTCGGGCTCTTTCTGGTGCCGCAATGCGGATGAAGGCCCCCGCTCGGTCGCGGGTCGCGGGGGCGGAGCCGGAGGGCGCCGTCATGGCAAGAGGAGGAAGGATGCGGCGACGCGGAAGCTGCCGGTACGGGAGGCTGGCGCTGCTGGTCGCGGCCGCGATCGGCACCGCAGCGATCGGGGGCTGCCGATCGGCCTCGCCCATGTCGGCGGACCCGAAGCGCGAGGTGCCGGGCGGCGACGCGGACCGCGGCAAGCGGGACATCGCCGCGTTCGGCTGCGGCTCGTGCCACACGATCCCCGGGGTGCGCGGGGCGAAGGGCCTGGTCGGACCGCCGCTGATCAAATTCGCGCGTCGCACCTTCATCGCGGGCGAGGTGCCGAATACGGCCGAGTACCTGGTGCGCTGGATCGAGATGCCCCAGGCCATCGAGCCCGGCACGGCGATGCCGAACCTGGGCGTGTCCGAGGGGCGGGCGCGCGACATCGCCGCATACCTCTACACGCTGCGGTAGCGCCGCCGTGCCGCTCCCTCCGTGGCCGCTGGCCCTGGCGCACGCGGACGCCCGCGCGCCGGCCGAGGTGTTGCGCACCTGGTCGTTCGAGCCGGGCGTCGTCCTGCCGCTCGCCATCGTGCTCCTGCCGTACCTGGCCGGCATGGCGCGGCCTCCGCGGCTTCGGGGGCGGCGGCGCGCCCTGCGCCACGCCGCGTTCCTCGCGGGGTGGCTCATTCTCACGCTGTCGCTGGTCTCGCCGCTCGCCGCGATGGGCGAGGCGCTCTTCAGCGCGCACATGGCCCAGCACGAGCTGCTCATGGTCCTGGCCGCGCCGCTGCTGGTCGTCGCGCGGCCGCTGCAGACGCTGCTTCGCGGTCTCCCGCCCGCCCTGCGTCGCGCCGCGGCGCGCGCCCTCGCGCGACCCCTGGTCCGGCGCTCCCTGCACCTCCTCGCCCTGCCCGCCGTCGCGTTCGTGATCCACAGCGTGGCCGTGTGGGTGTGGCACGTGCCGGCGCTGTTCGACGAGACGCTGCACAGCGAGACGGTTCACGCGGCGCAGCACCTGAGCTTCTTCGGCACGGCCGTGCTCTTCTGGTGGGCGCTCTGGGTGGGGCCCCGCGGGCGGCCGAACCACGGCGTGGCGCTCTTTCTCGTGTTCCTGATCGCGCTCCACACCGGCGCGCTGAGCGCGCTCCTCTTCCTCTCGAGCTCGGCGTTCTATCCCGCCTACGCCGCCTCCGCGCCGCTCTGGGGGCTCACCCCGCTGGAGGATCAGCAGCTGGGCGGGCTCATCATGTGGGTGCCGGGCGGGCTGGCGTACGTCGTGGCGGCGGTGGCCATCGGCGCGGTGTGGCTCCGGGACTCGGAGCGGCGGGCGGAGGCGCGGCTGCGGCCCGGCGAGCTCGCGCTGCGCGGGCCGGTGCGCTAGGCGGCGCTCGCGCCGCGCGAGGTGGGATGCGCGCCTCCACCAGGCGCAGATTGGGGGGCGCGAGGCGCCGTTCAGGCGCTCCGGTCCGCCGGGCGTTCAGGGCGAAACGAAGAAGAACGCCAGCGCGAGCACCGCGTACGCGGAGAGAAGCAGCACCCCCTCGAACCAGTTGGTCTCGCCATCCTGCGCGATCGCGTTCACCGCGAAGGCGACCGCGGCCACCGCCACGAGCTCGAGCGGATTGCTGAAGACGAGGTTCATGGGGTGGCCCAGCGCGTAGGAGGCGAGGACGAGCACTGGCGCGGTGAGCAGCGCCACCTGGATGCTGGAGCCGACCGCGATCCCCATCACCAGGTTCATCCGGTCCCGACGCGCGAAGTAGATCGCACCGAAGTACTCGGCGGCGTTCCCCACCAGCGGCAGCACCACGACCCCGAGAAAGAAGGGCGTGAACCCGACGGTTCGCGCGGTCGCCTCGAGCGATTCCGCGACCAGCTCGGCCTCGGCCGCCACCGCGGCGGTGGCGACGAGGAGCGTGAGCAGCGAGCGGGCCTTGCTCCAGGCGGGCTTCTCCCGCCCACGCCCGTCCTCCATGGCGAACACGTCGCGGTGGGTGACGAGCGTGTACAGCAGGTTGCCGCCGTAGGCCAGAATCAGCACCACCGCGACGCCCAGGCTCAGGTGCTCGTCCAGCGTGCCGGCGCTCGCGCCGCCGGCGGCCGGCGTGAGCCGGAGGTGGCGCTCGGTGTAGTCGAAGAGCGCCGGCACGAGCAGGGCGATGACGGACAGGATCAGCAGGCTGCCGAGCAGGCCGGCCCGCTCCCGCTGGAAGACCTGCTTTTCCCGCCCCCAGCTGCCGGCGACGATGGCCAGTCCGAGGCCGAAGAGGCTGTTGCCCACGATGGACCCGGTGATGGTGGCCTTCACCACCGCGTTCTGGCCCTCGAGCAGGACCAGGAGCGCCAGCAGCAGCTCCGCGGCATTGCCGAAGGTCACGTTGAGGAGCCCGCCGACCGCGGGGCCCATCGTCCGCACCGCCTGCTCGGTGCTGCGACGGATCCAGTCGGCCAATGGCACGATCGCGGCGGCCGCGCTCGCGAAGACCCAGAGCGGCGGCGCGCCGAGCCAGGCGACGGCGAGGGAGACGGGGACCAGGGCGAGCGGGGCGGTGCGGGCGAGCGTCCCGGCGGGCATCCCGCAAGGGTAGGCCGCGGCGTCGCGCGCCGCCGTACTCCGGATCACGCCGGGTCGCGGGGGGCGTCCCTCCGCGAAGCTATGTGACGTGTCTCGCAGTACCCCGGCCGCCGCGATTCCATGTTTCAACCCTCTCCCGGCCGATCGTGGCGGCCGTCGCGAGGTTCGCTGAGCGGGCACGTCCCCCTTTCCGGGGCAGTCGCGATGGGTAGAACCGCGTCTTCCGTGGTGCGCGGCCCGGTGCGGGCGGCCGCGCGGTTGGTGCACTCCGGCCGGCGGCCGCTGGGGGCGGGCATCCGCTTGCTCCGCGGCAGTGGCGCCACCCTCGCGGCCGCCGCGGGCGCCGCAGCATTGCTGCAAGCGGGCTTGCACGCGCGGACCGCGCGGCTCGCCGCCCAGAGCCCCGCGGCGGCGGTGCGGGCGACGACAGCGGCGCCGGCAGGCACGGCATCGCCCGCCGGCCCCCGCGCCTCGGCAAGCCCCTCGAGATCGCCCGGGCCCCCGCCGCCCGAGCCCGTCGGCGAGTGGCGCCGCGCGGCCGGCGACTACGCCAACACCCGCTTCAGCGAGCTGGACGAGATCAACGCCTCGAACGTCGGCAGCCTGGTCCCCGTGTGGACGTTCTCGGTGGGCGTGCTTCGCGGCCAGGAGGCGGCACCGCTGGTGATCGGGTCCACGATGTACGTGACCACGCCCTACCCGAACATCCTCTACGCGCTCGACCTCGCGAAGCCGGGCGGCCCGCCCAAGTGGACCTACAAGCCGGAGCCGGACGCCGCGTCGCAGGGGGTGGCCTGCTGCGACGTGGTGAACCGCGGCCCGGTGTTCGCCGACGGGAAGATCATCTTCAACACGCTCGACGTGCAGACGGTCGCCGTGGACGCCGCGACCGGCCGCGAGGTCTGGCGCACCCGGCTCGGCAGCATCCAGAACGGCGAGACGATGACCATGTCGCCGCTGGTGGTGAAGGACCGGGTGCTCGTCGGCAACAGCGGCGGCGAGATGGGGGTGCGCGGCTGGCTCACGGCGCTGGACCTCAAGACGGGGCGCCAGGTCTGGCGCGCCTACAGCACCGGCCCGGACCAGGACGTGCTCATCGGGCCGAACTTCAAGCCGTTCTACGCCGACGAGCGCGGGAAGGATCTGGGCGTCCGCACCTGGCCCGGCACCGCGTGGCAGCGGGGCGGGGGGAACGTGTGGGGCTGGATCTCGTACGACCCCGAGCTCGACCTCATCTACTACGGGACGGCGAATCCGGGGCCGTGGAACCCGCACCAGCGACCCGGCGACAACAAGTGGACCTCGACCGTGTTCGCGCGGCGGCCCGAAACCGGCGAGGCGATCTGGGCCTACCAGTTCACGCCGCACGACCTGCACGACTACGACGCGGTGAACGAGATGGTGCTCGCCGAGATCACGTGGAAGGGCGCGCCGCGGAAGGTGATCCTCCATCCCGACCGCAACGGCCGCCTGTACGTCCTCGACCGCGCCACCGGCGAGGTCCTCTCGGCGGAGCCGTTCGTCGTGGTCAACTCGAGCACGGGGGTGGACCTCAGGACGGGCCGGCTGCAGGTCGCGGAGGACAAGGTGCCGCAGTTGAACCAGGTCACGCGGAACATCTGCCCCGTGGCGGCGGGCGGGAAGGACTGGCAGCCGTCATCGTACTCGCCGCGCACGAAGCTGCTGTACCTCCCGCACCAGAACCTCTGCATGGACGAGGAGGCGACCACCGCCAACTACATCGCGGGCACGCCCTACGTCGGCATGAACGTGAAGATGACCCCCGGGCCGGGCGACCACCGGGGAGAGTTCACGGCCTGGAATCCGTCGGAGGCGAAGCCGGCGTGGAAGGTGAACGAGCGCTTCCCGGTGTGGAGCGGTGCGCTCGCGACCGCCGGTGACGTGGTCTTCTACGGCACGATGGAGGGCTGGTTCAAGGCGCTCGACGCGCGCTCCGGCAAGGAGCTCTGGCGGTTCAAGACCGGCTCGGGGATCATCGGCCAGCCGGTGACGTACCGGGGGCCCGACGGCAAGCAGTACGTCGCGGTCATGAGCGGCGTGGGCGGCTGGGCGGGGTCGATCGTGGCCGGAGACCTCGATGCGCGGGACTCGAGCGCCGCGCTCGGCTTCGTGAACGCGATGCGCGACCTGCCGCAGTACACCGCGAAGGGCGGCATGCTCTATGTCTTCGCGCTCCGTTAGCCGGCGCGCGGCCGCGGCGCTCGCCGCCGGCGCGCTCGTGGCGCTGCTCGGAGCGTGCGAGCGCGAGGCGCGGCGCTTCCGCGAGGTGCCGCCGACCGTAACGGGGATGGCCGTGGTGCGCGAGGTGGACCTCCAGCCCGGCAACCCGATCCCGGTGGTCACCGCGCGCAGCCCGTACGCGGAGAATGCGTACGCGGTGAGCCAGGGCAAGCAGCTCTTCCAGGCGTACAACTGCGTGGGCTGCCACGCGAACGGCGGCGGCGGGATGGGGCCGCCCCTCATGGACTCGGAGTGGATCTACGGCAGCGCGCCGGAGAACATCGTGCAGACCATCCTCGGCGGGCGGCCGAACGGGATGCCGTCGTTCGGCGGGAAGGTCCCGGCGACGCAGGCGTGGCAGCTCGCGGCCTACGTGCGCTCGCTCAGCGGGCTCGTGCGCAAGGACGTCGCACCGGGGCGGAGCGACCACATGCAGGTGCGGGTGCAGGAGCAGTCGCTGCCGGAGCAGCGGCCGCGCACCTCCACCGTTCCTCCGGCATCCGAGCGGCCATGACCCGCGACTGGCTGCAGTCGGCGCTGGAGGCGGCGGGGATCCAGTCCGCGCGGCTCCTGCCGCTGTGGCGCTTCATGTGGATCGTGTCGATCGTCGTCTTCGTGCTGGTGGTGGCGGCCGCGTTGTGGGCCGTGGCCCGACACCGCCGCGACGCCGCCCCGCCTCCGTCCGAGCGCGGCATGACCCGAGCGATCCTCGGCGCCACGGCGCTCACGATCGCCACGCTCTTCGCCTTCCTCGTGCTGGACTTCTCCACCGGCCGCGCGATCACCCGCGTGCCGCACAACCCGCTGGTCATCCGGCTCACCGGCCACCAGTGGTGGTGGGAGGTGGAGTACGACGACTCGATTCCCCAACGCCACCTCCGCACGGCCAACGAGATCCACGTGCCGGTGGGGCGCCCGGTGCTGTTCCAGCTCGAGTCGGGCGACGTGATCCACAGCTTCTGGGTGCCGAGCCTGGCCGGCAAGAAGGACCAGATCCCCGGGAAGGAGAACAGCGTCTGGTTCCAGGCGGACACCGCCGGCATCTACCGCGGGCAGTGCGCCGAGTTCTGCGGGTACCAGCACGCCAAGATGGCGCTGCTCGTCATTGCGGTGCCGCCCGACAGCTTCAGCAAGTGGTACGACTCGCAGCTCCAGCCGGCCGCCCCGCCGGCGGACTCCATCGCGGCGCGCGGGCAGTCCGTCTTCGTCAGCTCGGCCTGCGTGATGTGCCACACGATCGAGGGCACGCAGGCCGGCAGCAACGTCGGGCCGCCACTCACGCACATCGCGAGCCGGCGCACGATCGCGGCGGGAACGCTGGAGAACACCCGGGGCAACCTCGCCGGGTGGATCGTGGACCCGCAGCGGATCAAGCCGGGCGCCAACATGCCGCCCAACGGGCTCTCGTCCGCCGACCTGAACGCGCTGCTCACCTACCTGGAGGGGCTCCGGTGACCGACGTCGCCGCGCCTCCCCGCCTCGCGGCCGAGCGGATCGGCAGCGCCGCCCCCGCGCCGGACGTCGCGGAGCTGGAGCGGACCTGGCACGAGCGCGGCGGATTCTGGGGATGGCTCACCACGGTGGACCACAAATCGGTGGCGAAACGCTACATCATCACCGCGTTCGGGTTCTTCCTCCTGGGCGGCATCCTGGCCGCGGCCATGCGCCTGCAGCTCTCGCGGCCGGAGAACACGGTCCTCGGCCCCGATCGCTACAACCAGTTCTTCAGCACCCACGGCACGACGATGATGTTCCTCTTCGCCGTGCCGGTGATGTACTCGCTCGGCCTCTACCTCGTGCCGCTGATGGTCGGCACCCGCAACGTCGCCTATCCCCGCCTCAACTCGTACGGCTACTACACGTATCTGGTCGGCGGGCTCTTCCTCTGGGTGAGCCTGGTGCTCAACACGGGGCCCGACACCGGCTGGTTCAGCTACGTGCCGCTCGCCGGCCCCGAGTACTCGCCCGGCAAGCGGGTGGACGTGTGGGGGCAGGCCGTCACGTTCACCGAGATCGCCGCGCTGGTCGCGGCGGTCGAGATCATCGCCACCGCCTTCAAGATGCGGGCGCCCGGACTGTCGCTCCACCGGCTTCCGCTCTTCGTGTGGGCGCAGATCGTGACGGCGTTCATGATCATCTTCGCCATGCCCTGGGTGGCGGTCGCGAGCCAGCTGCTCCCGCTGGAACGGCTGGTCGGGACGCACTTCTTCAACCCGGCGGAAGGCGGCGACGCGCTCCTCTGGCAGCACCTGTTCTGGTTCTTCGGCCACCCCGAGGTGTACATCATCTTCATCCCCGCCCTCGGGATTGTGTCGCAGGTGGTCACGACCTTCTCGCGCCGGCAGATCGTGGCCTATCCCGCGATGGTGCTCGCCCTCGTCGCGACCGGCGTGCTCGCGTTCGGCCTCTGGGTGCACCACATGTTCGCGACCGGGCTGCCGCAGATGGGGATGAGCTTCTTCACCGCGGCGAGCGCGCTGATCGCGGTGCCCACCGGGATCCAGTTCTTCTGCTGGATCGCGACGCTCTGGAGCGGGCGGCCGCGGCTCGAGGTGCCGCTGCTCTTCATCCTCGGCTTCGTCGTGGTGTTCATGATCGGCGGGCTGAGCGGGGTGATGGTCGCGTCGGTGCCGTGGGACCTGCAGGTGCACGACACCTTCTTCGTGGTGGCCCACCTGCACTACGTGCTGCTCGGCGGCGGGGTGTTCCCGCTGTTCGCGGGCTTCTACTACTGGTTCCCGAAATTCACCGGCCGGATGCTGTCGCCGGCGCTGGGCCGGCTCAACTTCTGGCTCTTCTTCATCGGCGTGAACCTCACGTTCTTCCCGATGCACGAGCTCGGCATCGACGGGATGCCGCGCCGGGTCTACACCTACCTCGCGGCGACCGGGTGGGGCGGGCTCAATCTGCTGGCGAGCATCGGCGCGACCATCATCGCCTTGAGCGTGATCACGTTCCTGGCCAACGTCGCGTGGAGCCTGCGGGAGGGCGATGTCGCCGGCCCGAACCCGTGGGAGGCGGACACGCTGGAGTGGGGGACGGCGTCGCCGCCGCCGCCCTACAACTTCGCGGAGCTGCCGGTGGTGGAGGGCCGCGGCGGCCTCTGGAGCCGGAGCGAGGCGCGGCCCGTGGTGACCGGGCTCCGGTCGGACCTGCGCGAGGTGCTGGTCACGACGGTGCTCGACGCGGTTCCGGACCACCTCCACTTCCAGCCGAGCCCGTCGGTGTGGCCGCTGCTGGCGGCGCTCGCGACCGGGGTGCTCTTCATCTCGGGGATCTTCACGCCATGGGGCTTCGTGGTGGGCGCGGCGCTGGTCACGCTGGCGCTCGTCGGCTGGGCCTGGCCGCGCGGCAAGGAGCTGGAGGACCAGCGCCGGCAGGAGCAGCGCGCATGATCGCCGGCCGGACCACGATCGACGTCTCCGACCTGCCCACGACCACGTTCGGCCACCGGGATCTGGCGTGGTGGGGCACGATCGGGTTCATCCTGATCGAGGGGACGACGCTGGTCATCGTCGCCATGGTGTACTTCTACCTCCGGCGGAACTTCGCGCAGTGGCCGCCCCCCCGCACGGCGCCCCCCGATCTCCTCCCGGGGATCCTGCAGGTCGGCGTGATGGCGCTGAGCTGGTGGCCGGTGGCGCTGCTCGACCGCGCGGCGCGCCGGCTGGACCGCGGAGCGGTCAGGCGCTGGCTGGTGGTCTGCACCCTCTTTGCCATCGCCTTCTGCGTACTGCGCGGCTTCGAGTTCGCCGGCCTCAACGTGAGGTGGAGCACCAATGCGTATGGGTCGGTCAACTGGGCGGTGCTGGTCACGCACGCCACGCTGATCCTGGCCGAGGCGCTGGAGATCATCGTGATCACGGCGGTCTTCTTCACCCCGCGGGTCACCGAGCGTCACTTCTCGGACGCGAGTGACACCGCGCCCTACTGGTACTTCCTGACGGGCTCGTGGGTCCTCCTCGCCGCGATGATCTACCTCGTGCCGCGGTTCTGGACCTCGCCATGACGGTGGATGTGCGGACGCGGGTGGCCGATCGGGGACGGGTGGCGGCGCTCGTCACCGGACTGCTGCTCGCCCCGTTCGTCGCGATGCTGCACTTGGAGCTCTCGTACGCGGACGTGCGCCACGCCTGCCGCCAGGGCTCGGAGCTCCGGCTGCACGTCACCAGCGCCGTGCTGCTCCTCGCGGCGCTCGCGGGCGCGGCGGTGGCGTGGCGGATGCTCCAGGGCTCGTCCGATCGGGGAGCGCCGGGCGACCCGGAGATCGCGGCCGCCAATACCCGGTTCGTGGCGGTCACGGGCGTTCTGGTGAGCCTCTACTTCTCGCTCGTGATCGTGGCGCAGTGGCTCGCGGTCTTCATGCTCGGGCCCTGCCAGTGACGGCGGCGCGCGCGCTCCGTCTCGCCGCGCGGGCGGCGCTCGCGCTCGCCGGCCTCGCCTGCCGCGGTTCGGACCCGAGCGCGGCCCAGGCCGTCGCCGCGCTCACCGGTGGCGGCGATGCGGGCCGCGGGCGCCTCGCGATCCCGCGCTACGGCTGCCCCGCGTGCCACACCATCCCGGGCATCCCCGGCGCGGACGGTCTGGTCGGGCCTCCGCTCGGCGGCATCGCCAATCGGGCGTACATCGGCGGCGTGCTCACCAACACGCCCGCGCACATGGTGGACTGGCTGCTCTCGCCGCCCTCGTTCAGCCCGCGCACGGCGATGCCGGTCGTGGGGCTCTCCCCCGCGGACGCGCGCGACATCGCCGCGTACCTGTACACCCTCCGCTGATGTGATGCGACCGGCGGCCGCGGTGCTCGCGCTGGCGGCGCTGGCCGCGTGTCACTCCTCGCCCGAGGCGAAGGCCAGGAAGACCGCGGAGCGCATCGCGTCCTGGACCGCGACCGCCGCGCTCGCCGACTCGCTGGCCGGCGCCGGAGCGCTCCCGGCCCGCTACTCGAGCCGCATCCGCGCCGCCGCCGAGCGCGGCGCGGCAAAGGCCCGGAGCGGCTCGTGAAGCGCCTGGGCGAGATCGCGCTGGGCATCCTCACCGGGATCGGCGGCTTTCTCGAGGCCGGGTCGCTGGCGACCTCGGCGCAGGCGGGCGCGGAGTTCGGCTTCCGGCTCGGCTGGGCGATCCTGCTGGGCGCGGTCTGTCTCGCGCTCCTCGCCGAGATGGCGGGCCGGCTCGCGGCGGTGAGCAGCCACACGCTGCCGGACGCGATGCGGGACCGGTTCGGCGCCACGTTCTACGTGGTCCTGCTGGGCGTCGTGGGGCTCGTCTCGTTCCTGGTGCTCGCGTCCGAGCTCGGCGGCGTCTGCATCGCGCTCGAGCTCGCGACCGGCCTGGGACACCGCTGGTGGGCGCTCGTGGTGGGGTTCGTCGTCTGGCTGGTGCTCTGGAAGTCCCGGTTCGGGGTGGTCGAGAAGGCGCCGGGAGTGCTCGGGCTGGTGACGCTCGCCTTCGTCGTGGCGGCGTTCCGCCTGCACGCCCCGGCCGGAGAGGTGGCGCGCGGCCTCGTGCCGAGCCTCCCCGACCACGAGCCGGCGCGGTACTGGTTCCTCGCGGTGAGCATCTTCGGCGCGTCGGTGAGCCCCTACCTGTTCTACTTCTACTCGTCGGGCGCGGTCGAGGGCCGGTGGGACCGGAGCTATCTCCGGATCAACCGGATCACCGCGTGGCTCGGCATGGGCTTCGGCGGCGTCGTATCCGTCGCCGCGCTCTCCGTGGCGGCGCTGGTGTTCGCCCCCCGCGGGATCCGGCTGGACCAGTATCCCCAGGCGGCGCTCCTCCTGGCGGAGCCGCTCGGCCGCGCCGGCTTCTGGCTGTTCGCGGCCGCGCTCGGAATCGCGTGCTTCGGCGCCGCCCTGGAGCTCGCGCTCGAGCTCGCGTACTTCGCGGCGCAGGGGCTCGGCTGGAACGCC
>DASSOD010000245.1:0-19218 GCA_035700905.1 Gemmatimonadales bacterium | reverse complement strand
CGCCGGCGCCGAGCTGGCGACCTCACGCATCAGGTGAGATCATTTGTGCAAACGAATGCGATAGATGGTGTTGTAGCGCGAGCTCTCGTGTCGCCGCTGAACGGACGTCGGCTGATTCGACGACCGCTCAGCGCCCCGACGCTCGGCCCGCGGCCATCCGACCGCGGCCGAGCTCGCCCGCGCGATCGCTCCGCACTTTGCAGCCGCGGTGGCATTCTGCCGCCACATCGCCGCGGCCGCCGACGCTCGCTGGCAGCCCGCCGATCCCGCTCCTATCTTCCGGCGCTTTCCTGCCCCGCCGCGCGCGAAGCCGCGCTGATCAGCCGTTGACGATCGAGGTGCCAGTGAGCCGTTGCACGGGAGCGTGCCGGTGACCGCCGATCCGATCGCCGTGCCGGAGCCGCGCCGCCGCATCGAGCCGACCACCCGCGCGGCGCGGTGGCTCGCGCCCTCGCTCCCCGACCTCCTCTTCGTCATCCTGCTGGTCGCCGCGCCCCTCGCGCTCGGCGGCACGGTGCTCAACGCCGACGGCGATCTCGCCCGGCACCTGCGCGTGGGGGAGACCATCCTCGCCGAGGGGGCCATCCCCCGCGTGGACCGCTTCTCCTGGACCATGGCCGGCCGCCCCTTCGTCCCGTACGAGTGGCTGAGCGAGGTGGCGTTCGCCGGGGCGCACCGCGCGGCCGGGCTGCCGGCCGTCGTCGTGCTGACGGGGCTGCTGTTCGCGACCGCCGTCGCGCTCAACGCGGCATTTCTCCTCCGCCGGGGCGCGGACCCGCTCCTGGCGTATCTGGCCCCGATGGCGGGCGCGCTCCTCGCCTCGACCCACGTGCTCGCGCGCCCGCACCTGTTCACGATGGTGGGTGCGAGCGCGCTGCTCCTGCTGCTCGAGCCGTCGGGACGGCCGCGCCTCTGGCCGTTCGCCGTGCTTTTCGCCCTCTGGGCGAATCTGCACGGCGGGTTTCTGTTCGGATTGGTGCTGCTCGCAATCTACGCGGTGGGCGACCTGCTGGAGAGCCGCTATGGCGACCGGCGCGCCGTCTGGCGGGAGCGGCTCCGGTATCACGCATCCGCGCTGGTGGTGTCCGTCGCCGCGTGCGGCGCGAATCCCAGCGGCCTCGCGGTCTACGGACACGTCACGGGCTACCTGAGGAACCGGTACCTGGTGGACACGATCGCCGAATACCAGTCGCTCGACTTTCACACGGCGATCGGCAAGATCTTTCTCCTGTTCGTGCTCGGTGCGATCGTCGCCTTCGCGCTGGCGCGCGAGCGCCCCGCGCTTCCCCGCCTCCTCGCGATTCTCGCCGGCGTCGCGTTCGCGCTCCACTCCGGGCGCAACGTTTCGCTCTTCGGGCTCACCGCGCTCCCCTTGCTGGCGCTCTCGCTGGAGCCGGCCTGGCGCCGTCTCGACGCGCCGGCGATCGCCTACCTCCGCCGGCTGATCGCGAGCGGACCGGCCCGCGCTTCGTTCGGCGCGTGGAGCGTCGCGGCGGTCGCGCTCATGGCGGCCGCCGCCGGCTGGGACAGCCGGAGCGGCGGCGATCTGCTGCAGGCCCGGTTCGACCCGGCGCGCTTCCCGGTCGCCGCGGTCGAGCGGGCCCGCGCGGCGCGCGTGGGCGGCCGGATCTACAACAGCTTCGCCTGGGGCGGGTACCTGCTGTGGGCGTGGCCGGAGCAGCGGGTGTTCATCGATGGGCAGGTGGACTTCTACGGCGAGGCGCTCACCCGGACCTACATGCGAATCGAGGGCACCGAACCGGGTTGGCGCGAGGCCATGGAGCAGTGGGGCATCTCCACGGTGCTCGTGCCCACTCGATCCAAGCTGGCGTACGCGTTGCTACGGGAGCCGGAGTGGGAGCCGTGGTACTGCGATTCGCTCGCGGTGCTGCTGCTCAAGGGTGACCGACCGCCGGTTCCGGCGCCCACGTCGCGCGCCGGGTGCGGGGCGCGGGTGGCGGAGGCGATCCCGCCCATCCGGTAGGCCGGCGGCCCAAACTGCCAGGCCGGAGCCTAGCGGCCTAGTGCGCCGAGTTGCGCGCCGAGGCCGGCGCCGAGCTGGTGCACCTGTAGCAAGAGCGTGTACAGCATCGCGATGGCGACTCCCACCACGATGGCGGACGCGAGTACGGTCGGCGAGCGGCGCGACATGGCGGCCGCGGGAGGCAGGAGGCGTGCCGCGCGCCCGCCGGCAGCGCGACCGGGGCCGCGCCCGGGAGGCGACGAATCAGGCGGCGGGAGGATAGACCCGGAAGAGGTCGGCAGCGCCGCGCGCCATCACGAGTGCGATCAGCGCGGCGGCGATCCGCTCCAGCGGCAGGACGAAGTCCACGCATCCCGTGGCGATCGCGGCCCGCGGCATTCCCGCCGCGCGCGCGCTGGCGGGATCCTGCACGATCACCCGCCCGCCCATCCACTTGATCGCCTGCGTGCCGATCGCCCCGTCGGTGTTCATGCCGGTGAGGACCACGCCGATCGCACGCTCCCGGTAGGCGCTCGCGATCGAGACGAAGAGCGGCTCGGCCGCGGGACGGCAGAACTTCACCCGCGGCGTGCGCGCCAGCTCTAGGCGGTGCTCCGCGGTCACCAGCAAATGGCGGTCGGGCGGTGCGACGTAGACGCGCCCGGGCCGAACCGGATCGGCTTGCCTCGCGAGGGTGACTGGCAGGGGGGAGCTGCGCCCCAGCACGTCGGCGACGTACGACCCGCTCGCGCCCAGGTGCTGCGCCACGAGGATGGCAGCGGGAAACTCGCGCGGCAGCATGCCGAGCACGCGGGCGAGCGCCTCGGGCCCGCCGAGGGAGGCCGCGAGGCCGACGGCGTCGAAAGCGGCGTAGGTGAGCGAGGCGTGCATGCGTGGGGTGAAGCTTGGTCCGGCGGTGCCGGTACGCTAGCGTACAGTATAGCGATGCGCCGGTGCGGCCGCCATCTCGTGAGCGGCGCGCGGCGCGGCGAGACGCGGCGTGCAGGGGGCGGGCATGGCGGCGCAGCGAAAGTCCAAGAGGTTGGAGAGCGCCCCGGCCGCCGACGCCGCCGCGCCCGCCCCCACCGGTGAGCAGCGAAACCGGATCCTCACCGGACTGCCACCCGAGGAATACGCCCGTCTCCGTCCCTACCTGACCACCCGATTCTTCGAACGAAGCGAGCCGCTGTGGGAGCCGAATCAGCCGATCACCGGCGCGTATTTCCCGATTGACGCGGTCGCGTCGGTCCTTGCCGTCACCGGCGACGGCAGCGCGATCGAGGTCGGGACCATCGGCAACGAGGGAGTCGTTGGCCTCCCGCTCTTCCTCGGCGCCGCGACGGCTCCGGGCCGAAGCCTGGTTCAAATCGGGGGCGAGATGGCGGCGATGCCCGCCGAAGCTTTCTGCCGGGAAGCCGGGGCCGGTCGCGCCCTCGACCGCCTGCTGCAGCGCTACACCCAGGGCTTCCTCACCCAGGTGTCCCAGACGACGGTCTGCAACTACCACCACCTGCTGCCCCAGCGCCTGGCCCGCTGGGTGCTCATGGTCCACGATCGCGTCGGCCGCGGCGAGTTGGAGCTCACGCACGAATTCCTGGGCCAGATGCTCGGCGTGCGCCGTGCGACCGTGACGGAGACCTTGGCCCAGCTCAAGAGGCAGGGGCTCATTCGATATCGGCGCGGGGTGCTGACCGTGCTGGATCGCACCGGCCTCGAGCGCGCGACGTGCGAGTGCTACCGCATCGTGCGTGACGAGTTCGATCGGCTGCTGGGAACACCCGTCGGTTGATCAGGTCTCCGAAGGGGGCGAACGCGGCACCCCCCCCCACCTCACGCCGCCGCAACCGCCGCCGCACGGACTGGTCATCGGGAAGGGGAACGATCCGTGGATGAGCACACCGCAGACGAGGGGCGGGGTCCTGCTGGTTGCGATCGCAGCGGTCCTTGAAGAACTTTCCCGCTCGAGGCGTGGTGGCCGAGTGGTTTAAGGCAGCGGTCTTGAAAACCGCCAGGCGGGCAACCGCCTCGTGAGTTCGAATCTCACCCACGCCGCTCCGCACCGCCGCTCCCCTCGTCCCGCAGGCGATAGCCCACCCCCGGCTCGGTCGCGAGCAGCCGCGGCCGCGTGGGATCCCGCTCGAGCTTGTGCCGGAGCTGGGCCATGTAGACCCGCAGGTAATGGGTCTGCTCCACGTAGTTCGCCCCCCACACCTCGTGCAGCAACTGCCGGTGCGTCACCACCCGTCCCGCGTGGCGCACCAGCGCGGCCAGCAACCGGTACTCGGTCGGGGTGAGGTGCAGCTCCTCCCGGCCCCGCCGCACCTCCCGCCGCACCAGATCCACCCGCAGCTCGCCCACCTCGAACAGCGGCTCGGGCGGCGCGTCGGCGGGCACCGCGGCGCGCCGGAGCGACGCGCGAATCCGCGCGAGCAGCTCCGGCACGCCGAACGGTTTGGTGAGGTAGTCGTCGGCGCCGACGTCCAGCGCGGTCACCTTGGCGTGCTCCTGCCCCCGCGCCGAAATCACGATGATCGGGGTCCGCGCGGAGCGGCGTATCGTGCGGGTGACGTCGAGCCCGTCGCAATCGGGCAGGCCGAGATCGAGGAGGATGAGGTCGGGGTTGCGCCCCGACGCCTGCGCCAGCCCCTCGCGTGCGGTGCTCGCCTCCACGACCTGGTACTCGTGCGCCCGCAGCGTGGCCAGCAGGAAGCGGCGCATCTGCGGCTCGTCCTCAATGAGGAGTACGACCGGGCGCGCGACCATGGGCGGCTCGCTACGCCTCGACCACGTCGGGCGGGAGCGCGGCCACGGGCGGCCCCTCCAGCGGCAGGCTAAACCGGAACGCCGTACCGTCGGCGCCACGCCGCTCGGCCCAGATGCGGCCGCCGTGAGCGGCGACGATGCCGCGGCAGATGGCGAGCCCGAGGCCCGCCCCCGGCGAGTGCGACCCCGCTCCGCCCCGGTAGAACTTCTGGAAGACAGCCTCCTCCGCCCCCCGCGGCAGGCCGGGCCCGCGGTCGGCGACCTCCACCACGATGGCGCCGCCGTCGACCCAGGCCGTGATCGTGACCTCCGTCTCCGGCGGCGTATGCTTCGCCGCGTTCTCCAGCAGGTTGATGAGCACCTGCTCCACCAGCAGCTCGTCGATCGGAACCAGGGGCAGATCGGGCGGGAGGCGCACCGAGACGGGATGCTGTGCGAGCCGGTCCTCCAGCCGCAGCAGGGCGACCCCGAGCGCCTCCTCGAGCGGCTGCCATGACTTCTGCATTGCCAGCCCGCCAGCCTCGACCCGAACCATGTCGAGCAGGTTGCCCACCAGCCGGGTCATTCGCCGCGACTCCTCGAGAATCGTCTCCACCAGCTCGCGCCGGGTCTCGACCGACAGCGCCGCGTCGTCGAGCAGCAGACTGCTGGCCGCGCCCTCGATGCTGCCCAGCGGGGTACGGAGGTCGTGCGACAGGGAGCTCAGCAGTGCGGTCCGGAGCCGCTCGGCTTCCACCTCGAGCCGGGCCGCGTCGTGCCGTTCCGCAAGCATCGTACGCTCGAGCGCCGCGGCCGCGTGGTCGGCCATCGCCTCGATGGTGCGCCGCTGCTCGGAGTCGAAGGGGCGGTCCGGCGTCTTCGGCCGCGCGAGCACCACGCCGAGCCGCGCGCCCGTGGTCCGGAGCGGCACCGCGAGGACTTCCGCGTCCGCGCACCGCGTCGTGCCCGACCCCGCCGCCTCCCCGTGCTCGTACGCCCACCGCACCGCCACGCGTGCATCCACGCTGTCGAACACGCCGCCATCGGGCCAGGCCGGCTCCGACCCATCGGGCGCCCCGCCGCCGTCCAGCGCGACCACGGCGTGGCCGCCGGCCGCGCGCCCGATGTGGCGGACGATCACGGCAAGCTGCTCCCGGCGGTCCGCCGCGTCGGCGAGCTCGCCGCTCATGGCGTAGAGCGCGGCCGTCCGCCGCTCCCGCTCCGCCGCCTCGTCCGCCTGCGCGCGGATCCGGGCGGTGAGCCTGCTCATGACCAGCGCCACCGCGAGCATGACGCCGAACGTGAGAAAGTACGCGGCGTTCCGGACCGCGAACGTGTAGTACGGTGGAACGAACAGGAGATCGAAGGCAGCGATCGCGAGCACCGTCGCGAGGAGCGCGGCCCGCTGGCGGCAGCGCGCGGCCACGGTTACCACCGCGAGGAGGTAGAGCATCGCGACGTCGGTCGTCTGGAGGTGCTCGCGAACGGCGAAGCAGACGCCGCTGGCGAGGCCCACCAGGCCAGCCGCCTCGAGGTACTCCCGCCACGCCGGTCCTACGCGCTCTCGTCCAGGTCGCATCGCTTCCCGCCCCATCGCAAGCTACGCAGCCGAGGCGTCAGGAATGTATCAAGATTCCGACCGCCCGCCTGACACCGCCCCATGCCGTGATCAGCTTTGCCGGTGCCCGTGCCCCTGCGCATGGAGGTTTGGTGTCGTCTCGGCCCGCGCCGCCGCTCCGCCGGCGCCTCCGGCGGCTGCTGATCGGCAAGCCGCGTGACCTCGCCGACGCGAGACTCTTCCACCGGGTCTCGCTGGTCGCCTTTCTCGCCTGGGTCGGCCTGGGCGCGGACGGGCTCTCCTCTTCCGCGTACGGCCCGGAAGAGGCGTTCAAGGCCCTGGGCGAGCACACCTACCTCGCCGTCGGGCTCGCGGGGCTCATGGCCGCGACCGTGCTGCTCATCTCGGCCGCGTACCGCCGGATCATCGAGGAGTTCCCCAGCGGCGGCGGGGGCTATGTCGTGGCGAGCAAGTTGTTGGGCGCGCACGCCGGCGTGGTATCCGGCTGCGCCCTGCTGGTGGACTACGTGCTCACCATCACGATCTCCATCGCTGCGGCGGGTGACGCCCTCTTCAGCCTGCTGCCCGCGGCCTGGAGCGGTGCCAAGCTCCCGATCGAGTTTGCGCTCACGCTCGCCCTCACCGCGCTGAACCTTCGGGGGGTGCGCGAATCGGTGTTGGCGCTGACGCCTGTGTTTCTCCTGTTCGTCGTGTCGCACGTGGCTCTGATCGGAGGGGGCATCCTGCGGCACCTCCCGCAACTCCCCGGAACCGTGGAGGCGGTGCACGCAGGCCTGGCCCACGGGCTCGCGACCACGGGATTGGGCGGCCTGCTGCTCGTCTTCGTGCGCGCGTACTCGCTGGGCGGGGGCACGTACACCGGCATCGAGGCGGTGTCCAACGGGCTTCCCATCATGCGGGAGCCTCAGGTCCGGACCGGCAAGCGGACCATGGCGTACATGGGAGCGTCGCTCGCCTTCACGGCCGCGGGTCTCCTGGTCTGCTACCTCCTGTGGCGCATCGCCCCGGCCGCCGGCAAGACGATGAACGCCGTGCTCGCAGAACGCCTGGCGGCAGGACTCCCGTTCGGCCGCACGGCCGTCGTGCTCACGCTCGCCTCGGAGGCAATGCTCCTGGTCGTCGCCGCGCAGGCGGGCTTCACCGACGGGCCGCGGGTGCTGGCCAACATGGCGGTGGATTCGTGGGTCCCGCACCGGTTCGCGGCGCTGTCGGAGCGACTCACGACGACGAACGGGATTCTGCTGATGGGCGGCGCGGCGTCCGCCGCGCTGGCGTACACCGGCGGCGATGTCGGGCACCTCGTCGTGATGTACAGCATCAACGTGTTCCTCACGTTCTCGCTCTCGATGCTGGCGATGCTTCGCTTCTGGGTCGGCCGGCGGAGCACCCGCCCCGAGTGGAGGCGGCGCGCCGCGCTGTTCGCGGCGGGCGGCGTGCTCTGCCTGACCATCCTCCTGATCACCGTCTACGAGAAGTTCGCCGAGGGCGGGTGGGTGACGGTCGTGGTCACGGCGCTGGTGATCGGGCTCTGCCTGCTGATCCGGCGGCACTACCGCGGGGTGTCGGCCGAGCTCGACCGCTTGTACCGGCAGCTCGGCGAGCTGACGGAGGTCGCTGCGACACCGCCGCTGCCGCCGGGCGCGCTCGATCCCGCCAAGCCGACCGCCGCCGTGCTGGTCGGGTGCTACGGCGGCGTGGGGCTCCACACCGTCCTGCACGTCTTGCGGACCTTCCCGGGCTACTTCCACAACCTGGTCTTCGTCTCGGTCGGCGTGATCGATTCCGGAGAGTTCAAGGGCGAGCATGCCCTCGAAGCGCTCCGGGATCGAACGGCTGCGATGCTGGCCAAGTACGTGGCGTTCGCCGCCCGCCTCGGCGTGCCCGCCGCCGCCAGGATGGCAGTTGGCACCGAGGCCGTGGCGGCCGCGGAAGGACTCTGCCTGGATGTGGCCCGCGAGTTTCCCCGCACGGTGTTCTTCGCCGGCAAGTTGATCTTCCAGCGGGAGCGTTGGCGGGACCGGCTGCTGCACAACGAGACAGCGCTGGCGATCGAGACGCGCCTTCGCTGGCTGGGACAAACGATGGTGACCCTGCCCATCCGCGTGTGAGACATGAGTGCGGAGGTCACACCCACGGAGCCGGGCGGTCCCAGGCACGCGCCCCTTGCCTGCGGCTCCAGCTCTGGCCCCCACCCTCTTGCCGTCCTCCTGACCCGGCCGCATAATGAGTCCGCCGCCCGCACCGCGCTCACACCGTTCACCCGCGTGCGCGGCGTAGAGGGGCGGCGGCGCACCCCGGGTGAACCTCGCTTCCGAGGTCACGTGGATCTCCCCGCCACCCGTTCCGGACGCGCCCTCGTGCTGGTCGTGGACGACGAGCCGACGCTCCGCGTCGTGCTCTGCCGGTTCCTGAAGGCGTGGGGCTACCGGGCGGCGGAAGCGGGAGACGGCGTCGCCGCCCTCCAGATAGCGCGGGAGCTTCAGCAGGAGCTGCGGCTGATCGTCACCGACATCGACATGCCGCGCTGCAACGGACTCGCCTTGGCCGAGCAGCTCCTCGCGCTGGATGCCTCGGTTCCCATTCTCTTCATCACCGGCGTCGGCAGCCCCGAGGTGTACGCGCGCGCGAAACCGCTGGGCGAAGTGCTCGAGAAGCCCTTCACGCCGGCGGCCTTCGATGCGGCGGTTCGGCGGGCCTTGAGCGCCGGACGGGTGCGGCGTGAGCCCGCATGAGCGGAGGGCGGCGCCGCCGCAGTCCGCGAGCGCGCTCCTGCAGCAGGTGGCTCTCCGGGTCCGAGCGGAAGCCGCAGCCACGAGGCAGCGGGCGCGGGAAGAGCGGGCTCTGGCCGAGTCGCAGCGGGCCCGGAGCCGCAGCCTGGTGACGGTCGCCTGGTTCGAATGCTGCCCGGCCGGGCGCGCGACACGCCTGCGGGTGGTGCGCTAGCGGAGCGGCGCGACCGCGCGGTCAGCCCCGCGCCGGCGGCTTCACGCCATCGTCCGCCTGGCGGCCGCCATCCTCCATCAGAAGAATGACGCCCCGCACCCCGTCGTCCGCGGTGAGCGGGGTGCAGCTCACCAGACATTCGATCGGCCGGCCCCGCCGGTTCACCGCGCTGAGCGTCATCTGGTGGCGATCGCCGTCCCCGCCGAGGCATGCCCGGAGCGCCGGCCGGAGCTCGGCGAGCGGGAGTCCGATCTCGAGATTCAGCAGGTGCTGTCCGACCACCTCCTTGGACCGGAGCCCCCAGAGGTCCTCGGCGCGATGGTTCCACGCCAGCACCTTCAGGTCGCGATCCACCACCACCCCCGATTGAATGCTGGCCAACACCGCGGAGAGGAACGCGTTCGCCTCGGTCGCCTCGTCGCTCCGGCGCCGCAGCTCCTCGTTGGCGGTGTGCAGCTCCTCGTTGGTGGACTGCATCTCCTCGTTCATCGTCTCCAACTCTTCATTGGCGGACTGGAGCTCCTCATTGGTGGTCTCCAGCTCCTCCACCGTGGACTGCAGCTCCTCGTTAGTGCTCTCCAGCTCCTCATTGGTGGACTGCAGCTCCTCGTACGCCGTCTCGAGCTCCTGGTGGGAGTGCTCGAGGTCGCGCTGCAGCCGCTTCGCGACCGTCACGTCCGTGAACGACACGCTCGTCCCGATGGGCGAGCCCACCGCATCCGGCAGCGCCGCGATGATCACGTCGAACCAGCGGCTCGGCCCCTCCTTGGCTGGCCATTCCACGTCCCGGATCAGGACCGGCCGCCGGTCCGTCGCGACCTGCTCGATCAGCGAGCGCAGCTCCAGCGGGCGGTAGGATAGGGTAAGGTCCTGCAGCTTGCGCCCGACGTCGTCCGGGGACAGCTCGAAGAGCCGCCGGGCATGCCCGTTGGCGAGCACCAGGTACCCCTCGGCGTCCACCACCAACTGCGCGATGGGACCAACCTCGAACGCGGCGTCGCGGACCCGGCCCTCGGGCACGAATACTTCCGTCCCCCTAACCGGGACGGGCGCGCGCTCGCGGGCCGGCCCGCGGCTGACCTTCACCGAGATGCGCCGCTTCGGGTCCACCGGCGAGAACTCCGCCATGTGGGTCATCAGCGTCTCGGCGCGGCCAAGGAGCAGGTACCCGCCGTCGTTGAGCGCAAAGTGGAACCTGGCCAGGATCTTGGCCTGGGCCTCCGCATTGAAGTACATCAGCGTATTGCGGCAGACGAGCAGGTCGATCCGCGAGATCGGGGCGTCGTGCTGAATGTCGTGCCGGCCGAAGATCACGTTGCGCCGAAGATCCTTCCGGAACACGAATCTGTCGTCGGACCGCTCGAAGTAGCGGGTCAGCAGCTCGGGGGGGACGTTCTCCACCTGACGCGCCGTGTAGGTCGCGTGCCGGGCGTAGACCAGCGCGTCCTCGTCCAAGTCGGTGGCGTAGATCTTCACCCGCTCGCGCAACTGGTCGGTGCCGATCACCTCGCCGAAGACCATCGCGATGGTGTACGCCTCTTCCCCGCTGGCGCAGCCGGCGCTCCAGATCCGGATCTGCTCGCCCGCGCGCCGCGCCGCCGCGATGTGCGGCACGACGATGGTCTGGAGCACCTGCCATGCAGCCGGATCCCGGAAGAATCCGGTGACGTTGATCAGAATGGTGTTGAAGAGCGTCGTGAACTCGTCGGGGTGAACCTCGAGGTAGTCCTGGTACGCGGCGTAGTCGGACACCCCGACGGCGTCCATCCGCTTGCGGATCCGGCGCTCGAGGCTGGAGTGCTTGTAGCCGTGGAAGTCGAACCCACGCGCCGTCTTCAGGTACCCCAGCAACTCCTCCAGGGCGGGGTCGGTCTTTGGCTCGTCGGCGGCTTCGTCGGGCTCGGCGGGCATGGTATCGGTCATGGCGCGAGAGGTGGCTCAGGGACTCACGGCCGTGATACGGCCGGCGGCTCCGCAGGGGCGAGGTCTTCAGCGGCCGGATGCGCGCGCTGCTCGAACTGCTCGATCGTGCGCCGAATGATCGCCGCGTGATGCTCGGAATCGAGGGCGCGCTCGGCGTACGCCGACGCGCTGCGCGGGTGGCCCAGCTTCCGCGCGCTGACCGACATGCGGCGCGACATCGCGGCGTGCTCCTCGAGCGAGCGCAGCGCGGTCCAGAGCGCCGCCTCGAGGTCCGTGTCGTGCGCCGCGAGCAGGCTCTCGGCCGAATACGCGTGGCCCACCCGGCAGCGGTAGTGCAGCACGCCGGGCTCGTCGGAGGCCCAAAGCGCGCCGTGGCATTCCGGGCAAGTGAAGCCTGACGGCTCGCCGTTGGGCGCTCCCGGGTCCCATTCGGCGTGAGCTGGTGGGATCTCGGACGGCTGGGGCATGGCCTCTCCTCGCTCCGCCGGCGACTCGGTCAGCCGCTTGAGCAGCGCCGGAATCTCGTCGAGCGGCACCACGTAATCCGGCCCGACGTGCCGCACGGCGCTCCGCGGCATGCCGCCGAAGAGCGCGTCATCGGGCTCCTGAACGATCGTGAGGCCGCCCGCGCGCTTGATGGCGGCGAGCCCGGCGGTGCCGTCGTCGAGGTTTCCGGAGAGAATCACGCCAATCGCATCGGTCCCATACTCCCGCGCGGCCGAGCGGAAGAGGGGATCAATGGCGGGGCGGTGCCCGTTCTCCTTGGGCCCGCTGCGCACGCGCAGCCTGCCATCGGCGACGGTGAGGTGACATCCGGGCGGCGCGATGTAGATCCGGCCGGGCCGGACCGGCTCGGCATCGGCGGCGTGCGCCGCCGGCAGGTTGCCGGCCCGGTTGAGGATCTGCGGCAGCGCGCTGGCGGTGCTGTCGGGAAAGTGGATCACGACGCACACGGCGGCCGGAAGCGTCGGCGGCAGCGCGCGCGCGATCGCCGCGACCGCCTCCACCCCTCCCGCCGAGCCTCCGACCACAACTAATCGCTGCTCTGCCATCTAGCCTCAACGCCAACATAGCGCGCGGCTCTGCCGAGCGCAAAGATTGCGGCCGCTGCGAGTGTGACGTAGATCGCGTGTCGCCGCGGAGTTACGGCGCTAGGTTACGGCGAGCGCCGCTGGGGGGTGGTACGAGCGATACATCCGAGCTACCCGATCTCACCCGCTCGCTCCTCGAATTGGGGGTTGGCGCCGGTCAGGACCTGCTGGCGTCGGGCGACACCCGGGCGACCTTGCGCGCGGCGGCCGAAATGCCGCTCGGGACCCTGGCGGACCTCACCGTGCTCCAGTTCACTCTCCCCGGACTGGGCTCGGATCTGGTGGTGGCCAATGCGGACCCCGCCGCCGCGAGACGGGTGGAGCAGGCGCTCCGGGCGCACGAGGGCACGCTCCGCCGAGCGCTCGTCCGGCGTACCGAGCGCGGCCTCCGCTCGTTGTGGCTCCGGGGCGTGACGGCGAACGGCCTTCGCGCGGCCCTGGGCGAGGCCGATCCCGCGCTGCTGGCGCTCCTGCACGAGATCCGGGCCAATTCGGTGATCGTGGCCCCGCTCGAGGGCCGCGACGCGCGGCTCGGGTTCATGGGATTCGTTCGACACCCGGGACGGGAGGGCTTCGGCGCGGCCGAGTTTGCGGCCGCCGTGGTCTTTGCGCGCCGGGCCGGACTCTCCATCCACGCCGCCGCGCTCCAGGAGCAGAGCGGAGAGGCCGTCGCCACGCGCGACCGGGCCGAGCGCGCGGCCGAACGCTGGGCGCAGGTGTTCGAGCGCGCGGGCTGGGGAGCCGCCATCATCGACGCGGCCGCCGGCCGGATCGAGCTGGTCAACCTGGCCTTCGCGCGGATGCACGGATTCGCCAGCCCGTCGGAGGTGGCGGGCCGGCCGTTCGGGAGCGTGTTCCGGGTCGAGACCGACGCGGGAGACGAGGTCGGTGCGACGCTCCCGGCGGGCGGGGCGGTCACCTACGAGACGCGGCACCGCCGCGCGGACACGGGCGCGGCGTTCCCCGTGCTGGTGGACCTCACCGCGCTCGAGGGTGGAGGGCCGCCGGCCTACGTGGCGTACGTGCAGGACCTGTCCGGCTTCCGGCGCGCGGAAGACCGCCTGCGCGAGGCGCAGCGCATGGAGGCGGTGGGACGGCTGGCGGGCGGCGTGGCCCACGAGATCAACAACATGATGACGATCGTGCTCGGGTTCGCCGAGGACCTCTCCGCCGACCCGGCCCTCCCGGGCGGCCGCAGGAACGACGTCGCCGAGATTCTCCGCGCGGCGCGACGCGCGGCGGCGATCTCGGGGCAGTTGCTGGCCTACTCCCGTCGCCAGGTGATGCAGCCGCAACTGGTGAATGTGTGCGACGCGGTCCGCTCCACGGCGCAGCTCCTCCGCCAGACGCTGCCGTCCGACGTGCATCTCGCGCTCGATCTGCCTACCGACCCGGTGTCGGCGCGGGTGGACCCCGTCCAACTGGATCAGGTCCTCATCAACCTTGCATTCAACGCGCGTGACGCGATGCTTGAAGGCGGCCGCCTCACGATCCGGGTAGCTCGCCGCCAACTGGACGAAGCGTTCGGTTGGCGCAAGCTCGGCACCGCGGTGGCCCCGGGGCCCTACGCCGCCGTCGAGGTGTCCGACACGGGCGTCGGCATTGCCTCGGAGGTGCAGGCCCGGATCTTCGAGCCGTTCTTCACCACCAAGCCCGCGGGCCGGGGTACCGGCCTTGGCCTCTCGACGGTGTACGGCATCGTGAAGCAGAGTGGGGGCTACGTCTGGGTGGACAGCCAGGAGGGCGAAGGCAGCACCTTCACCGTCTGCTTCCCCGAGTCTCCACCAGAGGTCAAGCGCGACCAATTCGGCCCGGACCGCCGCCGTCGCCCCAGCGAATACCGAACCGGCACCGTTCTGCTGCTGGAGGACGAACCCGCGCTCCGGAGGCTCGCGGCGCGGGTCCTGCGCGGCGCCGGCCACCGGGTACACGAGGCCGCCACCGGCGGCGAGGCCCTGGCGCTGCTGCGCGACGCCAACGTTCCGGTGGACACGCTGCTGACGGACGTCGTGGTCGCGGACGGCAGCGGCCGCGCGCTGCTCCGCGAAGTGCACACCGACCGGCCGGACCTGCCGGTGGTGCTCATGTCCGGCCACCCCCGCCAGGACCTGGAGGAACGCGGCCTGCTCGAGCCGGGCACCCGGTTCCTGCAGAAGCCCTTCACCCCGGAGTCGCTGGTGCGCATCGTGGCGGCGGCGCTGGACTCGCGCTGACGCCTATACGCCGATCATCGCCCGCACCTTCGCGGCGAGATCCTCCTGCGTGAACGGCTTGGAGAGAAACGGCGCGTCGGGCTCCAGCAGGCCTCCCTGGAACACCTCGTTCGGGTATCCCGACATGTAGAGCACGGGAAGGGCCGGCCAGCGGCGGGCGATCTGCCGCCCGAGCTCCCGGCCGTTCATGCCCGGCATCTTGACGTCGGTGAGCACGAGATGAATGGCGCGCGGGTCATGCTCGATCGTGGTCAGCGCCTCGCGGGCGTGGCTCGCCTGCAGCGCCCGGTAGCCGGTGTGGATCAGCATCCGGGACGCGAGCTGGCGCACGATCTCCTCGTCGTCCACCACCAGGATGTTGTAGCCGCCCGGAGGACGCGTGGGAGAGTTGGCAGGGGGCCCGCCAGTGCCCATCGACTGCTCCACGAAGCGAGCGAGAAGGCTGCGAATTGGGAAAAGCGCCGGAAACTTGATGTCTCCCGCAAGGCGCGGCAAGGTCCAGCGGCCCCCGAACGGCCCGAGCTCTGCCGACGGGCGAGATCGGAAGGTGAACGCCCGCGAGGAGATGCATCGGGTTGACTTCGCGCGCGGACTGGCCTACAATGCTCCGCGGGAGTCGCGTCCCGATCGGTGATTCGCAACGGCCGCAAGTCCGTCGCGAGAGGCCCGCGTGGCCCGCACCGTCGGCGGCGCGATTCGGCGTTTCAGGTCCAGGAGTTCTGTTCGGAGCTCGGGGAGGAGCAGGATGAAGCTGGCTCAGAGCACAGGGAGCATCGTCGGGGCCCGGCGGGGCCGGCACGCCATTCGGCGTGCGCGGTCCCACGTCGAGGCGTCGCGCCTGCGGCATGCCCAGCTCGTCCTCCCGTGGGGCCTGCGCCGGACCCGGGTGTCCGAGATGCGCCTGGCCGCCGCGCCGGCGGAGGCCCGCGTCACGCGGACGCTCGCCCCGGCGCTCGGCCCCCGCATGGAGCGCAAGCAGGCGGCGCGAAGGCCCGCCGCCAGCGGTTAGTCCCGCCGCGAGGCGAGGACCGATCGCCCCACCGCGCTCCGGCTCGGTGGGGCGATTCATTTTGGCCCGGCGCGACGGCGGGGCAGGCCGGTCACGGCTACGGCAACGCGACTCCCGATGCCGTGGGCGACCTGCTCCACCGCCGCGCCACCAGCAAGTGCAATGACCATGGCCGCCGGCGAGGGCCGCGGCCCGGAAGGAGACATACGATGACCGCAACGATGCCCCGAGAGACCAGCGAGCGGCGGGCGCTCACTCGGGCCCAGCTCGCCGAGCTCCGGTCGGTGCTGGAGGAGGAGCTTCGCCGGTTCTGCCGCTCGGACGGTCCACCCGGCGCGGCCGACGCGCTCTCCCGGCTGGAGGGCCGGGCGCGCGACTCGGCGGCGCGGATCGCGGAGGCGCTCAGACGGATGGACGGCGGGACCTACGGCGTGTGCGCCGCCTGCCGATCGCCGATTTCGTACGAGCGGCTCTCGGCGATTCCCGAGGCCGCGCTCTGCGTGGATTGCAGTCACGGACGGAGCTCGGCGGGCTGGAGATAGCCGTCGTGCGATCGCGTTTGGCTGATCCCGCTACCGCACGGTGGAGGTCGCGGCGCGGCGGCTTGCGTCCTCCGCCACGCGCAGCGCGCTACGCGCGCGCGTTGATCCTTGAGACGAGGAGGAGTCGATGAAAGTCGCTGCGATGATGCGCGCCGATGTCAGGACGATCCCGGCCAACGCGACGGTGGCCGACGCCGCCGCCATGCTGGTGGAAACCGGGCTTAGCGCGTTGCCCGTGATCGATCCGGTGCGCGGGCCGGTCGGCGTCGCCACGTGCCACGACATCCTGCGCGCGGCGTTCGGCGCCGGGTCCGGCCGGCGGCGCGTCCGCTCGCGGGAGCGCGCCCCGGTGACCGACGCGATGTCGCCGTGGCCGCCGTCAGTGGCCCCCGATGCCGACGTGGACGAGGCCGCACGGCTGATGCTGTACCTCGACGTCAAGCGGGTGTTCGTGGTGGAGAACGGCAGCCTCGTCGGCGTGGTCTCGCAGACCGACATCACCGACGCGGTGGCCACCGCCAAGCTCTAGGAGATCCCCGGAACCTGGAGCGATCCGGCGGCTTCCCTACCGGTGTACCGGCGCATAGCCTTCGGGCACCGGCATGTCGCCGCGATCTGCGATTACCCCGTTGGTTCGGGCGCCGCGGCGCGTGCCTCGCCTCCGAGTGCGCTGATGCGGCGAATTCTCCTCTCGATCCGATCGCCGAGCCGGCTGGCGCCCCTCCACTGGGTGCTGGTCGGCCTCGGCATCATTCCACTCGACTACGCGACCGGCCCGTACCTCGACTCGATGGTGCTGCTCTACCCTCTTCCGGCGGCGATGGCGGCGTGGAGCGAAGCGCCCGCCTGGAGCTTGGCGCTCGCGATCGGCCTTCCTCCGATTCGTCTCCTCATCTTCCATTGGTGGGGCTGGCCCGTGCCGGGGATCCTTGCGGTGCTGGACACGGTCGTGATGGCGCTGGTATCCGTCGCGGTCGCCTTCCTCATCCTGCAGCTTCGCCATCAGGCGCGGACCCTCCGGGTGCTCGAGGGGATGCTGCCGATCTGCGGCTTCTGCAAGCGGATCCGGAACGGGGAGAAGTGGGAGACGCTGGAGGGCTTCATCAGCGACCACTCGGAGGCGCGGTTCTCCCACACCTTCTGTCCGTCGTGCGGCCTGGCGCACTACGGCGAGCGCCTGATGCGCTGAGGCCCGGCAGGCAGCAGCCCGCGGCGAGCGTTCTCGAGCATGCGGGCGGCGCCTTGAGCCTCATGGACCTGCGGGCTAACTTCGTCTCGCGCGATTCGGAGTGGTGGCCGAGAGGCTGAAGGCGGCGGTTTGCTAAACCGTTATAGGGTTGAAAAGCCCTATCGAGGGTTCGAATCCCTCCCACTCCGTTTACTTTCCCCTCACCATGACCGCCGCCTCCTCCAGCGCCGCCGCCCCGCGGGTGCGCTTCGCTCCGTCCCCCACGGGATACCTCCACGTCGGCGGCGCACGGACCGCGCTCTTCAACTGGCTCTTCGCCCGGCACACCGGCGGCACGTTCATCCTCCGCATCGAGGACACCGATCGCGAGCGGAGCACCGAGGCGCACACCCGCGTCATCCTGGACGGCCTCTCCTGGCTGGGCCTGCCGTGGGACGAAGGCCCTTACTTCCAGGGGGCCTACGCCGAGCGCCACCGCTCCGACGCGGAGCGGCTCCTGGCGGAAGGCAAGGCCTACCGCTGCTTCTGCACCAAGGAGGAGCTCGACGCGCAGCGCGCGGCCGCCGAAGCCGCCGGCGCCGCGTTCCGCTACGATCGCCGCTGCTCGCGGCTCTCGCCTGCGGAGGTCGCGGCACGGCTCGGCCAAGGCAGCCGGTTCACGATTCGCTTCCTCGTGCCGGAGGAGGAAGTGGCGTGGCACGACGCGGTGCACGGGCGGATCAGCTTCCGGAGCCAGGAGCTGGACGACTTCATCATCCTCCGGAGCGACGGCTCGGCGATCTATAACCTTGCCGTCGTCTCGGACGACATCGCCATGCGGATCACCCACGTGATCCGCGGCGACGACCACATCTCCAACACGCCGAAGCAGATCCTGCTTTACCGCGCCCTGGGCCACGCGCCGCCCGTCTTCGCCCACGTGCCCATGATCCTCGGCACCGACGGGAAGAAGCTCTCCAAGCGCCACGGCGCCACCGCCGTGGGCGACTACCAGGAGCAGGGCATCCTCCCGTCCGCGATGCGCAACTTCCTCGCGCTCCTCGGCTGGTCGCCCGGCGGAGACCGGGAGATCCTGCCGGAGGCGGACCTGATCGCGCTCTTCTCGCTCGACGGGATCCAGAGTAAGCCGGCGGTGTTCGATCCCGCCAAGCTGGAGTGGATGAACGGCCAGTACCTCACGACCACCCCGGCCGCCGAGCTGCTGGAGCCCGTGCGCCGCCAGCTCGAGCGCCTCGGCGTGGATGCCGGCTCGCGTGACCTCACCGGCCTCATCGATGCCGTCAAGGCCCGCTCCCGCACGCTGGTGCAGTTGGCCGAGCAGGTCGCGGTGCGGCTGGACGCGTCGCGCACCCAGCTCGACGCCAAGGCCGAGCAGCTCGTGCGGAAGCTGGGCCCGCAGTTCCCCGCGAGCCTCGAAGCCGCCCGGGGCGCGCTGGCCCCGCTCACCCGCGAGCGGTGGAACGCGGACGCCATTCTCGAAGTGCTGCGCGGCGCCGCGGCCGAGCGCCAGCTCAAGCTGGGCGACCTGCTCCAGCCGATTCGCGTCGCCGTGACGGGCACGACGGTGTCGGAGCCGGTGAACGAGCTGCTCGCGGTCGTGGGGCGCGAGGAGAGCCTGCGGCGGCTCGAGAGCGGGGCGCGCCGCTGGTGCGGAGATGCGTCCGCGGTTTAGCGGCCGCGCACTGGCACTGGCCCTCGCGGCCGCCGGGTGCGGCCGCGCCGCACCCCCCAAGCCCGCTCCCGAGCCCGCCGCCGTTCCGCCGCCGAGCGCTCCGCCCGCGGACACCGCGGCGCCGGGCGCGGCCCGGCGTCCTGCGCCTGTGGTTGCCCCGCCCCGCCCTCCCCGCGCGCCCGTTACCCTCGCCTTCGTGGGCGACGTGAACCTCGGGACCGCGACGCTTCCGGACGGCCTCCCGCCCGACAGCGGCCGCGGCGTGCTCGCGGCCGCGGCGCCGTTCCTCCGAGCCGATCTCGTGGTCGCCAACTTCGAGGGCGTGCTCGCGGACAGCGGCGAGACCACCAAG
>DASSOD010000244.1:0-9768 GCA_035700905.1 Gemmatimonadales bacterium | reverse complement strand
TGGATGCGGTGGATCTGCCACTCGAAGGTCTCGGTGACGCCGCGATCCCGCCGGCGCGCGCTGTGCTCGGCGACGACGTGCGGCGCGCCGCTCTCGAGCGTCTGGCGGAAGAGGCGCACCTTCTCGTCCGCGTAGTCGTCCGGCCAAATGCGGCGCATGACGTCGGCCAAGTCCCGGCCGATCAGGTCGGGGATGTCGCCGAACGCGACCCGCGCCGTCGGATTCACCTCGCAGACGCGGAACTCGTCGTCCACCAGATACACGCCGAGGGGCGCCGCGGCGAGCAGGGTCTCGAACTGCGCCGTGCGCGCCCGGAGCGCCGCGGCGGCGCTCTCCGCCTCGGCGCGGGCCGTCTCGACGGCGGCGACGGCCCGGTCGCGCTCGAGCGCGATGCTCGCGACGTGAGCGCCGAAGTTCGCCAGCCGCCGCTCCCATTCGGTGGGCTCGCGGGGCGCGTCGAACGAGAGCATGAACGAGGCGCGCGGCGTCCCGTCGGCGCCGAGCACCGGCGTCGAGTGCGACACCCGGAGCGCGTCGCCCCCGCCCGCATCGGCGAAGCGCAGGACCGCCCGAGCGCCCGGGCTCAGGCGCTCCACCGCGGCGCACAAGGCCTCGACGCACTCCTCCAGCGGGCGCCCCGCCGCGATGTGCTCCAGCAGCCGCATCTGCTCGAGGATGAGCTGCTCGCTGCGCTTGCGCTCGGTGATGTCCAGCATCACCCCGATCATCCGGCGAGGCGCGGCGGCCGCCGGGTCGGCGCCGGGCTCGAGCAGCCGGCCGCGGGCAAGGAGCCAGTGCACGGTGCCGTCGGGCCAGACGCAGCGATAGTCCTCCTCGAAGGGCGCACCCGAATTGATGGCCGTGGCGAGCGTGGCGCGATGGCGGGCGCGGTCGTCCGGGTGGATCGCCGCCCAGAGCTCGTCATAGGAGAAGGGGGCGTCCGGCGCGCGGCCGAAGTTCGCCTTGCACTGGCCGGAGGCGACCCAGTCCAGCGTGTCGAGATCCAGCTCCCAGCTTCCCAGGCGGGCGCCGTCCGCGGCGAGCCGCCAGCGCTGCTCCGACGCGCGGAGCGCCGCCTCGGCCTCCCGCCGGAGCCGGGCGAGATGCAGCGTGGCCCCCACCCGGGCGACGAGCTCCCGCGCCGTGAACGGCTTGACGAGGTAGTCGTCCGCGCCGGCATCGAGCCCCTCGACCCGAGACTCCTCCCCCGCCCGGGCCGAGAGCATGATCACGGGAACGCCGCTCGTCCCGGGGCGCGAGCGCAGCTCCCGGAGCAGGGCGAACCCATCGAGACCCGGCATCATCACGTCGGTGAGCACCAGGTCGGGCCGGCGCTCAGCGGCGGAGGCGAGCGCCGCCGCCCCGTCGGCCGCCGTCTCCACCGACCAGCCGGCCCCCCGCAGCAGGCGGGCGACGTACTCCCGCATGTCCGCGTTGTCATCGGCGAGGAGCACGCGCGCCCCCCGGGTGCTCGCCACGGAAGGGCTGGCGGCGCCGCCGGGCGCGCTCGCCAGGCCCTCGTCGGCGGCCTCCCCGCCGGGCAGCCATCGGAGCGCCTCCTCGACGAACGGCGCCGCGCCGAGCCCCGCCGCCGTCGCGGTCTCCTCGACGATCTGCGAATCCGGCAGGTGGGCCGTGCCCGTCGGCAGCGTGACCGTGAACCTGGTGCCGCGCCCCAGCTCGCTCGCCACCTCGGTCCGCCCGCCGTGCAGCTTCACCAGCTCCTGCACCAGCGCGAGCCCGATCCCGGTGCCCTCGTGGGTGCGGGCCCGCGCGTCACGCACCCGGTGGAACCGCTTGAACACGTTGGGAAGCTCGGCGGCGGGAATACCGGTGCCGGTGTCGGCCACCACCAGCCGGACCGCGCCCTCGGCCGGCTCGAGCGCCACGCGGATCCCGCCGACGAAGGTGAACTTGAACGCGTTGGAGAGCAGGTTGAGGACGATCTTCTCCCACATCTCCCGGTCCACGTACACCGGCGCCGGAAGCGGCTGGCACGCCACCTCCAGGCTCAGGCCGGCGCGGTCCGTGGCGGAGCGGAAGGTGCTCGCGAGGTCCGCCGTGAGCGACGCGAGGTCGGTCGGAGCGAAGGACGCATGGATCCGCCCGGCCTCGATGCGGGAAAAGTCGAGCAGCGTGTTCACCAGCTTGAGCAGCCGGAGGCTGTTGCGATGCGCCACCTCCAGCCGCTCGCGCTGGCCGGGCGGGAGCGGCTCCTCGGCATCGTTGAGCGCGTCCTCCAGCGGGCCCAGCTGCAGCGTGAGCGGCGTGCGAAACTCGTGGCTCACGTTGCTGAAGAAGGCGGTCTTGGCGCGGTCCAGCTCGGCGAGCGCCGCCGCGCGCTCGCGCTCGGATTCGAGCGCCCGCGCGGTGGCGACCGACATCGCGATCTGCCCGGCAACCAGCTCCAGAAAGGCGCGGTAGTTCTCGTTCAGCGCGAGCCGGGAGCTGATCCCGGCGACCAGCACGCCCGCCGGCTGGTGGGCCTTGTTCGAGGGGATGGGCACCACGAGCGCGGTGTGCGGGGGATCGGACCAGGGGCCGGGCGGCACGACCTCGAACCGCTCGGCCAGGCGTTCCACCACCTGCGGCCGCTCCTCGCGAACCGCCTCACCGAGCGGCCATGCGGCGCCGGCCGCGGGCGCGGGATCCAACTCGACCAGGTGCGGACTGATCCGGCGTCCAGGCTCCACCCCCGCCGCGCCGGCGAGGCGCGCGCGCGTCCCCTCCGGGTCGATCAGGTACAGCAGCGCGAACGGCACGTCTTCGGCGTGCTTCGCCAGCGCGGCCGCGGCCGCGGCGCACGCCGCCTCCGCCGTCTGCGCCTCCGCCACCGTGCGGCCGCCCAAATCGCGCAGCACCACGACCCGCCGCTCGCCCACCACCTTCTCGGTGATCTCGTGGATGGTCGCCAGCACCCCGCCGATGCCGCCCGGCGCCTCCTCGTCGGGCACCGGGCTGTAGGCGATGGTGAAGTGGGTCTCCTCGACGAAGCCGTGGCGGTTGATCTCGAGGAAGATGTCGTCCATCCAGGTCGCCGCGCCGCCGCGGAAAGGAGTGTCCACCAGCGGCTGCAGGATGTGCCAGATCTCCGGCCAGCACTCGCGCGCCCGCTGGCCCATCGCGCTCGGGTGCTTGGTGCCGAGCACCGGCCGGTAGGCGTCGTTGTAGAGCTGGATGTACTCGGGGCCCCACCAGAGCAGCATCTGAAAGCGGTTGGCCAGCAGCAACTTGACCAGCGTCCGCAGGGCCTGGGGCCACGCCTCGACCGGCCCGAGAGGCGTCCGGGGCCAGTCGATCGTGCGCATGAGCGCGCCCATCTTGCCGCCGCCGGCGAACAGGTCGAGCGCGGAGTCGAATGCCGCCCGGCCCACCTGGGCCCGGGCCCCGGACGGCCCGTCGGGATCGGTGGGTGGCAGCGGAAACGCGCCCGGCGCGGGAGGGGCGTCCGGGCTGGAGGATGGAGCGTTCGAAAAATGTGCGTCCAGCCCCGACGGCTGCCCGGTGGAATGATCGTGCATCTGAACTTGGCCCCGCATCGCGGCAGAGCGCCCTTGCGCCGCCGGGGGACAGTACACCTCGCCAGCCGCCCGCGCAACGACCCGCCTCGCCCGCCACCGGACGAAACGGAGCGGCCCGCCCAACCGGGAGGTGGGGCGGGCCGCTCCGGTACTCGCCGCGGTTCAGCTCGCGGCCGCTTCGTCCTCCTCGTCGGGCTCGCGGACCGCGTTCACCGCCTCCTTGACCGCGCAGGCCAGCGACCGCTCGCGCTTGAGCGACTCGACCAGCGCCTCCGCCTGCTTCATCTGGAACGCGAGCGCGCCGGCCCGCTCGATCACGTGGTCCACCACCGTGCGCTGCGCCTGCAGCGACTCGACCGTGGAGCGCACGTCGATGGCGAGCGCCTCGGCCCGGGCCAGCCGCTGCTCGGCGCGCTCCAGCTTGCGCTGGTGCGCCTCGAAGCCCTGCAGCGCCTCCTCCGCGGCGGCGAACTGCGCCTGGGTCCGCTCGAGCAACGCCCGGGCCTCCTCGATCTCGTGGCGCCCCGCGGCGATCGTCTGCACGTCCTCAACCGCCTTCTCCGCCAGCCCGAAGACGTGCTTCACCTGGCCCTCCAGGGCCTCCAGCGCCGCCTGCCGCGCGACGGTCTGCTCCAGCGCCTTGGCCGCCTCCGCCTGCGCCGCCTCCCACTTGGCGAGCAGCCCCTCGAAGTGGCCGAGCTGGCGGTCGATCGGCTTGAGCGCGGCCGCGCGACGCTCCAGCTCGCCGGCCACGTCCTTGAGCTCGTCCGAGCGCTCGCCCGCGGTCTCGAGCGAGCCGTCGATCCGGCGGGCCAGCTCCTCCAGCCGCTGGGCCGCGTCCGCCGCCTCCTTCCGCACCGAGGACGCGCGCGCCAGGTGCTCCATGGCCTTGTCGAGCGCCCCCTGCCGCTGCTCGATCTCCTGCCCCAGGATGCGGATCCGCTCCTCCAGCTCCTCGAGCTGCTGGCTCCGAGCCTCCAGCGACCGGACGCTCTCCTCGACCACGCCGATCCGCTGCTCGGCGTCGCCCACCGAGCTGGACACGCCGGACATCACCTCGGCCACGAGCTGCGCCTCGTCCGACTGCTTCGCCAGGTTGACGAACCGCGCCTCGGCGCCGTCCATCCGGCTCCAGAGCTTCTCGGTCCGCTCCTTGAGCTCGGCGCCCTGGGATACGAGCGCGCTGATCCGCCGCTGCAGCTCGTCCACCTGGCCGCCGCGCGCCTCGATCTCGGTCATCCCCGCCTTCACCAGCTCGACCTCGCCGCGGATCCGCTCCACCGCCGGCTCCATCGCGCCGAGCTCCTTCACCTGTCCCTGCACCTTGCGGGTCCAGAGGTCGGCGTTGGCGAGCCAGGCCTGCACCTCCGCGTGGCTCTCCCGCAGCCGCGCCATCTCGTCGTAGGCCAGCCGCATCTGCTCCAGCCCGTCCGCCATCATCTCGCGGGTGCCGTTGAGCGTCGCGAGCTGCTGGGCGACCGCGTCCACCGCCGGCCGGAGCTCCTCCACCCGGTGCATCCGCTCGGCCACCTGCGCCGCGACGCTGTCGAGCTGCTCCGAGTCCGCGCGGATCGCGGCGAGGCGCCGGGCCTCGTCGCCCAGCCGCGCGAGCTCGTGCGAGAGCCCGGTCGCTTCGGCCGCGAGCGCCTCGACCTGCGACTGCACCGCGGCGGCGCCCTGGCTCGCCGCGTCGAGCACGGCGAAGCGCGCCTCGCACTCCTTCACCGCGGTGCGGAGGTCGGCCACCCGCTCGCTCACCGCGTGCAGGCCGCGATGCTCCAGCTCGAAGCTCTCGCTGCTCTTGCGCATCTGCTCGCGGAGGTCGGTGAGCGCCTGCCGGGCCTGACGATGCCCCTCGTCCAGGTGCCCGTGGGCCTCCTGCAGCTCCTCATGGCGAGCCGCCACCTTGGCGTGGGCGGCCTGCACCTCGGCGACCTTCGCCTCCACCTGGCCGAAGCGGCGGATCTGCTCCTCCTGGCGGCGGATCCAGGTGTCGAGCTCGCGGTCCATGCGGGTGAGCTGCGAGATCTGGGTCGCGGCACGGTCCACCGCCTCCCGCTGCTGCTCCAGCGCCGCCGCCTTCTGCGCCACCTGGTCGGCCAGCGCCTTGAGCACCGCGAGCTGGTGCTGGATCTTGGGCGCCGAATCCACCGCCTGGGTGAGCGGCTCCAGCGTGCGCTCCACCGCCTGCACCCGGCGGGTCACGTCGTCGAGCTTGCCGGCCGCGGCCTGGTGCTCCTCGTCGAAGGCCTCGAGCCGCGAGGTTGCGTGGCGGTGGGCGCGGAGCGCGTCATCCGCCTGGCCCCGCATCCGGGCCACGTTCTCGCCCAGCTCGGCGAGCTGCGCGCGAATCCCGTCCGCGTCGCCGCGGAGCGCCGCCATGGGACCTTCCATGCTCAGGAACCGCTCCAGCTCGTCGCGGAGCGAGAGCGCCGCGTCGATCTTCTCGGCCAGCCCCCCCATTCGCGCCTCGATCCGCTCCACCGCCTCCGCCGCCTGCGCCGCGGCGGCGTCGGTCCGGGCCTGCGCCTCCGCGGCCCGCTCCGCCTGGGATTCGGCCGCCGCCAGCCGGGCCGCGATGGCCTCCACCGCCTGCAGCTTTTCCTCGAGCCCGCCGACGCGCTCGACCATCGCGTCCACCGCGGACGCCGCGTCGGTCACGTTGGAGAGGTTGCGGAGGGTCTCGGCCGCCGCGTCGGCCCGCGCCACCAGCGCCTCGAGCGCCGGATGGACGGGCGCCGCCGCCTGCGCGGCCCGGCCGTTCCCGCCATGGCCGTTGCCGCCATGGCCGTTCCCGTTCTGCGATCCCCCGCCGCTCACCGACTCGCCGCCCGAGCGGCGCAGACCCTTCAGGAACGTGGCCATGACAGTGACTCCGAGGACTGCGCGCGACCGGCTCGGACCCGACGCGTCCGGGGACTTGGCGCTGGCCGAGGCGACGCGCTCGGCTCCGGTCGGATCACGCGCGTGAAGAGATTGTGGAACGGGATGGACCAAGCGCTAGTCTGCAACGCACGTGCCCCCCGCTGCGTGACTTACGCGTGCAGCCCACGTCGCCGGGCACCGCGCCGCAAGACACTGCGGGCGCGGGAGATGACGGTGGGCTCGCGGCAGGGGGGGCCGGGCGTAGCGACGATTCGGTGGACGACGCCGCGTGGCGACCTGCCGGATTCGCCGCAGGTCGCCTCCCGCGGCCGCGCAGTCCCGCGCGAGGCGGGCGCCGGAATCACCGGCTGCACGGCGGGGATGCAACCCGGCGCGGCGATGCAGCGAACCGCGCCGCGTCCGTCCACCGCACGAAGATACCCCTCCCGCCGAATCGCGGAAGAGGCCGGCGTTATTCTTCTCACAGCCGGCGCCCCTGCCGGCTGCCGCGCCGCGCGGCTCCGGTACTCCTCAGCCGATCGCCCGTGCCCGAAGAGCCACTCGAACCGGTCCGTTCTCCGTCGCCTCCGCCGCTCAGCGCTCGGCCCACGCTCGCCGCGCGCGCCGCCGGCTGGGTGGACCGGTTCCGCCGCAACGAGACCCAGCTCTCGCTCGCCTTGAGCCTCCTGATCGGCGCGCTGGTGGGACTCGTCGTCGTCGCCTTCATCCTGCTCACCGGGCGGCTCGCCGCGCGGATGTACCCGGCGGGAGGCTCCGGCTGGCGGCGGCTGCTGGTGCCGACGCTCGGCTCCCTCGTCACGGGCTGGCTCATCTTCCGCTACTTCCCGTTCGCGCGCGGCAGCGGCATCCCGCAGACCAAGGCGGCGCTCTTCATCAGCGACGGCCGCATCACGTTCCGCACGGTGGTGGGGAAGTTCTTCTGCTGCACCGCCTCGCTCGCGAGCGGCATCGCGCTCGGGCGCGAGGGGCCGAGCGTGCAGGTGGGCGCCGGCCTCGCCTCGGTCATCGCGCGGCGACTCGGGCTCAGCAAGGAGCAGGTGAAGGCGCTGGTGCCGGTGGGCGGCGCCGCGGCGCTCGCCGCCGCGTTCAACACGCCGATCGCCGCCGTGCTGTTCTCGCTCGAGGAGATCATGGGCGACCTCCACGCGCCGGTGCTCGGATCGGTGGTGCTGAGCGCCGCGACCTCGTGGATGGTGCTGCACCTGGTCCTGGGAGACGATCCCCTCTTTCACGTCGCGCCCTACCACCTGGTGAATCCGGTGGAGTTCGTGGTCTACGCCGTGCTCGGCATCGTGGGCGGGCTCGGCTCGGCGGCGTTCGTCAAGCTCCTGCTCGGGCTCCGGCGCCGGTTTCTCGCGATGCCCAAGGCGTCGGGCTGGTGGCATCCGGTCGTCGGCGGCCTCAGCGTGGGCGTGATGGGGCTGTTCGTGCCGGCGGTGCTGGGCGTGGGCTACGGCGAGGTGGAGAAGGCGCTGGCGGGAGACCTCGTGCTCAAGGTCGTGGTGGTGCTCGCGGTGCTCAAGATCATGGCGACCGCGGTGTGCTACGCGTCCGGGAACGCCGGCGGCATTTTCGGCCCGAGCCTCTTCATCGGCGCGATGCTGGGCGCGGCGGTGGGGAGCACGGCGCACCTGCTGCTGCCGCCCGGCACCACCGCCGGGGCCGGCGCGTACGCGCTCGTGGGCATGGGAACGGCGTTCGCCGGGATCGTGCGGACGCCGCTCACGTCGGTGATCATGATCTTCGAGGTCACGCGGGACTACACCATCATCGTTCCGCTCATGATCTCGAACCTGATCGCCTTCGTCATCTCCTACAAGCTGCAGCCGGTGCCGATCTACGAGGCGCTGGCCCGGCAGGACGGCGTGCACCTCCCCACCGCCGAATCGCGGGCCCAGACCGGGCGCATGCGGGTGCTCGCCGCGATGCGGTCTCCGGCGATGGTGCTCCCGGCCGATGCGGAGGTGCGCGCCGCGCTGGCGCACACCCGGGAGACCGGGCTCGACGCCTTGCCCGTCACGGACGCCGCCGGCCTCCGCGGCATGGTCACCCGCGCGGCGCTGGAGCGGGCGGCCGGCGACGGCCGGGCCGAGCGGCCCGTCGCCTCCCTGCTCGCCGACGACCTCGCCGCGCCGCGCGCCGGCGCCCCGGAACTGGAGCACCTCCACCCCGACCACACCCTCGGCGTGGCGCTCCAGCGGATGGGCGCGACCCACGCGACGGTGCTGCCGGTGGTGAGCCGCGCCGACGTACGGCAGCTCATCGGCCTCGTGACGCTGGACGACATTCTCTCCACCTACGGCGTGGCGGAGCCGCGAGACGGAGCGCCGGGCCCGTGAGCGCGCCCGCGCCCGGCGCCGCGACCGCGCCCCCCTCGGCCGGCGCCTTCCTCGCCACCTTCGGCCTGGTGCTCGCGGCCATTCTCGCGCTGTTCGCGGTGGACACGTTCCTCGCCAACCTGGAGCACGCCGAGCAGCGGTCGGAGGCCGTCCGGCTGTTCACCGAGGGCGAGCGTCTGGCACGGCAGGGGCGGCACGGCGCGGCGATCGACCGCTACCGGAGCGCCATCGCGCTCGCGCGGGGCAACGACGGCTATCGCCTGGCGCTCGGACGCGCGCAGCTCGCCGCCGGCCGGCCCGCCGCCGCCGAGTCCACCATGGCGGAGCTGCTCCGGCGCGACGCCACCGATGGCCCGGCGAACCTCACGATGGCGCACGTGCTGCTGGCCGAGGGCCGCCTGCCCGACGCGATCTCGTACTACCACCACGCGATCTACGGCCGCTGGCCGTCCGACGCGCGCGGCAACCGGGTGCGCACCCGGCTCGAGCTGGTGGACCTGCTCGCCCGCCGCCACGCGCAGCAGGAGCTCCTCGCCGAGCTGCTGCCGCTCCAGGGCGAGGTGGGCGACGATCCGGCCCTCCAGCCGCGGCTCGGCGAGCTGTTCATCGCGGCGGGATCGCCCGCGCGCGCGGCGGCGGTGTACCGCGCCATGCTCCGGCGCGATCCGCGCGACCCGCAGGCGCTCGCCGGACTCGGCGCGGCGCAGTTCGCCGCGGGGGAGTACCGCGCCGCGCATGGAACGCTGCAGGCGGCGGCGCGGCTCGCGCCCGACGACGCGGCGATTCAGGCGGAGCTCGATCGCGCCGCCCGCGTGCTCGCGATCGATCCGCTGGCCCGCGGCCTGGGGCGCGCCGAGCGGCTCCGCCGGAGCGCGGGGCTGGTGGATTCCGCCGCGGCGGCGCTCGAGCGCTGCGGCGATGCGACCGCGCTCCAGCCGCTGGTGGACAGCGCCCGCGCCGCCGCGGCGCGCCGGGCCCCCGCGGCCGACGACGCGATCGAGGCGAACCTCGATCTCGCGCTC
>DASSOD010000243.1:0-18734 GCA_035700905.1 Gemmatimonadales bacterium | reverse complement strand
GGCGTGAGCGACACCGGATTCGGCCGGTTCGGGTCCAGCGCGGGGTCGGCCAGCCAGAGGCTCCAGTAGCCGGCCCTCGGCTTGACCAGGAGTCCGCGCACCGAGTCCACCGAGTCGTCGAGCAACGTGACCTGCGCCTGGCCGCCCGCATCGGTGACCGCTTGCGCGGGCCAGGAGCTCCCGAACACGAACACGCCCGCGCCCTCGACCGGCTCCTGATCCTTGCCGGTGACGGCGATGGTGACCGTCGGTCCGGGCGCGTGGGGCGCCACGACGCCCGGGTCGCGCGCGAACGGGACCGCCGCCTCCTCGAGCGTGAGCGGGTGGTCCGGCTCGATCACCAGGTGCGGCATCCGGCTCACCTGCTCCGCGCGATCCCTCGGCATCTCGGCGACGATGATCGCCTGCTGGGCCGGAAGCCCTCCGGCGAGCGAGCCGAGGCCGGTGGGCGTGAGGGTTCGCTTGATCCGGATTTCGGGGTCGCGCTCCAGCGCGGCCCGGACCGCGTTCAAGTCCACCGATTCCGCGCCGGCCGGCGGCGCGCCCGGCCGGCGTGCGACGAGGTACTGCTCCCGCCGCGTCGCGACGGTCTCGGCGGGCTGCGCGCCACGCCCCTCGTGCTCGCCCGCTTCGGCTTCGCGTCTGCTCCTTCTTGCCATGATTCCCCCTGAGCGACGGAGCCCGGGTGGGCTCCGGCCCGCGCGTCGGGACCGCACCCGCGGACCACGGCGCACCCGCGCTCCGTCCGAATCGGCCCGGCGCCGTTACAGGCTCGGCAGCTCCGGGTTCACCGAACGCAGGATCGTGGTGCCTCGGTAGGCCTGGTACGCCTGCGAGAACGCCCCCGTGTAGTCCCCCGCCCCGTACAACTCGGCCGCGCGCCGGACCATCGGCGTGCAGTCTACGAGCTGGGGATAGCGTTGGGTGTTCGCCTCGAGATAGTGGTAGAGCTTGCGGATCAAGTCCGCGCTCGCGACTTGCATGAACTCCGCCGCCGCGCGCGCCTCGACCTCGGGTCGCTGCTGGTACGGCGCGAGAACCGGTTGCGGCGCCGCGCCGACTGGAGCCTCGAGCGGCATCAGCCGCCCGTAGCCTCCGCCGAACGCGCCCGGGGATCCGCCCACCGACGGCGCGAAGCCGCCGTACGTCCCCGGTCCCGCACCGGGCCCCGTGCCCGCGGCCCAGCCCGCCCGCGATCCGGGCGGAGCGGTGCCCGCGAAGCCCTGCGATGCGTCGTATGCCACTGCTCCTCCTGATGCTCGATCAGATGCTCGAGCCATGAGCGGTGTGCCTGCGTGCTAGTGGATGGAGCCGTAGCCGAGCGACTGGCCGGGCACGCCTCCCACACCGGCGAGTCCGAAGGGCATGTAGCTCTGCGGGATCTGCTGCTGGGCCTGCAGCGGCAAGTGCCCGCCGCCGATGCCGCCGAGACGCCCCCCGAGCCCGCCGGTGATGCCGCCCAGGCCGAGCTGCTGCAGCCCGATGCCCCCGCCGATTCCGACCGGGACCGGCTGCACCTTGGCGAGCACGAGCACGCCGAACCACCCCTGCGGCGTCACCACGGGCAGCACCTGGATCGGCGACTGCGACGGCCCCCACGGCGACTGGCCGAACACGCCCTGCCCGAACTGCTGCCCGAGGCCGCCCTGCCCGAATTGCTGCCCGAAGCCGCCCTGCCCGAATTGCTGGCCGAGCCCCGGCGTGCCGAACGGCGAAATCCCGAACTGCGGCTGGGTCTGCTGCAGTTGCTGGGCGATGTACGGCGGGATGCTGCCGATGCCCTGCGAGAACGCCTCCAGGGGGCTGCCGTAGCCATAGCCGGGAATCCCCTGCTGCGTGCCGAAGCCGCCCGTGCCCTGCGATGCCATTCCGAACATTGCCTGCCTCCTGCGTGAAGCGTGACGCGGCGCCCGCTCGGGCGGAGCCGCGATTGCGTTTGTCCCCGTCGCCGCATGAACGGACGCGACGCCGCCCGAACGGCCGATATGTGGGGATGAGAAGCGGGGGCTCGCACCGAGTGCGAGCAAGGCGGGCGTCTACCTGGGGGCCCCACTCACTTCGCGAGGACGTGCACACGACCGAAACCAGCTCGAGCCGGGTGCGTGGCCATCTCCACGAAGATGCTCCACCGCGTATGGCTCATCCCGCAATGCGCGATTGCGCTTTTTCCGACGGTCGCGACGCGCGCGGGCTGCTAGGCTAAGAGACGCGTGCTGTGCTGTCAATGCTGAATTTCTTGACTGCCAAGCGAGTCACGATCGCTTCGGCAGACGATGCGCGCGCGCACCGCGCGCGGCGAGTGCGAAGTGACGCGGCGGTTACGGTCGTTCGCCGTACGGGATCACCGGCACCGCAACCTCGAGCGCGCCGGCACGAGCCAACCTGAGCCGGAGCCGCACCGTGTCCCCGATGCGCCATGGATGCGCCACGCTGTCGGCCATGACGTGCACGCCGCCGGGTGCCATTTCGACGGATGTCTTCGGTGGAATTGCGAGCTCCGTGACGCGATGCATCCGCTGGCCGGCCGTCTCCATCAGCTCGAGCGCACCCGAGTCCGGCCCGGTGGCGCCGAGCAGCGTGTCCGCCGCGGCCCCGGTATTCCGGAGCGTGACGTACGCGGCACCGACCTCTCCCGCGGTCGGGTATGCGTAGGCGGAGGTGACCTCGATGGCGCCGGCGCGGGCGAGCGTCGGCCGGTTGCATCCCACGAGCGGGATCAGCGCAACCGCACCGAGCGCGAGCAACGCGCTCGATCCGGCGGGCGGCCGATGCATGCCGCCGCGAGCCCGGCCGCGGCTCAGGAGGCGCTCACGGCGCGCGCGTCTCCTTGCTCCGATCGCGACGCGACGCCGTCGAGCACGTCGTGCACTGCCTGCAGCAGCGATTCCGGCGTGAACGGCTTCGGGATGAACAGCGGCTCCCCGGGCGCGGGCAGCCGCGAGGCCGCCTCGGACTCGAGCCGGGGATCGCCCGACATGAGCAGCGTCGGCAGTTCCGGATGGAGCCGCCGGGCCTCCATGGCGAGCTCCAGCCCGCCGATGTTGGGCATGAGCACGTCGGTCACGAGCAGCCGGAGCGATCCGCCCAGGGCATTGATCCGTTCCAGGGCCGCGGCCCCGTCCGCCGCGCCCTCCACGGTGAAGCCGTCCTCCCGGAGCACCCGCACGATCGTGCTGAGCACGTTCGGCTCGTCCTCCACCACCAGCACGACCCCGCTCCCCCGCCGGCCGCGCGGCTCGGCCGGCGAGGCGGCGCCCTCGGGCACGGGCGCCGTCGGGAGATAGATGTCGAACGTCGTGCCCCGGCCGATCGCCGAGTCCAGGCGGATGAACCCGCCGCTCTGGCGCACGATGCCGTGCACGGCGGCGAGGCCAAGCCCCGTGCCGCGCCCGATCTCCTTGGTGGAGTAGAAGGGCTCGAACACGCGCCGCCTCGTCTCCGCGTCCATGCCGTGACCGGTGTCCGCGATGGTGAATCGCACGAACGCGCCGGCCGGATTGGGGTGGGGCCCGTCGGCCGGAACCAGCGTGTGGGTGTGCTCCGCGCGGTCGGTGCTGATGGTGATGATCCCCCCCTCCACCATCGCGTCGCGCGCGTTGAACACCAGGTTCAAGAGCACCTGCTCGATCTGCCCCCGGTCGGCCATGGCCTTGGGAAGGTCCGGCGCGAGCTCGAGCACCAGCTGACAGCGCTCGCCCAGCAGCCGGCGCAGCAGCGCGTCCACGCCCTTGATCATCTCGTTCAGGTCGAGCGGCGCGGGATGCAGCCACTGCCGTCGGCCGAACGCGAGAAGCTGCGCCGTGATGCCCGCGGTCCGCTCGGCCGCCCGCCGCATCTGCTCGACGTCCGCCCGCGCCTCCGGCGCGAGATCGCCCCGCTTGAGCAGGAAGGCGGCGCAGCCGAGCACGACCGACATCTGGTTGTTGGCCTCGTGCGCGATGCCGCCCGCGAGCCGGCCGACCGCCTCCATCTTGGCCGCCTGCCGCAGTTGCTCCTCCGCGCGCTTGCGCTCGGTGATGTCGCGCTTGATGGACGAGGCTCCGATGATATTCCCGTTCACGTCCCGCACCGGCGACACCGTGAGCTCGATCACGACCGTGCTCCCGTCCTTCCGGATCCGCGTCGTCTCGTAGTGCGCCACGTGCTCGCCGCGCGCGATGCGCGCGAGGATGTCCTGCTCCTCGGCCCGAAGCTCCGGCGGGATGAGCCGATAGATGGAGCCGCCCACCATCTCGTCCGCGCGGTAGCCGAAGATCCGCTCGGCGCCCGCGTTCCAGCTGAGGATCGTCCCGTCGAGCTGCTTGCTGAGGATGCCGTCGTCGGAGGACTCGACGATGGCGGCGAGGCGGGCGGAGACCTCGGCGGCCCGGCGGCGCTGGGTGATGTCGCGGAAGAAGATCGCGAACTCTTCCTCCGCGGGATACGCGTCCACCTCCAGCCAGAGCCCGCGCGAGGCGTACTGCACGTCGAAGTGGGCGGCAACGTGGCCCCGCATCGCCGCTTCCAGCTCGGTGCGCAGAATTGACTCGCGCAGCCCCGGCAACGCGTCCCAGATGATCCGGCCCAACACCTCCGCCGGGTGCTGCTGGAGCAGCACGGAGGCCTCGCGGTTGAAGTAGGTCACCCGCCAGTCGTAGTCCAGCGCGATGAATCCGTCGCGCATGGCGTCGAGCAGGTCCACCAGCCGCTGTCGGGCGGCGTCGGCCGCGCCCGCCGCCGCGTTGGCTCGCTCGGCCTCCTCCTCCGCCCGGAGCTGTTCCTCCTCCGCCCGGGCGGCCTCCTCCTCCGCCCGCGCCGCCTCCTCCTCCGCGCGGAGCGCCTGCTCTTCGCCGTGCGCTCTCGCCTCGTGCGCCTCCGTGGCGGCACGCTCCGCGGCTTCGCGCAGGCTCAGGGCCTCGCGGACCTTCTCGTCGCCGAGCAGTCGCGCGCGCCGCTCGCGGTCCCAGAGGACCGCCGCGCCGATGCTCACCCCGCAGAAGAACACCACGCCCACCGCCCGCATGAACATGGCCGTGGGCACGTGGGGCTGCGCCGGGAAAAAGAGCCAGGCGGCGAGCGGCGCGCTGAGGAGGACGGCGAACACGGTCGGACCCACGCCCAGGCGCCAGGCAGCGAGGAGCGCCGCCGGGAAGAACGTCAGGAAGGGCTGGGCGTCGCCGAGCCAGGGATCCAGCAGCCAGCGGAGCACGGTTGCGGCCGCAACGAGCAACGCCGCCTGGACATAGGACCAACCGTGGCGACCGCCGGCAGGCGCGGTGGGCTTGACCGGTTCTGGCAGATACACCTCGAAATCCGCCCTTGGAGGGCTCGCGGCCGCAAACCAAGGCCACGGTGCAACATGAAGCGGACCTTATTCTGGGCCAGGACCGGGTCTGGCACAAGTGCGGTCGTCACATCGGCCGTCGCGGCCGGGAGCCGGCCGGAAGCCGGCGCGACCGGCCGGGACACCGGCAGGCCGCCCGGGGAATAACCGGTCCGGCGCACCGGTCTCTCCTCCCGACCGATAGCTGCGCGGCGCGACCACCCCAGCGGAGATGGCGATGAGCGACGAGATCCTCCACGATCACAACGCCGACGGCGTGGACCGCCGCGGCTTCCTCAAGTGCATGGCCTGGGCAGGCACCGGGATGCTCTGGACCGTGAGCGGCGGCGTGCTCTCGTCCCTCAGCCTCGGCGGAGCCGGCCTCGGCGGGGCGGGCGACGGCCTCTTCTTCGCGCAGATCAGCGACAGCCACATCGGGTTCAACAAGGCGGCCAATCCCGACGTGACGGCGACGCTGCAACTCGCGGTGGACCGGCTCAACGCCCTCCCGCGGCGCCCGGCGTTCGTGCTCCACACCGGCGACATCAGCCAGCTCTCCAAGCCGAGCGAGTTCGACACCGCGGACCAGGTGATCCGCGGGATCAAGACCGAGCGCATCTTCTACGTGCCCGGCGAGCACGACGTGCTCTCCGACGACGGCCGGAGCTACCTCGATCGCTACGGCAAGGGATCGCGGGGCGGCGGCTGGTACAGCTTCGACCACAGCGGAGTGCACTTCATCGGCCTGGTCAACGTGCTCAACCTCAAGGCCGGCGGGCTGGGCAATCTGGGCGCGGAACAGCTCGACTGGCTCCGGCGCGACCTCCGCGGGCGCTCGAGCAGCACGCCGATCGTCGTCTTCGCGCACATTCCACTCTGGACCGTGTACGCCGACTGGGGCTGGGGCACCGACGACTCGGAGCAGGCGCTCGCGCTGCTCCGCCGGTTCGGCTCGGTCACCGTGCTGAACGGCCACATCCACCAGGTGCTGCAGAAGGTGGAGGGGCACGCCCGCTTCCACACCGCCATGTCCACCGCGTTTCCGCAGCCCGCGCCCGGCGCCGCGGCATCTCCCGGGCCCCTGGCGGTCGAGCCCGCCCGGCTGCGCGACGTGCTCGGCATCGCGAGCGTTGACTTCGTGCGCGGGCGCGAGGCGCTCGCGGTCGTGGACAGCACGCTTTCCGGGAATGCCGGCGCGCCCGCCGCGCTCGCAGCCGCAGAATCCGCCGCGCCGGCCCGCGCGAGCACGGCCCAGGTCGGCGACTCGACTCCGGGCGTGACGGCGGTGCGGATCGACAACTTCACCTTCGAGCCGGCGAGCCTGACGCTCGCCGCGGGCGCGACGCTCACCTGGACCAACGCGGACGACGTGCCGCACAAGATCGTGAGCTCCGACGGGCGCTTCGCCCCGTCACCGGCGCTCGACACGGGCGAGCGATACGCGTTCCGCTTCACCCAGCCCGGACGCTACCCCTACTTCTGCGCGCTCCACCCGCGGATGACGGGCACGGTGGAGGTCCGCTGAGCCGGTGCGGCGCCGGCCGGGGCGCTTGCGTCCCTGCCGTGCGCCGCATGCCTCCATTACTTACCAATGGGCGACCGATCGCCCGATGGCGACCGATCGCCGGCGTGCGAGCGGGCGCGCCCGGAGGCGGGCGCCGCGGGGACGTGGAGGGCTCATGAAGGGATCGATGAAGGCGGGCGCAGTGCTCGCGGGCGGGATCGCCGCGAGCGCCGCCGGCGCCGTTGCCATCGGACGCGCGATCTGGCGCCGGGAAACGGAGCGCGCGGTCGAGCGGCTCGACGCCGCGGCCCGCGCCGGTCCCAGCCCCCGCACAGGCCGGTTCTCTCCCGACGAGCTCACCGCGCTGCCGCCCTGTGCGGCCAGGTACTTCGAGTTCGCGCTCGCGCCGGGGCAGCCGCTGATCCGCCGTGCCAGGGTCGCACAGGAGGGCGACTTCCTCCTTCCCGCGGCCGGCTGGCGTCCGTTCGCCGCGGTGGAGCACTTCTCGGTACGCCCGCCCGGCTTCGTCTGGGACGCGACCATCGGGATGGCGCCGCTCGTCCCCGTGCACGTGCGCGACAGTTACGTCGATGGCGAGGGCCGGACGAGCGGCAAGGCCGCCGCGCTCGTCCCCTTGGTGGACCAGCACGGCGGCCGGGAGATGGCGTCGGCGAGCTTGCTGCGCCACCTCGCGGAGTCGCCGTGGTTCCCCACCGCGCTCCTGCCGAGCGCGGGCGTATCCTGGGCCCCCAGAGACGACCACACCGCGCGCGCCACGCTCGCCGACGGTTCCGTCACGGTGTGGGCGGACTTCTCCTTCGGCAGCGATGGGGAGGTGATCGGGGTGGCGGCCCTCCGGTACCGCACGGTGGACGGACGGCAGGTGCCGACGCCCTGGTCGGGGCGGTTCTGGGACTACGAGCGGGTGCACGGCATGATGGTGCCGCGGCGGGGCGAGGTGGGCTGGGTGCTCCCGGAGGGGCGCCAGCCGTACTGGCGGGGGCGCGTCACCGAACTCGACTATGAGCCGGCACCCGCGGAGCACGGCGGCCGGGTGTAGCGGAGCCTCGCCGCGGCGCGGGCCACCGCCCCGGCGCAGCAGGCCCGGCAGCTTACGGCCCCGCGCGGTGGCGGTAGGAGCCGGCGGCTAGCCTTCGGTGGGCGTCTGGGCTACGGCACGCTCGACCGAGTCGATCAGCGCCGCGACGTCGAACGGCTTGCGCAGCATGGACACCCGCCGCCCGCTGCCCACCTCGACCATCCCGCTCGGCGCGTACGCCGACATGAGGACGATCGGCTGGGCCGGATCCTGCGCCAGAAGGCGGTCGGCGAGCTCGGTGCCGTTCATGCCGGGCATCACCACGTCGGCGAGGACGAGATCCACCGGCCGGCCGCGGCACTCGAGCACCGCGAGCGCCTCCGACCCGTTGCCTGCCTCGAGAATGCGGAACCCGGCCGCCCGAAGCTGGCGCGCCAGCACGCCGCGGAGCGGCGCCTCGTCGTCTACGATGAGGATGGTGCGGTGGGCGTCGGGCGCGGGGGGCATCCAGTCTCCTGTGGGTCCGGGCTGCCGGACCGCGGTATGCCTCCCCCCACGCGGAGAGGCCCCGAGCGAAACGTGCGGCGGGTTGCCTTGACTTACATCGGGTTCCCGAACTCCGCAAGGCGGCGGTCGCGGCGGCGCGGCGCATCGGCTATCTTGCGCGCCGCCACTGCGCGATTCATCGTAGGCTCATCCCCGAAACGCATCGCTTCATTTCGGCTCCCGTCGTTCCTCGGTGCGGAGGCGCTTTGCCCGGTACGCTCCTGCTGGTGGACGATGAGGACGTGGTGCGGGCGTACGGCACGCGTGCGCTCACGGCCGAGGGGTTCGCGGTCACCGAGGCCCAGGACGGGACCGAGGCGTTGCGCCGGGTCGAGGAGCGGGGCTCGCCGTTCGACCTCGTGATCGCGGACGTGCTCATGCCGCGGATGAACGGCGCCGAACTCGCCGAGGCGCTGCTCAGCCGCAACCCGCGGCAGCCGATCCTGCTCATGTCGGGGTATCCGCCGGCGGATTTGCTGGCCCGGAACATCCGGACACCCGGGCTGCCGCTGCTGCAGAAGCCGTTCACGCCCGACGCGCTGGTCGATGCGGTGCGCGGACTGCTCTGGCCGCGCGGGCGCCACTAGTCGGGCCGATCACCCACCCCAGGCAGCGCCACCGCGCGTAGGGCGGCCGGCACCCGATCCGGTCCGGGCTACGTGCCCGGCTCCTGGGCCAGCCGCGCCAACCGGCCGCGCACCTCGCGCACGCCGGGCTGGAGCTCGGGGTCGGCATCCTTCCAGAGATTCACGAAGCGCTCGTAGTACTCCGCGGCTTGCCTCCGATCGCCCTTCGCCTCGTACAGCTCGCCCAGGCGCTTGTACGCCGGGGCAAGTGCCCCGGACGTGTTCGTGGCCACGGTTGCGACCAGCAGTGGAGTATCCGCGAACCGCCGGTAAAGGGCGAGCGCGGAGTCGGCCCGCCCCGCCCGTTCCGCGATGCGCGCCAGATCGAACAGCCCGCAGGAGTTGCAGTAGCCGGCGTCGTCGTAGGCGGCCCGGTAGCCGGCGGCCGCCTCGTCCAGCCGGCCCTCCGCCTCTGCGACGGCGCCGTACGCCATACCCTTGATGACGGGCTGGGCGCCGCGCCGGTACCCGGGGGGTACCGCCGCCTCGTACTCGCGCATCAGTCGGCGCGCTGCCGCGGCGTTGCCGGCGGCCGCATAGACCCGCGCGAGCGGCAGGTACGGGCGATCCGCCGGCGGCAGCGAATCCAGCGGCACCCGAGCGAGCGCCTTCTCCACGATCGCCAGCGCCGCGCCCGGTCGGTTGCGGTACTGGATCTCCATCATGCCGAGCGCCGCCGCGCCGTCGAGATAGTCGCGTGGCAGGCCTCGAGCCTCCCCCTCGCTCATGTAGTCGCGCAGGTGCTCGGCGGCCTCACCCAGGCGGCCGCGGAGCTCGGCCAGCCGCGCGAGCATCCAGCTGGTCTGGCTCTGCCGAGAGGGATCGGCGGCATGCTCGCGCCGGAGCTCCTCGTAGAGCCGAATCGCCGCGGCGTAATCCCCCTCGGCGAGCGCGACCAGCGCCTGCTGCTCGCGGACCGTTCCGCTGGTCGGCGGCTCGGACTTCGCGAACGTCTCGACGGCGGCGCGCGCCTCGGCGATATGGCCCTGCGCGAGCCGCGCCCACACCACGTGCTGCACGAGTGACGCGATGTGCGACACCCGGGTACCGCGCACCGCGAGGCTCTCCGCCTCGGACCAGCGCTTCTGCATGTTCAGCGCGAGCGCGAGATTGTTCAGCGCGGTGGCATTGTCGGGATCGGCCGCGAGAATCGTGCGGTACGCGGTTTCGACCCGGGTCGGATCGTAATCCACCTGGGAGTAGTAGAAGGCGGTTGCGAGCTCGCGCTCCAGGTCGGGCAGCCGGTCCCGCCGGCGAAACGCCTGCGTCGCCGCCTCGTTGACCCGGGTGTCGGACTCCCGAATGTTCCCCAGCGCCACCGCAAGCTTCCGGTACGCCATGGCAAAGCCGGTGTCGAGCGCGATCGCCTCCTCGAGCAGGGGAATCGCCTCCGACTCGCGGGCCTGGTCCACCAGGCGCTCGGCATCGGAGTACTTCCGGAGCGCGGGGAGCGACCGCGTCGTCACCCGCTCGAGCGGCGGGTTGGCCCGGATGGTGACGAGCGACTCGCCGATCCGCTCGCGCAGCTTGCCGGAGAGCCGGTCGATCGCCTTGAGCAAACCGGCAGCGTCGTCGGCCGTCTCCCGCACCGCCGTGAGCACCTGCCCGTCCGCGGCGGACACGAGGCTGGCCGACAGCACGTAGCCTGTGCCCACCGGATCGATCTGTCCCGTGACCACCGCCTTGCTGCCGATCCGCTCCGCCAGCTCGCGCGCGAGCGCGGGCGGGAGCCGGCCGTCCGCCGTGCGCTGCATCCGCGCGAGCGCGTCGCCGATCTCGCCCCCGTCCACCAGCCGCAGCGTGGGTGACTGGGAGAGGTCAACCCGGAACGCCTCGGTGAGTGACGTGCCCAGGGTGGAGTCCGGGGTGTGATTCTCGAAATCCGCGAGCACCAGCCGCTCCCGCTCCTTGAGCACGCCGGAGGCGACCAGCGTGCCGACCGGCCCGATGCCCAGGAGCCGCATGGCCGTGTACGCCGCGACCGCGGCGGTGAGTCCCGCGAACGCCAGCCCGCCGCCCAGGACCGCCCTCTTCCACGTGAACCAGCGGGAGACCACCGTCTCCGGCGGCGTGAGGGCCGCGGTGGTGCGCGCGACGGCCCGGCGGCGCTCGTGCACCCCCGTGAGCAGCATGATCGGGAGCCCCACCGCGAGCAGCGCGGCGGCGACTCCCAGCACCCAATCGGGCAAACCGAGCCGGAGCATCAGCACCCAGACTACGGCGAGGACCACCACGGCCGCCGAGGCGAAGAGCAGCGCGACCCGAGCCGGATGGGCGCGCCGGATGGCGCGCTCCGCCCCCGACGAGAACGCCGCCGTCGCGGGCGCGGCCGCCGCGCCCCCGCTGGGCGACTCCGCGCCCTCGAGCAGCGGGACCAGCTCGGCGGCGCTCTCCGGGCGCGCTTCGGGCTGCTTCTCGAGGCAGCGCATCACCAGCGCGGCGAGCGCGGGCGGCAAGCCGGGGACCCGCGCGGCGAGCGGCTCGGGCGCCCGGGTCACGTGCGCCGCCAGCACCTGCTGCGGGCCCATGCCCTCGAACGGCGTGCGGCCGGCCAGCATCTCGTACGCCATGATCCCGAGCGCGTAGATGTCGGTGCGATGGTCCACCGTGGGCGACGCTACCGCCTGTTCCGGCGACATGTACGACGGGGTGCCGAGGGTCACGCCCACGGTCGTGAGCCCGGCGGCGCCGGCTTCGCTCACGGCCTTGGCGACGCCGAAATCCATCACCAGCGCGTGACGCCCCGCGAGCATCACGTTCTCCGGCTTGACGTCCCGGTGCACCACGCCGCGCGCGTGGGCGTAGGCGAGCGCGTCCGCCACGTCGCGGAGGTAGCGTGCTGCCTCCGGCGGCGGGAGCGCGCCGTCGCGGGCGAGCCGGGCCCGGAGCGACTCTCCCTCCACGTAGGGCATGACGTAATAAAGGAAGCCGCCGGCCTCGCCTGAATCGTGGAGCGGGAGGATGTGAGGATGGGTGAGCTGCGCCGCGATCTCGATCTCGCGGAGGAAGCGCTGCGGGCCGAGCGATTCGGCCAACTCGGGCCGCAGGACCTTCACCGCCACCTTCCGGTGGTGCTTCAGGTCCTCGGCCAGATACACCGTGGCCATGCCGCCCTGCCCCAGCTCGCGCAGCAAGCGGTACCGCCCGCGCAGGGCCAAGTCGAGCGGTGTGCCTGCGATGTCGGTCATCCGGCGCCCGGGGGGAGAGTGCCTGCAATGTGCATCCGCGGGCTCGGCCGGGCCAGCACCCGGCCTCGAGCCCAGGGACACGCATTGGCTTCGGGGCTGTGCTCCCCGCGAGGTCGGCCGCGCCGCGCCGCCCCGCGGGCGCCGGTCGTCAGTCGAGGTCCGGTGCGCCTTGCGAGGGGACCCGTCCGCCGAAGTCTCGTCGCACCACCAGACGGAACGCGCGCTCCTGCCCCGGGGTCAGGAACCGCTCCAGCGCGGGGCCGGCCGGATTCAGCTGATTGATGTTGAACGTGCCGAAGTTTGCGTAGTGCCGGTTGAAGAGGTTGGTGACGAGCCCCGCCACCTCCCATGGCCCGACGCGCCAATTCACCCGCGCGTCGGTCACGAAGAAGCTGCCGAGCGGCTCGGTCTGGTTGGCTTCATCGCCGCGGAGCCACTGCTTGCCGATCCAGCGGGCATCCGCCGCGATGCTCACGCCGGCCGGAAGCTGTGCCAGGGCACCGAACTTCACCTGATGGTCGGGCACCAGCGGAAGCCGGTCGCCGGGCTCGACCTGGTTCTCCTCGCCCGTCTCCTCGGACCGCGGGCTGAAGATGTCGGCGGTGGTCTGGAACGTTGCGCGGGTCCAGGCGTAGGTCGCGTACAGGCTGTGGCCGCCGCGAAGCGTGATCGTGCTCCCCAGCTCCACCCCTTCGCGTCGGGTCTTGTCGAGGTTCCCGAAGAACCCCTCGATCGTGGACCCGCTGACCGCGTTCTCATTGGGGAAGAGGAAGATGTCGTTCCGCACGTCGGTCCGGTACGCAGAGCCGGTGAACACGGCAGGGCCGACCGCCCAATTCCCCCCGATTTCGTAGGTGATCGCGCGCACCGGCTCGATCGGCGGATCGTCCCCCAGGGCGAAGGGCAGCACGCACGCCTCCTCCGGATCGGCGCACGCCAACTCGATCACCGCGGGGGCGCGGTAGCTCTGCCCGACCGAGCCGTACACCGTCACCCCACGTCCGGCGTTGACCGATACCCCGCCCTTCGGGTTCACCCGAAAGTAGGAGCTCGAGGTATCCGCGCCGGGATCGAGCAGGTTGTGGAAGGGGATCTTGATGTAGTCGAACCGCGCGCCGCCGCTCACCGTGAATCGCCCGATGGTGAGGTCCGCCGTGGCGAACCCGGCCGCGTCCCAGAGCGGGCTTTCGACCAGCGTCGTGCGACTCCGGACCCCGCCGAACTTGACCGAGTCCGCGAACAGCTCGACCCGGGTCGAGTTGAAGCTCCCGTCTCCGCCGATACGGTATCCCAGGATCGCGCGGCCGATGCCCCTCGCGCCCCGGTAGTCCACGCCCCAGCCGCCGGTGCGGTTGCGGCTGGTTCCGAACGCGTCGGGATCCTCCGGCTGGTTGACGTTGAACCGCTCGGCCGTGCTCCGGCGGAAGTACAGGCGGAACGAGCCCCGCCCCGTCCCGAGCTGGCGGTAACCGGAGGCCGCCACCTGCAGCAGCGTCAGATCCTCGTAGTCTCCCTGGGTGAAATTGGAGTCGGGCTTGAGATCGAACGCGCTCGCCGGCAGCGAGCCGGCGGTCTCGGCGCGGGAGTCGGCCCCGAATCCTTGCAGGCTCACGCCCCAGGTGTCGGTGAGCTTGCCCAGATTGAAGAACCCGTTGTACTGACGCGCTCCGGTGACCTGCCGCCACCCGTCCTCGCGGTTGTATCCGGCGCCCACGTAGTAGTCGATTCCGCCCGGCGTCCGCCCGTCCACCGAACCATTGCCGTTGAAGGTGCCGAACGAGCCCCCCTGCAGCTCCAGCTCGCCGCCGAGCGGGCCGGTACCCCGCGCCGTGACCAGGTTGATCGCCCCGCCCAACGAATTCCGGCCCTGGATGGACGCCGTCCCCGAGAGCAGCTCGATCCGCCGCACGTACTGCATCGGGAGCAGGTCGAAGTTCACTTGCGCGGCGTCCGGCTCGTTCTGGCGCACCCCGTCGAGGAACACCGAAACGCCCTGCGGCAGACCGACCACGGGCGACGCGAAGAATCCGCGGGTGCTGACGTTGAGCTTGTAGGGGGAGCCGGCATCGTCGTAGAGCGAGATGCCGGGCTGCTGGCTGAGCACGTCGGAGAGGATCCGCGGCTCGTACGCGTCCACCTGCTCGCCGGTGAGGATGGTGACCCGCGCCGGCACGCCTGAGGTGATGGTGGGCCCCGCGGACGGCTGGATCGTGCCCACGACCTCGATCGGCGCGAGCTTGCGCACCTTGGTCGTGTCCTGCCGCGTGGTATCGGGCTGTTGCGCGACGAGGGCGGGCGCGGCCACCGCCGCCGCGACCAGGGCTACGACAGGACGACGCAGGATCATCGGGATGGGCTCGGGTTGGAGCAGCGCGGGGGTTGGCTATCGGGCGGTCGACTATCGAAGCAGGGCCTGCGACTCGGGCGCCTCTTTCCGGCGCTCGTAGAGGCCCACCATGAGCACGGTGTCCGGCGGAACGCCGACCACCAGGATGCCGTCGTCGGGGGGACCGCCGCCGTCGTAGTCGGCGCAGCAGTGCCGCAGGGTGACGCTCTGGGGGGGCGGGTTGCCGGCAAGCGCGATCGCCGCGCCGCGCTCGAAGCGCACGATGTCGGCCGCGGAGAGGCTGCGCGAGCGGTCACGGTCCTCGTAGAGCGCGAGCCGGCGGATGCTCTCGTCCCGCCGCGCCATGACCACGATGCCGTCATCCGCGATGCCGCCCCCGTCGAGATCGCCGCAGCACCAGTCCACGGTCGTCACCCGGCGCTCGTACCACCCGGCCACGGCCGCCGCCCCGAGCACGCACGCGGCTGCGAGCGGCGTCATCCACCGGCGCCGCGGCGCCGGATCCGGCTCGCCGCTGGTCCGCGACCGCCCGGTCAGCTCGGGCTCCAGCGATTCCCGGGGCCGGAACTCGAGCCCGCGGAACAGGCGATCGAGATCGCGAGCCTCCTCCGGCGGCGTCGCCCAGAAGTCGTCGCTCATCGGATCTCGCCGAGCGCGGTGCGCAGGCGCGCCATCGCACGCCAGAGCCGGACCCGCGCGTTGGCCTCGCTGATGCCCAGGAGCGCGGCGATCTCCGGCCCCGAGAGCCCGCTCGCGTAGCGCAGGCTGACGATCTCGCGGTCGGCCGCATCGAGGCCGGCGAGCGCGTCGAGCGCGCGGCCGGCCTCCTCCTCGTAGAGCAGCCGCTCCTCCGGCGACGGCGCGTGGGACGCGAGGTCGCGGAGGGCGTGCAGGTTCACGTACTGCCGGACCCGCGCCCTCCGGCGGTGATCCCGAAGCAGGTTGCGCGCGATGGTGATGAGCCAGGGCCGCTCCCCCCGGGTGGCCGGATCGAACCGGTCGGCCGCCTGCAGCGCCCGCAGGAACGTTTCGGCCGTGAGGTCCTCGGCCGCGTCGGGCGAGGCCACGTGATACCGGACGTAGTTGTAGACCGCGGCGCCGTGGTCGCGGTACCACGCGCGAACCCGGTCGGCGCGATCGGTCGCCCCGGGCGTCGCGGGGGTCGGCTGAACGGCCGGTCGCTCGGTTGGCATGGGCATCCACCGGGAACAACGCGTGAGCGCGGCCGGCGTTACACCGCCGGCCCGCAACGAAGCGGGCCGGGGGGACCTCCCCCGGCCCGGGACATCAACTATGTGAGGGAATCAGCGAAGGGGGAAGCCTAGGCCGGGCTTGCCCGCCGTGGGCTGGGAGTAGAGGCCCACCAGCACCACCCGGTCCTGCGGGGCGGAGACCACCAGGAGGCCGTCGTCGGAGTTGCCCTCGCCGTCGTAGTCGCCGCAGCAGAAGCGGCGGGTGCGGAGGTTGGAGGGGAGCGGGCTGTCCACGATGAGGCGCGGGCCCCTGGTGAAGCGGACTACGTCGCCCTTGGTGAACGACGCGGAGCGGTCCCGGTCCTCGTAGACCTCGATGCGGCGGATGGCCGCCTGCTGGGCCCGATCCACCAGCACCGCGATGCCGTCGTCGCGGCGGCCGCCGCCGTCCAGGTCGAAGCAGCAGCGATCGACGAGGGTCTCCTGCGGCGGGGGGGCGGTGGAACTGCTACCGCCCTGGGCGAGGAACGCTTCGGGTGGGAGCGGCGGCTGCCGCAGGGCCACGACCCCGACGACGGCCGCCGTCCCAAGCGCCGCGATCCCGCTCGAGAGCAGGAGGGTCGACCGGCGCCACCGAAGCGGAGCAGCACCCTTCGACTGCTCGCCGCGACGTAACCGGCCGAACACCTCCGGCCCAAGCGAGGCGCGGGGCTCGAAGCGAACCCGACGCAAAGCCTCTTCCATCCCGCGAATGGGCGCGGGCAACTCCTCCGGGTGCCACCCGCTCATGCGTCAAGCGCCTCCCGCAGCCGCCCGAGCGCGCGCCACAGCCGCGTGCGCGCGCCGCCCTCCCGGATGCCGAGCACCGAGGCGATCTCGGCGATCTCGAGCCCGCTGCCGTAGCGCAGCCCCAACAGCTCCCGGTCCCGCTCGGGGAGCGTGGCCAGTGCGCCCAGCAGCCGGCCCACCTCCTCCTCCCGCAACAGCCGCTCCTCGGGCGACGGGGCCTCGTAGACCAGGTCCCGAAGGCCCGCGAGCGGCACGTGCTGCCGGAGCCGCGAGCGGCGCCGGTGGTCGATCAGCACGTTGCGCGCGACCGTGAGGATCCACGTGCGCGGGCTGGCCCGGTCCCCGTCGAATCGCTCGGCGGCCCGCACCACCTTGAGGAACGTCTCGGCGGTGAGATCCTCGGCCACATCGGGCGATGCGACGTGGAACCGGAAGTAGTTGTAAACGGAAACGCCGTGCGCCTCGTACCACTCACGGCAACGCCGCTCCGCAGCCTCAGAGGCGGCGGGGGAGGGAGCGCTGGGGGACGGATCGGGACGACGGCGGATCACTCTTTGGGCAATCACGAAAGTGTTATACGCAGGACCCCCGCCGGCGTCACAGCCGCCGCCGGTCCAACGCCCACGCAGGCCCCGCTGACTGGCCGAGCGACCCCGGGGTGAACGCCGGCCGCCGGCCCCTAGACGAACGCGCCGAGCCCGGTCACGGCCTGCCCCAGGATCAGCGTGTGCATGTCATGCGTCCCCTCGTAGGTGTAGACCGACTCGAGGTTGGCCAGGTGACGCATCGAATGGTACTCGGCCAGGATCCCGTTGGCGCCGAGCAGCCGGCGCGCCTCGCGCGCGCACTCGCAGGCGATGTGCACGTTGTTCCGCTTGGCCAGCGACACCTGCTCCGGCGTCATCGTCCCCGCGTCCTTGAGGCGCCCGAGCTGGAGCGCGAGGCACTGGGCCTTGGTGATCTCGGTCAGCATGTCCGCCAGCCGAGCCTGCTGCAGCTGCGTCTGCCCGATTGGCTTGCCGAACATCACGCGTGACCTGGCGTAGCGCAGCGCCTCGTCATAGCACGCCATCGCCGCCCCCACCGCCCCCCACGCGATCCCGTACCGCGCCTGCGTGAGGCACATGAGCGGGCTCTTGAGCCCGCCCGACCCGGGCAGCACCGCGTCCTTCGGGAGTCGCACCTCGTCCAGGTGAATCTCGCTCGTGTCCGACGCCCGGAGGGACAGCTTTCCCCGCTGGTCCCGCGCCGAGTAGCCCCGGGTGTCCGCGGGGACGACGAAGCCGCGGATCGAGCCCGGATCGTCGAGCCGGCCGGTCTTGGCCCAGATCACCGCCACCGTCGCCTGCGACCCGTTGGTGATCCACATCTTGGTGCCGTTGAGCACCCAACCGTCGGCCGTTTCCCGTGCGGTGGTGACCATGCCGGCCGGGTTGGAGCCGTAGTCCGGCTCGGTGAGGCCGAAGCATCCGATCTCCTGCCCCGCCGCGAGCCGCGGCAGCCAGCGCCGCTTCTGCTCCTCGTTCCCGAAGGTGAAGATCGGGTACATCACCAGCGCGCCCTGCACCGAGGCGAAGGAGCGGATCCCGCTGTCCCCTCGCTCGAGCTCCTGCATGATGAGCCCGTAGGCGACGTTGTTGAGCCCGGCGCAGCCGTACGCCTCGGGCAGGTTGGCGCCCAGGAGCCCGAGCTCCGCCATGCCGGGGACGAGCTCCTTCGGGAACCGCCCCTCGACGTAGCAGTCGCCGATCAGGGGCATGAGCCGTTCGTCGACCCAGGCGCGCACCGTGTCGCGCACCGCGCGCTCCTCGTCCGAGAGCGACGCGTCGAGCTGGTAGAAGTCTACGCCCTCAAACATACCGCTCGGCGCCGGCCGGCGGCAAAGGCCCGCGCGCCGCCCGCCCCACGCTCCGTCGCGCGGCGGGGAGCACGCCCACCTCGCGCGCCTTGGCCCGGAACGTCGGGCCGTGGTCCACGCCGAGGCCGGACTCCGCCTGCCACTGATGGACCATCTCGTGCAGCATGGTGTGCTCGACCTCGCTCCACGGATGCTCCGCCAGGTGGCGCCGGCTGATCGCGATCTCGATCGGCCGGCCGGTGCGGAGATCCACGCTCACCTCGCCGAGCCGGGTCCGCATGCGGCCGGAGAGGCGGATCGGCACCTCGCCCAAAACGGCGCCGAAGTGCATCGCGTTGAGCC
>DASSOD010000242.1:0-10065 GCA_035700905.1 Gemmatimonadales bacterium | reverse complement strand
GACCACGGCGGCGGCCGAGCTGGCCGACGCGCTGGCCGAGTTGCCGGAGGTGCGTGTGGTGGCCACGCCGGACGCTCCGCGCGAGGTGCTCGCCGCCGAGATCCCCCTGCGGCGTGCGTCCCGGGCCAGCGCCGCGCCGGCGCCGGGCCGCGGCACGATCTACCCGGAGTGGGACTGCCGAAGCCGGAGCTACCGCCTCCATGGCGTCACCGTGCGCGAGACACGGCTGGAGCCGGGCGATGGCGCGTGGTCCGATGCGGCACTCCGGCGGCACGCCGCGCTGGTGCGACGGGTGCGGCGCCAGTTCGCGCAGCTTCGCCCGCACCGGAGCCGCACGTATCGCCAGCCGGATGGACCGGAACTGGACCTTGGCGCCTGGGTGGAGACCTACGCCGACGTCCGAGCGGGCGTGGCGGGCGCGGCGGGGGAGGACCGGCTCTACGTCGCGGAGCGCTCCGCGCGCCGGAGTCTCGCGATCGCGCTGCTCCTCGATGCGAGCGCCTCCACCGACTCGTGGCTCGTGGACCGGCGCCGGGTGATCGACGTGGAGAAGGAGGCGCTGCTCGTCGTCTGCGAGGCGCTCGAGCAGCTCGGCGATCGCTACGCGGTGTACGGCTTTTCCGGCGAAGGGCCGGCCGGCGTGGAGGTGCATCCGGTAAAGCGGTTCGGCGAGCGCGGGGGTGCGCTGGTCCGGCGGCGGATCGAGCGGCTCGAGCCGGATCGCTACACCCGGGTGGGCGCCGCCCTGCGCCACGTGACCGCGGCCCTCGCCTCCGAGCCGGCGCAGCGTCGCCTCCTGCTGCTTCTCACCGACGGCCGCCCCAATGACCGGGACCAGTACGAGGGGCGGTACGGGGTCGAGGACACCCGCCAGGCGATCCGGGAGGCGGCCTGCGAGGGAGTGCTGGTGTTCGGGCTCACCGTGGATCGCACCGCGCCGGCGTATCTGATGGCGATGTTCGGCCCCGGGCGCGCGGCGCTGCTCCGGCGGCCCGAGCGTTTGCCGGGCGCGCTGGTCGAGGTGCTGCGGCGGTTGCTGGGGCGGACCTAGCGCGCGAACGTGGACGGAGCGCGGCGCAGGACGGGTTGACGCTGGGGGGCGGCGTGATCCATGTCGAGCGGCATCGGACCGAGCGTATCGGGTGGCTCCGCGCGGCGGTGCTCGGGGCCAACGACGGGCTCATCTCCACCTCGAGCCTGATCGTCGGCGTCGCGTCGGCGGGAACGGCCCGCGGGGCGGTCGTGGTCTCCGCCGTTGCCGGGCTCGTGGCGGGCGCGATGTCCATGGCGGCCGGCGAGTACGTGTCGGTGAGCTCGCAGGCGGACACCGAGCGCGCCGACCTCGATCGCGAGCGGCGCGAGCTCGCCACGCAGGCGCGCGCCGAGCGCGAGGAGCTGGCGGGGATCTATGTCGCGCGCGGCCTCACGCCGGCGCTCGCCGACCAGGTCGCCGAGCAGCTCATGGCGCACGACGCGCTGGGTGCGCACGCGCGCGACGAGCTGGGGATGTCGGAGTTCACGGCCGCGCGTCCGCTCCAGGCCGCTCTCGCCTCCGCCGCGAGCTTCACCGTCGGTGCGGCGCTGCCGGTGGTGCTGACGGCAGCCCTGCCCGTGGCGGGCTTGCGCTCGATCCTGATCGTCTCGACCCTGGTCCTGCTCGCGGTGCTGGGCGGGGTCGCGGCGCGGACCGGCGGCGCGCCGGTCGGCAGGGGCGCCGCGCGCGTCGCGTTCTGGGGCGCACTCGCCATGGCGCTCTCCGCTCTGGTCGGAAGCCTGTTCGGCATCACCGCCTGACGCGGGCCGCACGCTGCACCCGGGAGGGAACCATGAATCTCAGTCCCGCACACCTGCACCTCATCCTGAACCACATCCCGATTCTCGGGACCCTGCTCTTCGCCCCCCTCGTGCTGATCTGGGGCCTGGTGCGGCGGTCCCGCGATGTGACCATCACCGGATTGCTGCTGGCCGTGATCCTGGCCGTGAGCGCGATTCCGATCTACCTCACCGGGGAGCCGGCGGAAGAGCAGTTGGAGAACCAGCCCTGGTTCGACAAGGACCGGGCTCATACCCACGAGGAGCAGGCCGAGGCGGGACTGATCGCCGTGCTGGTGACGGGCGGCGTCGCGCTGGTCGCGCTCTGGCTGAGCCGCGGTGCGCGCCGGGCGCCGGGCGCGCTCACCGGCCTGGTGCTGGTCGGATTGCTCGTGAGCGCGGTGCTGTTCTCGATCGCGGCGCTCACCGGGGGGCAAATCCGGCATGAGGAGGTCCGCCCGGGAGGCACCGCGGCGCTGGGCCCGGGCGGGCCGGCGGCTGGGGGCGCCCCGGCAGGCTGAGCCGCTCCCGCCTGGCGGCGAGCCGCCTCGAGCCGGCCCGCCTCAGCATCGCCAACCGAATGCCGCTCAACGGCTTGGTGAGCGCCGCACGGCCCGACGTCCGGGGCGGGCCGGGGGCGCGGCGTGCGCCTCGCCGACCCGTGTCGAAAATGCGATGGCTCGTTCGACGTGTGGGTAGAGCCGGGAACGGCGGGCGTTTCCGCCGGAGGCGCGGCCAGCGGTGCGAACTCCAACCTTACCGACGAGAGGCGATCGATGCGTTTCATGGTGATCGTGAAGGCCAGCAAGGACTCCGAGGCGGGCGTGCTGCCCAGCACCGAGCTCCTGGAGGCGATGGGCAAGTACAACGAGGAGCTGGTGAGAGCCGGGGTGCTGCTCGCGGCCGAGGGGCTCCAGCCGAGCGCCAAGGGCGCGCGAGTCCGATTCGTGGGCGACAAGCGGATCGTCACCGACGGGCCGTTCGCCGAAACCAAGGAGCTGATCGCGGGCTTCTGGCTCTGGCAGGTCCGTTCCAAGGAGGAGGCGATCGAGTGGGCGAAGCGCTGCCCGAACCCGATGCCGGGCATGGAGGCGGAAATCGAGATCCGGCAGGTGTTCGAGGCCGAGGATTTCGGGCCCGAGCTCACGCCGGAGCTCCGGGAGCAGGAGAAGCGGATCGGCGAGCAGATGGCCGCGAACGCGAAGAAGTGATCGCGGCAAGACCTCGACACCAAACCGGGACGGACCTACCCATGCGATTTCTTTCGATCTACAAGGCGCGCGAGACCAATGTGCCGCCCACGCAGGATGAGATGACCAAGATGAACGCGCTCATCGAGGAGATGACCAGGTCGGGCAAGCTGCTGGCGACCGAGGGCTGCCTCCCGAGCGCCCTGGGCGCGCGCGTGCGGCGCTCGGACGGAAAGGTGGCGGTGACCGACGGCCCGTTCACCGAGTCCAAGGAGCTGATCGCCGGATTCGCGCTGCTCGAGGCGGAGTCCAAGGCCGAAGCGATCGAGCTGGCGAAGCGCTTTCTGGCCGTCGTGGGCGAGGGCGAGTGCGAGATTCGGCAGGTCTACAGCGGGCCGGACGCGGATTGTGGCGGCGCCGCGGCGGCCAACGCCGATCGGCACGCCCCGGCACGGAGCGGCGCCTAGCCCGGTGCCGTCCTGAGCCCGATGTCGGAGCCGCGTGGGCAACCGCCCGCGCGGCTCCGGCATTTCACCGGCCCACCCCAGCTCACCGGCGGTTTCCTTTCGATGTGGATCCCGATGTCGGCCGGGTCCCGAGCGCGCCGGCCACATCGTCCGCGATGCGGCGCGCCACGAGGGCGTTCCCGCGCTCCCCCAGATGCACCCAATCCACGAAAACCGGCTCGCGCACGCTCGAGACGGTCGCGCCGAGATCGCGAACGAGGGGCTCGGCGCCGCGGGCGAGTGGGCTCCGCCGGAGCGCCGCGTAGGTCTCCCGGAAGAAGGGCTCGAACGCGCGAGCCTTCCCCCGCTCTGCCGTTTCGTAGCCGGTGAGCGTCGCCTTGTCGAAGACCGTCGGCTGCCAGTAGGCCAGACTCGCGAAGCCGTACTGGCGGCCGAGCGCGCGTACCAGCTCCACGTTGCCGGCGTACGCCCGGAGCACCTCCGCAGGCGGCGCGGGGCCGGCGGAGGCCGGGCGCGACTGGCCGACGAGGCGTCGGAGGGCACGCACCGTCGCCGCGTGTGCCGCCAGCTCGTGCAGCGCCGTGGCGCGAAGGCGCGGCAGATCGGACGAGAGGTTGAACTCCTTGACCCGGTTGAACTCGTTCTGCGGGAGGCCGGCGAGGTGCTGCTGGTACGCGGAGTACGTGTCATTCGCGCCGTCGTAGAGGATGACGAGATCGGGGCGGTCTCCCTCCCGAAGGCGCAACAGCAGCGCGATGAGCTCCTGCGTGCTGACGTAGCCGGACTCGCCGAAGTTGACGACGCGGGCCCGAATGCCGCGGCCCTCGAGCTCCCGCGCGAGGAGCGAGGGAATCGTGTACCCGTCGCGCGCGCCCGTCCCCCACAGCGCCGAACCGCCGAACATGAAGATCGTGCGCGATGCCGTCGCCGGGTCCGGAGCGATGGTTCGGCGCACGCCGGCCGTGTCCACGTTGATGAACCGGCCGTGGTACGGGCCCCGGCGCCAGTAGACGTACGGGCGCCAGCGGACCGCGTCGGACGACCGGAATTCGCGGTAGTACTCGCCCACCCAGGAGCGATCGGGATACGCATCCGCCGCGACCCGCCAGTCCGGCTCCGGTCCGCCGCCTCCTCCCAGACGCGCCGCGAGCCGAAATCCGCCCTCGACCAGCACGCAGAGCGCCAGCGCGAGCCCGAGCACCAGCCATCCGTCGCGGATCAGTCTCCCAGCCGCAGCGAGTCCTCTCATTGTCACCTCCGCTGGCGCTCAAGCCGCCGGCGCCCTTCGCGCTCGAGCCGTCCTGGTGTTGCGAATCGCGTGTTCCGCTCGGACCGGCCGATCGACGAGGGCTTGCCCGAGCCGCCGGGGACGGATTCCTTGGACTCCGTGACGACCTCGGACACCCATCGGGCGATCGACGCCGTCTGGCGGATCGAATCGGCCAAGCTCATCGCCGGGCTGGCGCGGATCGTGGGCGACGTCGGCGCGGCGGAGGACCTGGCGCAGGACGCCCTGGTTGCTGCGCTCGAGCGCTGGCCGGCGACGGGCATCCCGGAGAATCCCGGCGCCTGGCTCATGGCCACCGCCAAGCACCGCGCCATCGACCTGCTCCGCCGCCGGACGCGGCTCGTGCGAAAGCACGAGGAGCTGGGCCGCGAGCTGGAGGCGCGGCAGGGGGCCGCGCCGGATCTCGATGCAGCGCTCGACGATCCCGTAGGCGACGACCTCCTGCGGCTCGTGTTCACCGCCTGCCACCCGGTGCTCTCGACCGAGGCGCGGGTGGCGCTCACGCTCCGGCTCCTGGGCGGGCTCACCACCGAGGAGATCGCGCGCGCGTTCCTGGTGCCGGCGCCCACGCTCGCGCAGCGGATCGTGCGGGCCAAGCGGACGCTGGCCGACGCCGGGGTGCGGTTCGAGGTGCCGCGCGGCGCCGAGCTCACGGCGCGGCTCGCGTCGGTGCTCGAGGTGATCTACCTCATCTTCAACGAGGGCTACTCGGCGACCGCCGGCGACGACTGGGTGCGCCCCGCGCTGTGCGAGGACGCGCTCCGGCTCGGCCGCATCGTAGCGGAGCTCGGGCCGGACGAACCGGAGGTGCACGGGCTCGTCGCCCTGATGGAGATCCAGGCGTCGCGCCTCCGCGCCCGAGTGGGTCCGGGCGGCGAGCCGGTGCTCCTGCTCGACCAGGACCGCGGGCGCTGGGACCGGTTGCTCATCGGCCGCGGCCTGGCTGCCCTGGAGCGGGCCGAGCGCCTGGCGTCCGAGCCGGGCCCGTACACGCTGCAGGCGGCGATCGCGGCGTGTCACGCGCGGGCCCGCACCGCCGCCGAGACGGACTGGGGGCGCATCGCCGAGTTGTACGATTCCCTGGCGCGGCTCACGCCCTCGCCAGTGGTCGAGCTCAATCGCGCGGTCGCCGTCGCGATGGCCCACGGGCCCGCCGCCGGGCTCGCGCTGGTGGACACCCTCACGGCGGAGCCGTCGCTCAAGGGCTACCACCTCCTGCCCAGCGTGCGGGGCGATTTCCTCATGAAGCTCGGCCGGCTGAGCGAGGCGCGCGCGGAATTCGAGCGCGCGGCGGCCCTCACGCGCAACGAGCGCGAGCGCAGCCTGCTGCTCGCGCGCGCGGCGGCCTGCTAGTCGTAGCCCGGCAGCGAGCGCGGGTAGGCGGGCTCATAGAGCGCCGCGCCCAGGTGGGCGCCGAGATCCGTCGGCTCGGGTGTCGCGGCGAGCCCCTCGCGGTACCCCACGGCCGCGGCCGCCTCCGCCACCGCGAGCGACACCTCCCGCATCCGCCCGATCGCCGGATAGAGCGCGCCCGCCGCGAGCTCCCCGGAAGTGGTGGCCGCGGCGAGCGCGTCCGCCGCGGCCAGGAACATCGCGTCGCTCACGCGCCGGATCCGGCACGCCGAGACCGCGAGTCCGACCCCGGGAAAGACGTACGCGTTGTTGGCCTGCGCCACGGTGTAGCGGCCGCCGTCCCACGTCACCGGCCCGAACGGGCTCCCGCTCGCGAACACCACCCGCCCGCCGGTCGCGGCGTACGCGGCCTCGGCCGTGCATTCGGCGTGGGCGGTGGGATTGGACATCGCGAGCACGATGGGGCGCGGGTTGATCTCGGCCATGGCGCGCAGCACCGGAGGGGTGAAGACGCCCGCGCGTCCGGTGAGCCCGACGAGCGCCGTGGGCCGCACGTCGCGGATTGCCGCCACCAGGTCCGACACGGTCGCATGGGCGTGGGCGTACGGCTGGAGGTGAGCCGCGAGCGCACCCCGGTCCCGAACGACGAGCCCGGCCTGGTCGAAGAACCACGAGCGCGCCCGCGCGTCGGGCTCGGGCACGCCGGTGCGCGCGAGCGCCGCCGTGATCAGGTCGGCCGCGCCGACGGCCACGCCCGCGCCGACGAACAGGATCCGCTGCATCGCGAGCGGGATCCCGGTGAGCCGCCCCGCGTTGACCAGCCCGGCCAGCACCACCGCCGCGGTGCCCTGGATGTCGTCGTTGAACATGCACGCCCGTGTGCGGTACCGGCCCAGGAGGCCGAACGCGTTCGCCGTGGCGAAGTCCTCGAACTGCACCAGCGCGCCCGGAAACGCCGCCTCCACCGCCGCCATGAACTCGTCCAGCAGCGCGTGATAGGCCTCGCCGCGGAGCCTCCGCTCCGGCAGCCCGATGTAGTTGGGATCGAGGCGGAGGGGCTCGTTGTCGGTACCCACGTCCAGCATGACCGGCAGACCCCACGCCGGGTCGAGGCCGCCGCACGCGGTATAGAGCGTGAGCTTGCCGATCGGAATGCCCATCCCGTGCGCGCCGAGGTCCCCGAGGCCCAGGATGCGCTCGCCGTCGGTGACCACCACGACGCGGACGTTCCGTTCGGGCCAGTTGCGGAGGATGGCGGGGATCCGGCCGCGGTCGCGGGCGGAGACGTAGAGGCCGCGGGGGCGGCGGAAGATGAGCCCGAACTGGCGGCACGCCTCGCCCACGGTCGGCGTGTACACCACCGGGAGCAGCTCGCCGAGGTTGTCGATCAGGGTGCGGTAGAAGAGCCGCTCGTTGCGATCGAGGAGCGCGACGAGGAACAGGTAGCGGTCGAGCGGCGACTCGATCCGGCGCAGGTTGGCCAGCACGCGCCGCTCCTGCTCCGCCTGGGTGAACACGCGCGGCGGCAGCAGGCCCCGAAGGCCGTACGCGTCCCGGTCGCTCTCGGTGAACGCCGTCCCCTTGTTGAGCCGCGGATCCTGCAGGATCTGCACCCCGCGAGGGACGCGCCGATCGTGCGGCCTCCGGGGGAGCTGGCCGGGCGCGTCGCCGGAAGCCTCGCTCATGCGCCCCGGTCGAGCCGGCCGAGCAGGCGGAGCATGCCGTCGAGGATGGTGAGCGGATGCGGCGGGCAGCCCGGGATCCAGAGGTCCACCGGAAGGTCGGCGGGCACTCCGCCCAGGACCTGCGGCGCTCCGCGGAACGGGCCACCGTTGATGGCGCACGCGCCGACGGCGACGACGATGCGCGGCGCCGGCGTGGCTTCCCACGTGTCGTAGAGCGCGGAGCGCATGTTGGCGCTCACCGCGCCGGTGATCACCAGCCCGTCGGCGTGGCGGGGCGAGGCGACGAACTGCACGCCGAAGCGCGCCAGGTCGAACACGACGTTGCCCAGCGCGACGAGCTCGGCCTCGCAGCCGTTGCAGCTCCCGGCGGCGACCGACCGGAGCCGGAGCGAGCGGCCGAAGAGCTTGCGCATCGCGGCGTCGAGCGCCTTCACCTTGGGCAGCTCGCCGTCGGGGCTCACGAGGTCGGCCCGCGAGCGCGCGGCGAGGCGGTGGTCATGGGTGAACGTGAGCGCGCCGTCGGGACACGCCGCGGCCTCCTCGGGCGCGAAGAGCGCGGCCCCCACGTCCACCGCGATCGTCCCGCCGGCGTCGCGGGTCAACACCGCCGAGGGCATGCGCGCCATGCACCCGGCGCACCCGTCGCCGCAGCGCGCCGCGTCGAGCGCGGGGCGGCCGCGGAAGCGCGCGGGAAAGTCGGCCCCGCCGGCGGGATACGTCGAGGTTCGGGTGCCCTGCCGCAGGCGGGCGCGGAGGAAGGCGAGCATCAGAGGTCGTGCCCCGCGTACGAGAGGTTGAAGCTCTTGTTGCAGAGCGGAAAGTCGGAGATCTGGTTGCCCGGCATCGCGCTGGCGAGCGCGGCCCAGTTGTGGAACGACGGGTCCACCACCTTGCACCGGCGGATCGCCCCGGTACCGTCCGTCACGATCACGTGCACGATCTCGCCGCGCCACCCCTCGGCCATCGCGACGGCGAGCTCGTCGGGCTGCAGCGCGCCGCACGCCACGCGCACCCGCCCCGCCGGCAACGCGCTGAGCTGCTCGATCACGAACTCGAGCGAGCGGAGGATCTCGAGCCGCCGCACGAGGCAGCGCGCGAGCACGTCGCCGGCCCAGGCGGTGGCGACCGGCACGTGGGCGAACCGGAAGACGCCGTACGGATGGTCGTGGCGGACGTCGCGCCGCACGTTGCAGGCGCGGGCGGCCGGGCCCACGAGGCCGAGGAGCACGCACTGCTCGGGCGTCACGGCGCCGACCGCCTCGAGGCGGGCCTGCACCGACGCATTGCCCAGCATCAGGTCGGCGATGGGCACGAGCTCCTCGCGCAGCCGCACCAGGCGGTCCCGCGCCTCGCTCGCCATCTCGGGCGGGATGTCGAACGCGACGCCGCCGGGCCGCACCAGTCCCCGGCCGTAGCGATTGCCCGAGATCGTCATGAGCAGGTTGAGGCACTCGCCGCGCATGCGGCCGAAGTAGGCGGCGGCGGGCTGGTAGGCCACGTCGCCCGCGACGGCGCCCAGGTCCCCGATGTGGTTGGCGAGCCGCTCGAGCTCCAGCGCGATCCCGCGGATGGCCTGGGCGCGGGGCGTCTTGCGGCTACGCGCCAGCGCCTCGAGCGCGGCGCAGTAGGCGCCCGCGTGGCCTATCACGGTATCGCCCGCGATGGACTCCGCGAGCAGCACGGCCTCGGTGCCGGCGCGGGTCTCCAGCAGCCGTTCCACGCCGCGGTGCTGGTAGCCCAGCATGATCTCGAGAAACAGCACCCGCTCGCCGTGCGCCTGGAACCGGAAGTGGCCGGGCTCGATGATGCCGGCGTGCACCGGCCCCACGGCCACCTCGTGCACCTCGTGGCCTTCGATTTGGAAGAAGGGGTAGTCGCCGGCGCCGAAGACCGGCGCCGCGCCCGCAGGCGCGTGGTCGGGCGCGTGGCGTCGGACCGGCTTGAGCCAGGGATGCCCCACCGGCACGACCGCGCACTGCTCGGCGAGCTCCCGCTCGAAGAGATGGGCTTGCGGGCAGTCGGGCGTGAGCGCCGGGTAGGAGCCGTCCACGGCGGTTGTACGGGCGTCGAGCGCGCCGTTCTCGTCGTCCGCGAGGATGCCGAGCAGCAGCACGCGCCCGCCGCTCTCCGGCATGCCGAAGAGCGCCGCCAGCCGCGCGCCGCCGGCGGCGCCGGCGATCACCCACTCGCGGAAGCGCTCCACCGACTCGCGCGGCACCGCGGCGAGCGGCACCGAGCGGCGGTTGCGGAGCCCCAGCCCGTCGAGGCCG
>DASSOD010000241.1:0-5337 GCA_035700905.1 Gemmatimonadales bacterium | reverse complement strand
CGGAAGGCGCAAGGCGGAAGGCGCAAGGCGGAAGGCGGGAGGGGAGGAGGAGTGGCGTGCAGGGGTAAGTGCGTGCGGGGAGGCGGGTTTGCGGAGGCGAGTGGGGGGGCCGTGGTTGGGGATTCTGGCAAAGTCATGGGGAGCAACATCTTACCTCGGGGGCCTTGAAGGGGGTCGGGCCGGCGGATGGGGCCGCGCCGTAAGCGCTTGAAGCTAAACGCGTTAGGGGCTGCTTGACTTGAAAACGTGGTGGGTGGTAATTGCCCCGAGGACCTGCAGGGCGGTCCAACCCCTTGTTCCGTCGGCCACGGTGGGACGGCCGGCCAGCGAAAGAAAACGATGTCTCCCGACCCGAAGCGTCGCCTCACGCCGACCGCTGCCGCCGCCGCCGCTCGCGTCGAGCTCGACGCCGATCTGCTCGCGCCGCGCGCGGCGGGGCCTCTCGCTGCACCCGCTCCCGCTCGGCCCGATGGAGCGCCTCAACCGCCGCGCGCGCGCGTGGTTCGCCACGTGGACGTCCGCCACGGCGATATCCGGCCCGACGAGTACCGCTGGCTGCAGAACCGCAACGACCCCGAGGTGCTGGCGTACCTCGCCGCGGAGAACGAGTACACCCGTCTCTCGATGCGCCACACCGAGCCGCTCCAGGAGCGGCTTTATCACGAGCTGGTGGGTCGAATCCAGGAGACCGACCTGTCGGTGCCCGAGCGCATCGACGACTACCTCTACTACTCCCGGGTGGAGGCCGGCCGACAGTACCCGCTGCTCTGCCGGAAGCGGGGAGGCGAGGATGCTCCGGAAGAGGTTCTCCTGGACTTGAACGCCCTCGCCGCGGGGCAGCCCTACTTCCGACTCGGCGCCTACGAGCCGAGCCCGGATCACCGCCTGCTCGCCTACTCGGTGGACCTGAACGGCGCCGAGCAGTTCACCCTTCAGGTGAAGGACCTCGTGACCGGCGGGCTCCTCGCCGAGCGGATCGAGGATACGGCGCGCGGCCTGGCTTGGGCCGGCGACAGCCTCACTCTCTTCTATACCGTGCTCGACGCCGCCAAGCGGCCCTGCGCCCTCAAGCGCCACCGCCTGGGCGACGATCCGGCGGACGACCCGGTGGTCCACGCCGAGGAGGACGAGTCGTTCTTCGTGGATGTCGAGCTCAGCCGAGATCGCCGCTGGATCCTGCTGGAGCTGGCGAGCCATACGACCTCCGAGGTCCGGGTGCTCCCGGCCGACGATCCGGCCGGCGCGTTCCGGAGCATCCAGCCGCGCATCGCGGGAGTGGAGTACTCGGTGGCGCCCTGGCTCGACCGCTTCTTCATCGTCACCAACGACGGGGCGGAAAACTTCCGCCTGGTCGAGGCGCCGCTCGACCGATCGGACCGCAGCACCTGGCGCGACGTGCTGCCCCACCGCCCCGACGTGAAGCTGGACGGCGTGGACGTGTTCCGCCGGCATCTCGTTGCCTACGAGCGGCGGAACGGGCTGCGGCAGATCCGGATCGTGGATCTCGAGAGCGGGGCGAGCCACGAGGTCGCGTTCCCGGAGCCGGTCTACACCATCCACCGCTCCTCCAACCCCGAGTTCGACACCACCACGCTCCGGTTCGTCTACTCCTCGCTGGTCACGCCCAGCATGGTGGTGGACTACGACATGGACACGCGGACGCGGGTGATCCGGAAGCAGACGGTGGTCCGGGGCGGCTACGACGCGACCCAGTACCGCACCCAGCGGGTCTTCGCCTGCGCGCCGGACGGGACGCGGGTGCCGATCTCCCTCGTGTGGCGGGGCGAGCTCGTACGGGACGGCTCCCGGCCGCTCCTCCTCATGGGCTACGGCGCGTACGGGGTGAGCTTCGACCCGTCGTTCTCAACCCACTATCTGAGCCTGCTGGACCGCGGGTTCGTGGTGGCCATCGCGCACGTGCGGGGCGGGGAGGAAATGGGCCGGCGCTGGTACGAGGACGGGAAGCTGCTGCGGAAGCGGAACACGTTCAGCGACTTCATCGCCGCGGCCGAGCACCTGGTGGCGGAGGGCTACACCTCGCGCGAGCGGCTGGTGATCAACGGCGGGAGCGCGGGCGGGCTCCTCATGGGCGGCGTCGCCAACCTGCGCCCCGACCTCTTCCACGCGGTGGTGGCCGAGGTGCCGTTCCTGGACGTGATGAACACCATGCTCGACCCGACGCTGCCGCTCACGGTGATCGAGTACGAGGAGTGGGGCAACCCGCACGACCCCGCCTACTACGCCTACATGCGGTCGTACTCGCCCTACGACAACGTGGAGGCCAAGGCGTACCCGCACATGCTGGTGACCGGCGGGCTCAACGACCCGCGGGTGGCGTACTGGGAACCGGCCAAGTGGACGGCAAGACTGCGCGCGCGGAAGACCGACGCCAACCGCCTGCTGCTCAAGACCAACATGGGCGCGGGGCACGTCGGCGCGTCGGGCCGCTACGACTTCCTGCGCGAGGTGGCGTTCAAGTACGCCTTCATCCTCGACGTGCTGGGGATGGAATAGGCAAGGCTCCGCCCGCGCCGGCGGCGGACCGCCGGCACGATGCACCGAGCGAAACGGCGACTCTGCACGGGAAAGCGCGACGGCTGTTGGGACACCGTCGCGCTCCCTAGCGGGCGCCGGGCGGCAGTCCCGATGCTCGGCTGAGCGCGGGGCCCGGGGCCCATCTCCGGCCGTTCAGGCCGAAGCCCCCTTCGTGATCCTGCTCACTTACGCTACCACGTTGCGCGGCTCGGCGCAGTGTCCGCAGCGGCCGAGCCAGCGATCGAGCAGACCCTCCCAGCCAAGCGTCTGGCGGATCTCGCCCGGCCGCGCGCCGAAGAGCCGCATCGCCTGGCGGCTGAGCGACGAGTGATCGCTGTAGCCGCACTCGACCGCGATCGTGAGCAGCGGCTTCTGGCGCTCGCGCTGGAGCCGGAGCGCGGCGTAGGTGGCGTGGGCCGCCGCGAGCCACGCGCCCGGACCCGGCAGCCTGGCGCGCTCGAACCAGCTCCGCACCGTGCGCTCCGGCCTGCCGAGCCCGAAGAGAAGGCCGCGGAGCTTGGCGTGCGCCGGCGCGCTCCGGAAGATCTCGCCGATCAGGCCGACGGGCGCCTGCGGCGGTTGTACGCCGCGGAGCTCGAGCCACTCCTCGAGACCTTCGGTGAGGCTCGCGGGATCGGTGAGGGCGGGTTGCAGCGTCTCCCGCACCGGCTCGTCGTCGTAGAGCACGGCGCGCATGTGCAGGTCTGCGGCGCGGCGCGCCAGCTCCGGCCCGTCGTGGCCGGCGGCGCGGCGCACTCTCAGCACCACGGGTGACGCGGGACAGCGGCGGCGGAGGCCGGGCACCCAACTCCCGAGGGTGTCCCAGTCAGCCGGCTCGGCGAGATCCACGACGAGCACCGAGCCAAGAGGGAGATCCGCGGCGCGCACGTCGGCGGGGCGAGCGATCGGCTCGAAGGAGCTATAGGGCGGGGCGAGACAGTGGACCGGCGGCGCCTGGTCCAAGTCCGAAACCATCATGAGCGTGACTTCCTGCATAAGCGGGACGGCCATTGCAAGTGCGCCCACACAGTAGCGGGATGGCGCGATTCAGGCCAGAGGGTTCGGCCGATCAACGGTTGACGAGCTGCATCATCGGCTCGGGATAGCGCGCGCCGGCCGCGGCGCCCTTGGGCGCGACCTCCTCGATCCGCGCCAGATCGTCGGGCGTGAGCTCCACCTCGAGCGCGGCGACGTTCTCCTCCAGGTAGCGCCGCTGCTTGGTGCCGGGGATCGGGACGATGTCGTCTCCCTGCGCCAGGAGCCACGCGAGCGCGAGCTGGGCCGGAGTGCAGCGCTTCTTCCGCGCCAGCTCCTCCACCCGGCGCACGAGGTCGAGGTTCTTCCGGAAGTTCTCGCCCTCGAACCTGGGGGAGCGGCGGCGGTAGTCGTCCTCGGGCAGGTCCTCGATGCTCCGGAAGCGTCCGGTGAGGAAGCCGCGGCCGAGCGGGCTGTAGGCCACGAACCCGATGCCCAGCTCGCGGCACGCGGGGAGGATCTCGTCCTCGGGGTCGCGGCTCCAGAGCGAGTACTCGGTCTGGAGGGCGCTGATCGGGTGCTCCCGCACGGCCCGCCGCAGGGTGCCTGCGCCGGCCTCCGAGAGGCCGAGGTGTTTCACCTTGCCCGCACGGACGAGGTCGGCCATGGCGCCGACGGTCTCCTCGATGGGCACGTCGGCGTCCACCCGGTGCTGGTAGTAGAGGTCGATGTGGTCCACGCCGAGCCGCTGGAGCGAGCCGTCGCAGGCGCGGCGGATGTAGTCGGGGCGGCCGTTGACGCCGCGGCTGGCGGGATTGGCGGGGTCGCGCACGATGCCGAACTTGGTGGCGAGCACGACCTCGTCGCGGCGGCCGCGGATCGCCTGCCCCACCAGGCGCTCGTTGGTGTAGGGGCCGTAGATGTCCGCCGTGTCGAGAAAATCGACGCCGAGGTCGAGCGCACGGTGGATGGTGGCGACCGACTCCGCATCGTTACGGCCGGCGTAGAACTCGGACATCCCCATGCAGCCCAGGCCCATCGCGGAGACGGTGAGGCCCCGACCGCCCAGCGTGCGTCGCTGCATAATCCCGCCCCATGCACTAGAATCGGTGCTGACCGGCGCAGCGCGCGCCGGCCAGGTCACGCATACTAAACGGGAGCGAGCGCGATGGCCCAGGAGCGAGGGGGCGAGGAGCGGCGATTCCGGCGGGTCTGCGTCTTCTGCGGATCGAGCGAGGGGAACCGGCCCGAGTACGCGGCGGCGGCCCGCGAGATCGGAGAGGTGCTGGCCGGCGAAGGCATCGACCTGGTCTACGGCGGCGCGAGCGTGGGGCTCATGGGCGAGATGGCCAAGGCGGTGCTGGACCACGGCGGCCACGTCTTCGGCGTGACCGTCACCGCGCTGCGGGAGAAGGAGCCCCCTGCGCTGGAGATTCCCGACCTCATCGTGGTCGCCTCGATGCACCAGCGGAAGCAGCAGATGGCGGACATGTCCGACGCCTTCATCGCGCTTCCCGGCGGGCTCGGCGCGCTGGAGCAGTTCTTCGAGATCGTGACTTGGGAGCAGCTCGGCCTCCACAGCAAGCCCTGCGGGATCCTGAACGTGGCGGGCTACTTCGACGCGCTGGAGACCTTTCTGGACCATGCCGTCGAGGAGGGTTTCATCGCGGAGCACCACCGCACGATGATCCTGGTGGACGACGACCCGCGCCGGCTGCTCGAGCGGCTCCGGCGGTATCGGCCGGAGGAGGCGGAGCATTGGATCGGGAGGACGAATCGGTAGGCGGAAGGCGGAAGGCGCAAGGCGGAAGGCGGAAGGCGAGTGGG
>DASSOD010000240.1:0-4389 GCA_035700905.1 Gemmatimonadales bacterium | reverse complement strand
GGGTTCGGCTCGCTTGAATCACCCTCCCGCCGCGCCTAGCTTTCGCGCGCCTATGAGCGATTCCCCCTACAAGCTTCCGGACTTCGACAAGTCACCCTTCGCGGGTGCGCCCGAAGCCCGGTTCGAGCCCCTGCCCGCGGACGGGGTGCTCCCCGAGGGGTTCTTCTCGACGTCCAACCTCCCCACCTACATCCAAGTCGGCGGCCGCTGGGTCATGCCCGAGCGGCCGCGGATGGACTGCGTGGTGGTGAAGCGAGACGGCCGGCTCGAGACCATCGAGCCGCGGCGCCTCCGGCGCGGCGAACTGGTCGCCATGGGCGAGGCCGAGGACGGGACCGAGGGGATCGTGGTGCACGCCGACGGCTTCCTGGGCGGGAGCCACGGCGCCAACGAGTTCCGCTTCATGTCCACCGAGGTGAGCCGCGAGCGGCCGGTCAACTACGAGGAGCTGGCCCAGCGGCTGGTGGAGGAAAAGCAACACGGCGGGTACCTGCTCTGGGTCGTCGGGCCGGCGCTGGTCCACTCGCGGGCGCGGCGCGACTTCGAGTGGTTCATCGCCAACGGCTACGTGCAGGCGGTGCTGGTGGGGAACGCCGTCGCGGTGCATGACATCGAGGCCGCGATGTTCGGCACCACACTCGGCATGACCAACACCGGGCAGGCCACCGAGGGCGGGCACGGGCTCCACATGCGCGCCATCAACCGGGTGCGGGCCGCGGGCTCGATCGAGCGCGCGGTCCAGACCGGGCTCGTCAAGAGCGGCATCATGCACGCGCTGGTGACGCACCGGATCCCGTACGTGCTGGCCGGATCCATCCGGGACGACGGCCCGCTGCCGGGCGTGGTGAGCGACACGCTGGCCGCACAGGACGCGATGCGGGAGTACACGGTGCAGGCGACCGGCGCGATCTTCATCGCCACGGCGCTGCACGCGATCGCGGTCGGCAATATGCTCCCCGCGTTCCACACCCGCTACGGCGCCCCCGCGCCGCTCATGACCATCTGCGTGGATCAGACCGAGTTCGTGGTTAACAAGCTCAAGGACCGTGGCACGCACCAGGCGTACGGGGTCGTCACCAACGCGCAGGACTTCATGCACGTCCTCCGGTTCTACGTCGAGCGATGGGCGCCGGACTCGGACTGAACCAGCCCGCGTCCGCGCCGGGCGTCGGCCTCGGCTGGCGGCGCCTGGCCGAGACCGTCGCCGCGCGGGTGCCGCCGGCGGAGGTGGACGGCATCTGGGCGTTCCCCAACATCCGGCGCGACGGCCGCGAGTGGGGCACGGCCGTGGTCACGCGGGTCGAGGGCGAGCGCCGCCGGATCTACACCGCGCGCTACATGCTGGTGCTCAAGGGGAAGGCGCGGGGGCAGTTCACCGCCGAGGTGGAGGAGGTGGGAAGCGGCCCGCTCGAGGCGCTGCCCGAGCTGCTCCACGAGGCGCACCGCCGCAGCGACGACGAGCACCCGCCGGTCGCGATCCCGCCCGCCGACTGGTTCCCCGGGCCCGATGATGGCGCAGCTCGCTAGGGGAGACGGCGCGGCCCTGGTCGAGCGGTTCCGGCGCCACCTCCGCGACCATCACCTTCCGGTCACGCGCCAGCGCGACCTCGTGGCCCAGACCGTCCTGCTCTCCGACGAGCACCTCTCGGTCGAGGCGATCCAGAAGCGGCTCAAGGAGCGGGGCGAGCACGTCGGCACCGCCACCATCTACCGCACGCTCGACGTGCTGGTGCGGAGCGGCCTGGTGCGGGCCCACGACTTCGGCGAGGGCTTCAAGCGCTACGAGGCGATGCCGGACCAGGAGGACCACGAGCACCTCATCTGCGAGCGCTGCGGCCGCGTGATCGAGTTCCAGAACGAGCGGCTCGAGCGCATGCTCCCCTTCATCGCGGACGAGCACGCCTTCCAGCACCATCGCCATCGGGTCGAGATCTACGGCCTCTGCCAGGAGTGCCGGCGCCGCGACCTCGGGCCGCTCGGGGGCTAGGACGCCGTGGAACAGCCCGCCGCGCTCGGGCTCCTGGTGGCGTTCGCCGCCGGGCTCCTGAGCTTTCTCTCCCCCTGCGTCCTGCCCCTCGTGCCGTCGTACGTCGGGTTCCTCACCGGGATGACGCTGCCCGAGCTGAGCGACCGGCGGCGGGTCGCGTTGCTGCACGCGCTGCTCTTCGTCTCCGGCTTCTCGCTCGTCTTCATCCTCCTGGGCGCGAGCGCGACCGCCCTCGGCAGCGCGCTCAAGTACTACCAGGTCTGGCTGCAGCGGATCGGCGGCGCGCTCATCATCGCGTTCGGGCTCGTGTGCCTGGGCGTGGTCCGGATCCGCGCGCTCGAGCAGGAGCGCCGGCTCCAGCTCCAGGACAAGCCGGTGGGGTATCTCGGCTCGGCGCTGGTGGGGATGGCGTTCGCCGCGGGGTGGACGCCCTGCATCGGGCCGGTGCTCGGCGCCATCCTGAGCCTGGCGGCCACGAGCGAAGGGGTCGGGCGGGGCATGCTGCTGCTCGGCGTCTACTCGGCGGGGCTCGCCGTGCCGTTCCTGCTCGCGGCCGCCGCGGTCGAGAAGTTCCTCGACTGGTTTCAGCGCTTCAAGCGCTACCTGCCCTGGGTGATGCGGCTCTCCGGGGCGCTGCTGGTGCTCGTGGGCCTGCTCATGCTCACGGGGGAGTTCACCCGCATGGCCGGGTGGCTCCAGCAGCTCACGCCGGCGTTCATCCGCAACCAGATCTGAGCCCGGCGCGGCCCGTCAGTCGGGCACTTCCTCCAGCTCCTCCTCCAGTTGCTGCCGCCGGAGCAGATCCCAGTAGCGTCCGCCGAGGGCCACCAGGGCCTCGTGGCGGCCCTGCTCCACGATGCGGCCCTCGTCGAGCACGATGATCCAGTCCGCGTCGCGCACCGCCGTGAGCCGGTGCGAGACGATTACGCTGGTGCGGCCGGCGAGCGCGCCCCGCAGCCCGGCGAGGATCCTGGCCTCGGTCTGCGCGTCCACCGCGCTCAGCGCGTCGTCGAGCACGGAGATCGGCGGGTTCTGCGCGAGGGCCCGGGCGATGGCCGCGCGCTGCTTCTGCCCGCCCGAGAGGTTGATCCCCCGCTCGCCCAGCATGGTGTCGAACCCGTTGGGGAGGTCGGGCAGCGCGGCCGCGAGCTGCGATGTCTCGGCCACACGCTCCAGCCGGCCGTCGTCGGGGGCGCCGAGCAGCACGTTCTCGCGGAGCGGGGCGCTGAAGAGGAAGGTCTCCTGCGGCACGAAGCCGACGGCCCGCCGGAGCTCGGCCAACGGCAGCTCGCGGATGTCTACGCCGTCGATCAGCACCCGTCCCCGGTCGGGGTCGTAGGTCCGCACCAGGAGCTCCGCGAGGGTGCTCTTGCCCGAGCCCGTGGGACCCACGACCGCGAGCGAGCGCCCCGCCTCTACGCGGAACGTCACGCCCTGCAGCACCCAGCCGCGCTCGGGGGCGTTGGGGTGCCGGAACCAGACGTCCTCCATGGCGAGGGCGCGGGCGCCGGCCGCCGGAGGCAGGTGCCGGGGGACCGCCGGGTCCTCGATCGCCGGCCGCTCGCGGAAGAGCTCGTTGATCCGGGTCATCGCCGCGGCGCCGCGCTGCACCAGGTTGATCGCCCAGCCGAGCGCGATCATGGGCCACACCAGCATGGCGAGGTACACGCCGAAGGCAATGAACGCGCCCACGCTCACCGTCCCCGCGACGACCAGCCGCCCGCCCACGTAGAGGATCACCACGCCGCCCAGACCGCCGAAGAGGCTCAGCACCGGATAGAACACGCCCTGGACCTTGGCCAGGGCGAGATTGCGCCGCTGGTAGTCCGCGTTCAGGGAGGCGAACGCCTCGGTTTCGGCACGCTCCTGGCGGTAGGCCCGCACCACGCGCACGCCGGAGAGGTTCTCGTGCACGAATGCGGTCAGATCGCCGAACTGGTTCTGGATGGCGAGGGTGCGCCGGTGGATGAGCTGCCCCAGCGAGACCATCGCGACGGGGAGCCCCACCAGCGGCAGCAGGGCCAGCCCGGTGAGCAGCGGGCTGATGCTCGCCATGGCTGGTACGATGAGCGCCGCCCTGATTATCGTATCTACGAGGTACATCATGGCCGGCCCGGCCACCATGCGAACCGCGAGCAGATCGTTGGTGGTGCGCGCCATCACGTCGCCGGTGGTGTACCGGTCATTGAATTCCGCCGACATCCGCTGCACATGCTGGAACAGGGCGTTGCGGAGGTCGAACTCCACCCAGCGGCTGGCGCTGTTGAGCAACTGGCGCATCCAGTACCGGCCGACGCCCCCGATGATCGCCACGCCGACGAGCAGCAGCGCGAACAGGCGCACGCGGGCGAACGGCGCGCCGCTCCGGAGCGCGTCGATGCCGCGCTCGAGGAAGCGCGGGC
>DASSOD010000239.1:0-3861 GCA_035700905.1 Gemmatimonadales bacterium | reverse complement strand
ATGCTGCCGCGCTTGGACCACTGCCCGGGGTTGGGCCCGAGAGCGCCAAGCGCCACGATCGTCCCCGCGATGGTGGCCCGCCCGGCGCCTTCGCCCAGGTCCTTGCGCACCACGAGCAGGCCGCGCCGCATGGACGCGCCCGCCTCCGCGCCCGCCGAACCGTGCACGATGATCTCGCCCCCGCTCATGCCGCGCTTGGCGCCGAGCGGCGCGCCGCCGGCCCGCGGGCCGGCGTTCCCGTAGATCTCGAGCAGCCCCCCGGCCATGTCGAGCCCGGCGCCCCACCCGGCCGAGCCGCGGACGTCCACGCGCCCGCTCCGCATGCGGGCGGCGACGCGGGCGCCGATGTCTCCCTCGATCACGAGCTCGGCGCCGTCGAGCCCGGTGCCGAGCCCCTCGAGCTGGGAGAGATCGCCGACGAAGCGCATCCGGGTGGACCGCTCGCCCTCCACGTGGAACAGCTCGCCCAGCGGCACGTAGCCGGTGCCCGGCACCCACACGCCGCGGCGCGCGATCTCCGCGTTGCCCAGCTCGCGCCAGTGGCCGAGCGCGAGCGTGCTCGCCTCGACCGGCGCCCCCAATGGAGCGCGGAGCGTGAGGACGATCTCGTCGCTCACGCCGGTACCTCGCCGGCCATGATCTTCCGCAGATGGAAATGGTGCGGCCCGAGCTTGCCGCCGTAATTGCCGGCGCCGATCGCCACGACGCCCTCGCGGCACGCCGCCTCCATCCCCGCCCGCATCGCGCGGGCGATGGCGCCGGCGTCGAGCCCGTTCAGCACGATCTCGAGGACCGAATTCACTTCCGGAGGGAGCGCGGTCCGCGTCACCGCCTTGAGCGTCGGGCAATAGGCGTCGTTGGTCGAGGCGATCATCGTCTTGGAGCGGCGCGACCCCACCTTGCTGCCGCTCCGCACCACGCCGCCGGGGAAGGGGAGGATCACGCCGCTCATGCCCGCCATGGCATCCACCGCCGCTTCGGCCGACGCGAGCGCCGCCGCGGCCGAGCGCGCGAGAATCAGGAAGTTTCCCCCGCCTACGGCCTTCTGCATCCCGAACTTCTCCTGGACCAGGAATTCGCCCTCCATCACGGGCACCCGCCAGTAGCGCTCGCCCGCGATGACCTTGCTGGACTGAAACCCGTCGCCGAAGAACCGGAGCGCCGAGCCCACCCCGACCCGGTCCGGCGCGCCGGGAAGGCCGTCGTAGCAGGCGGTGGTGGGGCAGGTGAGCACGGTCTGGCCCACGCGCTCGATCAGGCGTTTCGGGAGATCGTCCTTGCTCATCGTCATGAAAAGCACGCTCACGCCGGGCCGGCCGTCGGGCGTCTCCTCGGGGGTGAGCTCGCGCTCGATCCCCGCCTCGCACTTGCAGCCGATCACCGAGGTGGCGAAGCCGGTGAGCTTGAGAGCCGCGGCCATCGCCCAGCGCGGCGTCGCCCCGGTGATGACCAGCCGCGCGGCGCGCATGGTGAACGCTTCGGCGAAGGTCTCCTCGATCAACACCCCGCGCACGTTCATGACGCGAGCTCCACCGGGGCGCCGGGCACGTCGCGCACCGGGTAGTTCTCGAAGGCCACCGACGAGTACGCCTCGAAGTGACGCCGCAGATCGGCGAGCACGGCGTTGTCGTAGCCGGGGCGCACGTGCAGCCGGGCGCCCCGCGGCGCGCGCCGGAGCTGGCCCTCCTCCACCACCAGGCGTCCGGCCTTCACCACGTACCGCGGCGTCGAGAACATGCGCGCGATGTCGGCGTCCCGCGCGTAGACCGTCACGTCGCCGTCGGCGCCGACGCCGAGATGCCCCTTGTTGGCCAGGCCGAGCAGGCGGGCGGGGCCCGCGCGGGTCACGATGGCGACCTCGTTCAGCGTGTACTCCCGCGCGATGCCGTCGGCCAGCGCCGTTCCCGCGAGCAGCTTCGCGTTGAGCCGCTTGAGCTGCTCGTCCCGCGCGTTCCGGTCCATCAGGAGCTGGATGAGCCGGGGATACGACAGGAACGAGCCGCCGTTCGGGTGATCGGTGGAGAGCACCACGCGCCACGGGTCGCGCGAGAGGAGAAACAGCTCCAGCCCGATGGCCCATTGCAGCGCCGAGACCGACACCTTCTCGCGGTAGCTGTAGGGCACGATCCCGCAGCCGGTCTCGAGCTCGACGTCGATGTTCACCCACTTCCGGCCGCTCGCGGCCTGCAGCAGGTACTCCACCGGGCCGTCCGCGGTGAGCGTGGTGGCGGGGCCGAACATCACCTGCCCCACGTCGGTGCTCACCTCGGGATGCGTGTTCACGTACTCGATTACGGCCGGCGCCGCCGAGCCCCACGGCCCCTTGCCCAGCTCGCCGCCATAGCAGTGGAACTGCAGGTGCGTGAAGTGCACCCGCCGGCCGGCGAGGGCGGCCATCGTCGCCAGCGTGGTCGCGCTGTTCCCCGGCTGGCCCAGGTTGTTGCAGTGGATGTGGACCGGGTGCGGCAGGCGGAGGTCGTTCGCGGCGTCCGCGAGCGTCTCCAGGATGGCGCGCGGCGTGGCGCGGCGGCCGGCGAGCGCCTGGTCGAGATCCGTGAGGTTCCGCTGCCCCGCTTTCCAGGCCTCGATTCCCCCGGGGTTCACGATCTTGATCGCGTACGCGCCGGTGGCGCCCAGCAGCCAGGCGGCGTAGTCGCGCGCGCGGACGCGCTCGCCCGCGTCGATCTGCCGGAGCAGGTACTCGTCGTTGCCCATCAGCGTGAAGAAGCCCGCGTCGAGCAGCGGGGTGTCGTCGAGCTCGTGATGGCTGTGCCGCGCCATCAGCGGAGCCACGGCCGCATCGAAGGCGGTGGTGTAGCCCAACCCGGCGTAGCGGTACCCGGTGGAGAACGTCGTCGGCAGGGTGCCGCCGGTGCCGCCGCGCGCTGGCCCCTCTCCCTCGAGGATCGGCGGCGCGGGAATCGGGTCGGCGGCGTGCTCCTCCGGGAGGAGCCGCCGCGCGTGATTGCAGGCGGAGCTCGCGAAGTGGGCGTGGATGTCCACCCCGCCGGGCATGACCACCATCCCGCGCGCGTCGATCGCCGGCGCGTCGGCCGGCAGCGACGCGACGACGCGACCGTTCTCGATGCAGACGTCACGCACCTCGCCATCCACGCCGTTCGCGGGATCGTGCACCGCGCCGCCGCGGATCCGGAGCCGCTCCGGCGCGCTCATGTGCGCCTCCGCCCGGCGAGCGCCCCGCCGAGCTCGCGCAGCACCTCCGCCGGGGCAGGCGGTCCGGCGAGCACCTGCGAGAGGGGCAATGGAACGTCGTCCATGCGGTACGCGGTGCCGGCCTCGTGAATGCCCGCGATCCCCGTGTCGATCGCCACCTCCGCCGCGAACGGCGCCTCGCTCGCGCGGGGGCCGACGATGCCGACCGGCACCGACGCGAGGAGCGGCCGGACCGACTCGGGCACCGCGGCCGCGGCGCCGACCACCAGCGCGGCCCGGATGCGGCCGTGCAGCGCGCTCGCGGGGTGGTGCGCGTGATACTGGGGGTATCCCGCGCTCATGTCGATCGCCATGGGATACCCCGTTTGCCACGTCAGCACCGCATCCGCGCCCGACCGGTTGCCCCCCGCGCGAAGCGACACGAGCGCGCAGCGGGTCGGAGCGTTGAGCGCGTGCGCCAGCGCAATGAGGCCTTCGGCGCGCTGCGGGTCCGCCGCGTCGCGAGCGTCCGGGTCGGCCTCGTGGACCATCGCGACGTAGCGCGCCTCCGCCATCCGGCGGGCGGCGGCCGCGGCCGCCGCGAGCTCGTCGGGCAGACCGGCCAGCTCGCGCCCCAGCACCGCCGCGCGCATCACAGCCAGCGCGATGGCTTCGCGCTCCGCCGCAATCGCGAGCCGCTCGGCGACG
>DASSOD010000238.1:0-17227 GCA_035700905.1 Gemmatimonadales bacterium | reverse complement strand
GCCGGTGCGCGCGAGCGCGATGAGCTGGCTCCGGGTCGGATCGTCGTAGTTGAGCGGGGGCGCGCCGATCGCGCTTACCGCGTCCTCCACCGACGGCCAGCGCTCGTCGGGCACCTTCGCGAGCATCCGCATCACCGCCTCGCGCAGCTCGGCGGGGCAATCCGGGCGCTCGATCGGCGGCGGCGGCTGATGCACGTGGGCGTACATCATCGCCATGGTGCCGCCGCCGTGGAACGGCGCCTTTCCCACCAGCATCTCGTACGCAACCACGCCGAGCGAGTACTGGTCCGACGCGCCCGTGACCGGCTGCGCCATCACCTGCTCGGGGCTCATGTATGTGGGCGTCCCGACCGCGAGGCCGGTCGTGGTGAGCTGCTCCGACTCCGACACCTTCGCGATGCCGAAGTCGGTCACCACCGCCCAGCCCTCGTCGTCGATCAGGATGTTGCCGGGCTTGATGTCGCGGTGCACCACGCCGTGCCGGTGCGCGTAGCCGAACGCGCTCGCCACCTGCCCGAGAATCGCCTGCACCATCGGGATCGGCAGGGTGCCCAGCTCGCGGATGATGGTGTCGAGCGGCCGCCCCTCGACGTACTTCATCACGAAGTAGAGCAGCCGGTCGGTGTGCTGGACCGCGTAGATCGGGATGATGTTGGGGTGGCTCAGCGATGCGGCGGTGCGCGCCTCCCGCTTGAACCGCTCGACGCCGTCGCCCAGCGCGAGCTGGGGCGACATGACCTTGATGGCCACCTTGCGGTCGAGCGCGATCTCGTGCGCGAGGTACACCGTGGCCATGCCGCCGCGGCCCAGCTCGGCGATCACGTCGTAGTACCCGAGCGTGGCGGAGCGGAGGGCCTCGAGCTCCTCCGGGTCCGAGATCGCGGGGCGCGGCGCCGAGCCCTCCGGGTCGCCAGCCGGGGCCACTGCCCCACAGCCGGTGCAGAAGTCGTCGGACGGGTCCAGGGCCGCGCCGCATCGGGCGCAGGTCGTCGCGCGCATATCCGCCGATGGAAGCAGGTGGAGAACGAACGTCGGAACTTGCGGGCCGCCAAACGGCTCCGCAATGGGCGGCGTCGCGCGGCTACCGCAGCCCGGCCGCCACGCTCTGCCCGGCCGGCGGCACGCTACGCGGTCGCGCCGAAGCTCACAACAACATGCCTGGAAACGAGATGGTTACGTGTGCCGGGGCTCGGCTGATCCTCGTCCCCGCGCCCGGGGCGAAGCTGCTTTCACCATCCATGCCACCGGCGGGACGCGGCGCGGCCGAACCTAGAGTCCGAAGAGCGCGAGCGCGTCGATCACCTGCGCGAGATTCCGCGCGAGCGCGGGGTGGGATGCCTCGAAGTGGGCGACGCCGTCCTCGAGCCGTTCGCGAATGGACTCGTCGGCGGGTTGCCGGTCAAGCACCGATCGGACGTCCGCCTGGAGTCGCTCGAGCAGCTCGCGGGTGCGCGGGTCGGTGGCCGGGGTCCGCGCCAGTTCCGCGTGCAGCCGCTCGAGCGTGGCGGCCAACTCCTCCTGCTTCATCATCGCTCCTCCGGTGATCGCGCTGGCGGGACGGCGCCGCTGCAAGATACGCCGGACGCGTCCCGCGCTGCAGCCACGTGGCGCGGGTCACCGCGCCCGGATGGAAGCGCCCTGAGGTTTCGCGGCATGTCCACTCCCGTGTCGGGCGCCCGCGGCGTGCTCACGCTCCGCATCCTGTTCGTCAACGTTCACCTCGTGTCGGGCGACCGCCCCGGGTCGTGGGTCCTGGTGGACGCCGGGCTCCCCGGATCGACCGACCGGATCGTCCGCACTGCCGAGCGCCGATTCGGCCGCGGGGTGCCGCCCGTCGCGATCGTGCTCACGCACGGCCACTTCGACCACGTGGGCGCGCTCGGAGATCTGCTGGAGCGCTGGGATGCCCCGGTGCTGGCGCATCCGCTGGAGCTCCCGTACCTCACCGGGCGCTCCCCGTATCCTCCGCCCGACCCGGCGGTAGGCGGCGGCGCAATGTCGTTCGCATCCCGCCTCTTCTCCCGCGGTCCGATCGATGTTGGCGCGCGGGTGCGGCCGCTGCCCATCGACGGCACCTTGCCGGGCCTCGCCGACTGGCGCTGGATCGCGACGCCGGGCCACAGCCCGGGGCACGTGTCGCTCATACGGGCTGGGGACGGCACGATCGTCTCCGGCGACGCGGTGGTCACTACCCGGCAGGAGTCGCTCGCCTCCGCGATCACCTACCGGCCGGAGCTCCACGGCCCGCCTGCCTACTTCACGCCGGACTGGCAGCAGGCGCGCGCGTCCGTGGAGCGCATCGCCGCGCTTCGGCCCAACGTGCTCACGACCGGCCATGGCCCGCCGGTGCGCGGTGCCTGGGTGCCCGAGGGACTCGCCTGGTTGGCGGAGAACTTCGACCGGGTCGTGCTCCCCCGCCGCGGACGCTACGTGCGGCGCCCGGCGCGGGTGGACGAGACCGGCGTCGTCGCGCTCCCGCCCCCCGTGACCGACCCGGTGCTCGGCGCAGTCGCGGCGGCCGGCCTGGGCGCACTCACGGGGCTTGCTCTGGGCGCGGCCACCGCCCCGCGAACCCGCCCGGAAGGCTCCCGCGCGAGCGCCGCTCCCGCTCAGCGCTGAGGCTCGTGGTCGGTCTCCACCCCGTTGACGAATCTCGCGTCATTTCTTACGATATGTCGCGTGACATAACGACACGACATAGCGAAGGGAGGGCCATGTGGCCAACTGTCGGGATGACTGGGGGTTCGGTGACTTTTTCTCGGGGTTCGGCACCGGCGGCTTCGCGGGATTCCCCTGGGGCCCGCCGCGCCGTGGCGGCCGCCGGCGCGCGCAAATGTTCGAGTCGGGCGAGGTCAAGTTCGTGATCCTTCGCCTGCTCCGGGAAAAGCCCCGGCACGGATACGACATCATGAAGGCGCTGGAGGAGCGGATGGGCGGCCACTACAGCCCGTCCGCGGGGACGGTTTACCCCACGCTTCAGCTCCTCGAAGACCAGGGATACGTCCGCGCCGTCGAGACCGAAGGCCGTAAGGTGTACCACATCACGCCGGAGGGCGAGCGATTCCTCGACGAGCACCGCGACATCGTCGAGGAGATCTTCGACCGGGTACGGGACACGTTGCGCGACGTGGCGGGCGGCTCGATGGGCGAGCTCAATTCCGCCTTTGCGCGGCTCGCGGCCGTCACCTACAAGCGCGCGTGGCGACGGGGGCCTGACGACCCCTCCATCCTGCGGGTGGTCGAGATCCTCCGCCGCGCCGCCGACGACATCCAGCGGGAGTGGGAGGGTCCGGCCGCCGAGACCGCACGAACCGGAGGGGAGCGATGATCGTGGTGCACGCGTGGTGGCTCGTGCCGCTGTTGCTGATGCTGTTCTTCTGGGGGCCGCTCGGTCGGCGGCGCCGCCACGAGTGGTACGGCGCCCGGCGCGTTGACCGGGGCCCCGGCTCCGTGCGCGAGCTGGACGAAGCGGTGCGTGCCCGGCTCGCGCTGGTGGATCAGCTCGAGGCTCGGGTGGCGGAGCTGGAGAACCGTCTCGATTTCGCCGAGCGGCTGCTGGCCGGGCGGCAGGCGGAGACTCAGCGCGCCTACGAGTAGTAGCGCCGGAGCTGGTCCGCGACGCCGTCGAGGTCCGGAAAGAGCCGGCGCTCGTCCACGCCCACCAGGTCGAGCTGGTCGCGGAGCCGCGAGACCTCGGACTCGGGAATGACGAACCTGGTGAGCGCTCCGCCCAGCCCGTGCTCCTCGAGGAAGCGGTCGAAGCTCTGCCGCTTGTCCGAGCAGATGGTGAACGTGGCGGACTGCGAGGCGATCCGTGCGCCGAGTGACGGCGGCTCCAGCATGAGCGCGAACGGCTTGGGCGTGCGGGTGCCGGCGAACAGCGCCCAGGGCGTGAACGGCCGGTCGCCGGGAAAGATGGACTCCAGGTCCTCGATAAGGAGCGCGAGCGGGGGAAGCCCGAAGTGACGGTGCACCTGCTGCCAGTCGAGTCGCCACACCGCCGCGTCGCCGCCCGGCTGGTGCGCCAGCGTGGCGAAGTGCGCGGCCACGAGCGGCGAGTAGGCCCAGTCGAGGAGCCGGGTCGGCAGCCCGTGGTGCTGGGCCTGCACCAGCAGCTCCCATTCGTTGGCCGGCGCCTCGGTCAGGTACGGCCGCGAGTAGCGGATGAAGTTGCGGAGGATGTGCTCCTCGAGGTTCGCCTTGGTGTGCGGCGGACGGACGCCGCCCAGGCGGTCGAGCGTCGTAAGCAGCGCCCAGCGCGAGTCGGCGGCGCCGCGGTAGACGCCGGTGTCGCGCCGCCGGCCCGTGGCCGGATCGGGCGCGGGCGGCGTCACCTTATCGATGAGATCGCCCAGGGTCCTGACCTCGACGGCTGCGATGCTCACCGCGCAGCCACTCCCGTCCGCCGGACCGACCAGGCGAGCAGCGTGACCCCGCCGAGCTGCAGCACCGCGTCGCCCAGGTACACCGGCGCGATCACCCCCGCCAACGCGTAGAACAGGTCGATCGCCGCGAACGCCAACGCCGATCCGATGCTCAGCACTAGCAGCTCGGGCGTGAGCCGCCGTGCGCCCGCCGCCACGCCGACCGCGAGCCCGATCACCGCCGCGAGGAGCCCGACCATGCGCACCAGCCACTCATCGGTCTTGGGGCCCGTCACCATCTCGAAAGTCGTGATGCTCGCGACCGGCCAGAGCCCGGTCGCGAGATAGTACACCGCCTGCAGCCGCAGCAGCGTCCGCGTGAGGGGGCTCATGGCTCCGGTTCGGGTTCGTCCATCTTCGCGCGGCGCTCGACCATGGCCTGCGCGTCGGTCATTGGATGTCCTTGCCCGGTCGCTGCCCGAAAGATAGCCGCGGCGCGTCCGTGCCCCGTGAGCCGTGCGCACCGGCTCCTAGGGATCGTTCGCCGAGCTCTTCGAGGCCCGGATCACCGCCCGGATGTCCTGGGTCCATCCCTCGGGATCCTCCGGGGGCTCGAAGGACCAGGTCTCGGCCGAGCGCCCGGAGCCGGCGCTGATCCGAACGCGGCGCCCGTCGCGATGCACCGCGTAGTAGCGGCGGCTCCGGGGGGTGATCTCGATCCCGACCTTCTCGTTCTTGTGGATCAGCACGGTCTGCGGGGTCACGATGATCGAGGCGAGGCGGTCCTCCCAGCCGGTGCCGCCGCGCGTACCGGCGAACGTGTAGCGAAAGCGCAGATTGTCGGCGCGGTGGCGCACGCCCTCGGTCTCGAACCGCTGCTCCTGGGCCGCGGTGAGCCGGCCGGTCTCGGTCCGGCACGCGGGCGCAAGCAGCACGATCGAGGCGAGGACGAGCCGCGTCGGAGCGACCGCGAGGTGCGCGCCGGCCATCATTCGTCCGACCGCAGCCGGAGCACGTACAGGTCGCGTCGCACGATGCGATCCGCGTCGTCGAGCAGCGCGGTGAGGTCGTCGGGGCGCTCGAGCAGCCGCCCCGACAGGGCATCCACCCTGCCCGACGCGACGAGCAGCGCCAGCTCCGCCGCGTGTTCTGGCGTCGCCTCGCGCTGCTCGTCGAAGATCGTGCGGAGCCATGGCATCCAGCGGCGTCCCTCGGGTGACTCCAACGCGTACTGCGTCGTGGCCGTGCGAACCGCGCCGGGCCCGATGGCGAACACCCGCACTCCCGACGCGGCGACCTCGGCCGCCACCACCTCGGTGAAGCGAATGAGTGCCGTCTTGCTGGTGACGTAGGCCGACATGTACGGAATGCCCCGGGTGCCGGCGCCGCTCGCGAGGTTGATGATCCGCCCGCGCCGCCGCTCGAGCATTCCGGGCAGCACCAGACGGGTGCAGAGCATCGGGCCGCCGAGGTTGACCTCGATGCAGCGCCACCAGGTGGCGGGCTCGGTGTCCGCGAGCGGCCCCAGCGGCCCCGGCGCTCCGGCGTTGTTCACCAGCAGGTCGATCGGCCCGAGCTCGCCCTCGGCCCGGGCCAGCGCCTCGGCTACCGCCGCGCCGTTGGTCACGTCCGCCGTGAGCGTGACGACCCGTCCGCCCACGCGCTCGACCGCGGCCGCGGTCTCCGCCAATTCCCACGCCGTCCGGGCCACCGCCGCGACCGCGGCCCCGGCGCCCGCGAGCGCCACGGAGAAAGCGCGGCCCAGCCCGCGGCCGGCGCCGGTCACGAGCGCGACCTGACCGCGCAGGTCGGGCGCGGCGCCCGGAGCGTCGGCGCCGGTCACGTCAGCGGGGCCCGCTCGCGAGCCGCGAGGGCAGCGAGCGGAGCCGGAAGGCGAGGCCGAGCAGCACGACTCCGTAGGCGATCGCGAAAGCGCCGATGAGCCAGAGCACGGAGAGCGCGCCCGCCTGCGGGTTGAACACGAGCAGGATACCGAAGGCGATCGCGGCGGCGCCCGCCAGCCCGAGCAGCCACTCGCCGGCGGCCGCCCGGCGAAGCTGCATCGCGGCCACGAGCTGGAGCGCCCCGGTCAGGAGCGCCCACGCGGCGATCAGGAAGAGTAGCGCCAGCGCCGTGATGCCCGGCCAGAGCAACGCCGCAAGCCCGACCACGACGCCGAGGATGCCCGCGAGGAGAAGCCCGTTCCAGCGGGCGCGAATGCCGGCCACGAGCGCGAGGATTCCGTCGGCCAGGGAAAAGACGCCGTACAGCATCACGAGAACCGTGAGGGTTACGCCCGGCCACGCGATCGCGGCGAAGCCGAAGAGAACGGCCGCCAACCCGCGGAGCGCGAGCACCCACCAATGGGACGCGGCGGACTCCGCGAGCGTGTACGCGCGCAGCGCGGAGGCTCCGCGCGGAGCAGTCGGACCGACCATACCCGTAGGATGGACCGTCGCGCTCCGCCTCGCCAGAGGGTCAGATCGAGAGCGTGCCAGCCATGACGGTGACCGCGCCGCCCCCGACGCGCACCGATTCGATCGCGCCCGGCGGCCCCACCACTTCGACGGTGGCGCGGCCCGGCCGTCCCATCCAGTGGCCCTGCTCCGCCACAAAGCGCGGCTCGTCGATCAGCCCGTAGCGCCAGAGGTGGCAGGCCATGCCGCCCGTCGCCGACCCGGTGAACGGATCCTCCATCACGTCGGGCGGCACGCCGAAATGCCGGGCGAACGTCCGGCCGCGGCTGGTGGCGCCGCCCAGGCAGTAGAGGTGCGGACTGAAGAAGTCCGCCCGCGATCGGAGGGCGGCGTAGCGCCGGACGTCGAGCGCGGCTCGGCGCAGCGCGGCGTGGTCCCGCAGCGGGACCATGAGCTGCGGCGTTCCCGTGCTCACGGTCTGGATCGGCGCGCCGGGGAGCGCATCGGCGGGCTGGAGGCCGAAGGCGGGCAGCACCTCCTCCGGCGCGTAGGTGGAGAGGAATTGCGGGCGCCGCTGGGTCATCACCACCTCCCGCACCCGGCCGCCGTCCGCGAGAACCTCGACCTGGATCGGGCCGTCCCGCAGCTCCAGGACGACCGGCGTTCGTTCGCCGGAGAGCCGCAAGCGCCCGCTCTCCGCCAGCGCGTGGATCGTTGCGATCGTGGGATGGCCCGCCAGCGGGATCTCCTCGGCCGGCGTGAAGTACCGGGCGGCGGCGTCGCCATCGCGCGGGCGGCGCACGAACGCCGTCTCGGAGAGGTTCATCTCGCGCGCCACGGCCAGCATCGCGGCATCGGCCAGGTCGTCGGCCTCGAACACGACGGCGCACGGATTCCCTTCGAGCGCGCGCTCGGTGAAGGCGTCCACCTGGACGAAGGGATAGTTGCGGGCCGTGCGCGTCACACCCGGTGCTCCCCCGTTGGCTCGACCACCACCGCGGTTCCGTAGCAGAGCACCTCGGTCACGCCCTGCATGACTTCCGCCGCGTCGTAGCGCAGTCCGATCACCGCGTTGGCGCCCCGCTTCTGCGCGTGCGCCAGCAGGATCTCGAATGCGTCGGCGCGGGCCCGCTCGCAGAGCGAGGTGAGCAGAGTGATGTGCCCGCCCCAGAGCGTCTCGATCCGCGCGCCGATCGTGCCCAGCAGGGAGCGCGACCGCACCGTGACCCCGCGCACCACGCCGAGGTTCTGCACGATCCGGAAACCGTCGATCGTGAAGGCGGTCGTCGTCATGGTCTCTTCCATGCGGTCAGCCCTCCAGCGCCTGCAGCGCCGCGGCGGCGATGACGGCGTCCTCGGCCGACGTCATGCCGCTCACCCCCACGGCGCCGACGATCTCGCCCCCTCGCACGATGGGGAGCCCGCCCTCCAGCGGGAGGATGCCCGATACGCCGAGGAGCGCGTGCCGACCGCCGGCGATGGCGTCCTCGAGCGCCTTGGTGGGCCGCTTCAGGCGGGCAGCCGTCCGTGCTTTCGCGACCGCGATCTCCTGGCTTCCCGGCTGGGTGCCGTCGAGCGAGTGGAACAGCACGAGCCCGCCGCTCGGATCCACGACCGCGATCGCCACGGTCCACCCCCGCCGCCGAGCTTCGGCCTCGCCGGCTTCGGCCATCGCGCGCGCGCCGTCGAGCGTGATCGTCCGCGCGGTCCGAATGTGCGCCATTGCCTGTCCACCGATGAGAGTCGCGGAAGAACTTACGCCATCCCGCCCCGCCCCGCGACGTGCCCCCCGCGTGGGCCGCGGATACATCACGCCACCGAGGCGCGCGCGGGCGCGTCTGCAGCGGCAGTGTGCGATCCCGCGACGAAAAGGCGCGGTCCGGTCCGGACCGCGCCTTCGTGTTGCCGCTCCGCTCCGGAGTCCAGCGGCGCTACGCCCGCTCCTCGCGCAGGAAGCGTCCATCGGCAGCGTCGAACACCCGCACCCGAATCACCACGCCGGCCCGGCGCTCGTCCACCACGCGAACCTTCACGATGCGGCGGTCCCTGGAGGGGCGGTACAGCACCCACGTGCCGGCGGGCGCCAACTCGTCGATACCGGCGCAGTCGCGCGGCTTGGGCTGATGCCCGGGCGGCCGCCCCGGAACCCAGACCCGGCACATGCCGGGCGGCGGCAGATGGCCCGGCGGCACGCCCAGGCTTGCCGGGCGGGCGCTGACGCGGGACGCCTCGGGTTCGGGCTGCCGGGGAGACGAGGACGCGTGCGCGCAACCGGTCGCCGCGCCCAGGAGGAGCAGCGAACGAATCCGTCTGTGGAGTTCGGCCATAAGCCCTCGCGATTTGAGGTGCGGCGCGGCGCGGAAGTCCGCGAGGGCTACGGCGGGGCAACTTCCATGCTTGTAGCGGCGTTACGCCCGCGGCGAGGTGCAGGAGTCCGCACTCTGGCGCGCTCAACCAGCGCTGCCAGGACGCGCGAAGTGGAAGCCCAAAAGCATGTCGCTGCGCTCGAGCGCCTCCACCTCGTGTTCCAGGTCCGGATCGAGTACGAGCACCTGGCCGGCTCCGACGTCCTGCGCGCCGCGGTTGGTCCGAACCCGGAGCGTGCCGCCCAGCACATGGATGGTGACGAGGCCGGGAGCGGCGTGTGCCGGCAGCCGACCGCCCGCCTCGAACGCGAAGAGCACCAGCCGCTCATGGCCCCGGTGCAGCACGCTGATCTGGCGGTGCCCCTCCTTGGCGGGGTGTGGCTCATCGCGGAGCGCGCGGAGCGTGGCGGCCAGATCGATCAGCAGCTCGGGACCGGCTTCGCGCAGGTGGGGTGGCGGCCGGAGGCGTTCGTCCGGAGCAGTCATCGGGCACACTCCCTCGAGGTGGCGCCGGATGCGCTTGGTGCGCGCGCCCGGAGCTGAGACGCAACGGCCGAGAGCACTAGCGGCCCCGTTCCGGCCATCGGCTGCGACCATTGTGGCATCCTGGTAATCATGATTCCACAGGCCCTCGACGCCATAGCCGCCCCTCTTTGGCGGCCGATCCGGGCGACTTGTGTGGGACCGGTTCTCCGCGACCTGCATCCGCCGCCAGGCCGCGGCCAAGCGTCCCGTGTGCCATCCACTCGGATCGCCGACGTCCACCGCATGGGGCCCGAGCCGAACCGGACACTCGGCCGCATGACCTGGAGCGGGGTGACACCCGGTTCGGGACCGGGGGACAGGCCGCCGGCCGCCGGGCCCGGGCGCCCCGGGGTGTGAGGCTCCCGAGGTGAAGCCAGCGCGGGACTTGGCGCTCGGCCCCGTCCAGTCCGCCCCTGGCTCACTGGGTCAAGTCCGCCGGGGTCCGGCGCTTGCGAAGGCCCGGGGCCGGGGCCCAAGCAGGGAGACGGCGTCCGGCGCCGGGATCCGGGTGGCCCGTCCGGCCCCGGTTTCTTGAGCAGCAACGCCCCTTGGGCTGGTGGTGATCTCCAGCGTAGGTGACCTGGCTCACGCCGCATTTGAAGCCAAGGCAACCGATTGTGGGTGGGGAACTTGTAGGGAGCCTCGCCGGTTCCCTCTCGGACACGAATTCGTAGCGTGGAACGCCGAGAAAGGAAGTACGTGTGAAGCAGCAGACTCGCCGGAAGCGGCGCTCGACCGTGCCGGCCCCGATCACCCGGGGGCTCGAGGATCAGCCCGAGACCCTGGACATCTATCTCGACGAGATCAGCCGCATCCCCCTGCTCACGCAGGAGGAGGAGCTGGCGCTCGCCCGCAAGGCGTTCCGGGGCGACGTGGCTGCCCAGGAGAAGCTGGCGCGGCACAACGTGCGGTTCGTCGTGTCGGTGGCCAAGAAGTTCCAGAATCGCGGCGTCCCCCTCACCGATCTGATCGGCGAGGGCAACGTCGGGCTCATGACGGCCGCGCGGAAGTTCGACCCGGACCGCGGGGTGAAGTTCATCTCGTACGCGGTGTGGTGGATCCGCCAGGCGATCCAGGCGTCGATCGCGCGGCAGGGCCGGTCGGTACGCGTCCCGCTCAACCGGACCGCCGATCTCACCCGCCTCGCGCGGGCGACCACGGCGCTCAAGGAGCGCATGGGCCGGACGCCCACGGTGCCGGAGCTGGTGCGCGCCACGGGGCTCACCCCGGAGGCGGTGCGCAGTCTCAGCGCGCTGCACACCGAGGCGGTGCGGCTGGACCAGCCGATGCGCGAGGGCGATTCGACCGAGCGGATCGAGCGGTTCGTCGTCGCCTCGGCAGACTCGACCGACGCGGCCACCCTCGCCAACAGCCGGGCGAACGACATCGAGGCGGCCCTCGCGACGCTGGCGCCGCGGGACGCCAAGGTGCTCCGGCTCTACTTCGGGCTGGACGATGGGCGAGCCCGCACGCTCGAGGAGATCGGGCGGATGATGGGCGTGACCCGGGAGCGAATCCGGCAGCTCCGCGATCGGGCGCTCAAGCAGCTCAAGGAGCAGCAGGGCGACCGGCTGCGCGACCTCGCAGCGTAAGCGCTGGCGCCCCCGGCGGTCTCAACCAGGAGCACGCGGTTTGCCGCGTGCTCCTTCGCGTTTCGGCGCGCCTTCTCCGGCGGCGGGACGTCGCGGAAGGTGCCCGCCGCGTAGGCCAGCCGCGAGCGCGCCGCGCCGTCTCACGCGGGCCGCCGTCCCGCGCGGCAGGTGAGCGGCCAGCGCGCCGTCCGCAGCTCGGCCGGGTCGCCCCACGCGGCCGCGAGCCGCCGCTCAACCCGCTCTACCGGGTCGCTGCCGTGGGCCGCCAGGTAGCGCGCCGTGGCCGACCAGCTGCGCAGGTACCCGACGAGGTGCGCCAAGTCCCAGCGCGCCTCCATGGTAAGGGGCGGCGGCGCGATCTCCTGCCAGGGAAACGGAAGGGAGCGGTACCCTTCGTCCACTAGCCTTCGTTCCGGCGGCCAATAGGGCCCGAGGGTGCCGGAGTAGAACTCGGCGATCGCCCGGTCGATCATCGCATCCCCCAGGCTCAGCAGCTGGTAGCTCCACACCGCAAGGACGCCGCCGGGCACGAGCACGCGCTCCACCTCGGCGTAGAACGCCGGGACGTCGAACCAGTGGAGCGCCTGCGCAACCGTCACCAGCACCACCGACGAGGAGGAAAGGCCGCTCCGCTCGGCGGGGGCCACGCGCCACTCGATCCGCGGGTGCTTCGGGGCCTCGCGGAGCTGCCCGGCGCTCGCGTCGGTCGCGATCACCCGCTCGAAGTGCTCCGCCAGGCCGAGCGAGGCCTGGCCGCTTCCGGCGCCGCAATCCCACGCCGTCGCGCGTCCTGGCGCAAGTCCAGCGAGCCACTGGAACAGGGCGTCGGGGTAGCGGGGCCGGAAAGCAGCGTACACCCGGGCGATTCGCCCGTAGTGATCGGACGGGGGGCCCGCCATCAGGTCGGGCCCGCCGCCGTGATCGTCCGCACGTCGGGGATCGGACCGGTCATCTAACCTCTTCCCGACCCTGGTTACCCGGAGATGCCGTCATGGCGCGCAGCAACAAGAACACCCTCAAGGATCCCGATCGCGGGCGGCAGCAGCGCCGCCGGGCACCGCGCCAGCCAGGCGCAGAGGGGAGCGAGCACATCGCCACGCCCACGGAGGCGGAGATCGCCGCCAAGCGCCGGCGTGGGAAGACGGGCCGTCACGTGGACGAGGATACCCCGGCCGCCTAGGCTCCGCTCAGGAGCCGGCGCTCGGCGCCATCCAGCAGCCGGCCGCTTCGGTCCATCACCCCCATCCGCTCGAGCCAGGCCTCGAACTCCGGCGCCGGGCGAAGCCCGAGCACGCGGCGGAGGTAGAGCGCGTCGTGGAACGACGTGCTCTGGTAGTGCAGCATGACGTCGTCCGCGCCCGGCACGCCCATGATGTAGTTGCAGCCGGCCGCGCCGAGCAGCGTGAGCAGCGCGTCCATGTCGTCCTGGTCCGCCTCGGCGTGATTGGTGTAGCAGACGTCGCAACCCATCGGCAGACCGAGCAACTTGCCGCAGAAGTGGTCCTCCAATCCCGCGCGCACGATCTGTTTCCCATCGAAGAGGTATTCCGGCCCGATGAATCCGACCACGGTGTTCACCAGCAGCGGCTCGTAGCGGCGGGCGACCCCGTAGGCCCGCGCCTCGAGCGTCTGCTGGTCCACGCCGTGATGCGCGCCGGCGGAGAGGGCGCTGCCTTGGCCGGTCTCGAAGTACATCACGTCCCGCCCGGCGGCGCCCCGATCGAGCTCCAGGGCGGCGGCGCGAGCCTCGCCGAGCAACTCGAGGGTGACGCCGAATCCGGCGTTCGCCGCTTCGGTGCCGGCGATGCTCTGGAACACGAGGTCCACCGGCGCGCCCTGCCGGAGCGCCTCCATTTGCGTGGTGACGTGCGCCAGCACGCACGTCTGCATCGGGATGTCCCAGCGACGGCGGAGCGCGTCCAGCATCTCGAGCAGCGTGCGAACCACGCGGGGGCTGTCACCCGCCGGATTGATGCCCACGACGGCGTCGCCGCTTCCGAGCAGCAGGCCGTCGAGGATGCTTGCGCCGATGCCCGCGGGATCGTCGGTGGGGTGGTTGGGCTGAAGCCGGGTCGAGAGTCGGCCGGGCAGCCCGATCGTGGTGCGGAATCGCGTCACCACGCGGCACTTTCGGGCGGCCGCCACGAGGTCCTGCAGCCGCATGATCTTGCTGACCGCCGCGGCCATCTCCGGTGTGACGCCCGCCGCGAGCCGCGCGAGCGCGGCCTCGTCCGCCTCGTCGGAGAGCAGCCAATCGCGGAACCCGCCGACCGTGAGGTGCGCGATCGGTCGAAACGCGTCGGCGTCGTGCGTGTCCACGATGAGGCGGCTCACGGCGTCCGCCTCGTACGGGACGACCGCTTCGCTCAGGAAGATGGAGAGGGGCAGCTCTGCTAGGGCCATCTGCGCGGCGACCCGCTCCTCCGCCGAGCCGGCCGCGATGCAGGCGAGCGCGTCGCCGGAGCGGGCGGGCGTGGCCCGCGCCAGCAGGGTCCTGAGGTCGGCGAAATGATGGCGGACGCCGCCGACGGTATGAGCGTACATTCGGTCGCAATGCCCTCCTGAGCTGCCGCGGGCCCCTCTACTGTGGGCCCTTTCGCGGCGGCCCTTCTTCCAGCGGCAGGCCTGGTGCAGACCCCCACTCGGTCCAGCTTCCGTCGTAGAGCGACACCTCCTCGTGCCCGAGCAGGTGCAGCGCGAAGAGGAGGCTGCATGCGGTCGTGCCCGAGCCGCAACTGGCCACGACCGGGCGCGCCAGATCGATCCCAGCCGACCGGATCCTTTCGCGCAGGCGCTCCGGCGCGAGCACGGTGCCGTCAGGATTCACGAGCTCGGTGTAGGGGAGGCTCAAGCTTCCCGGGATGTGGCCGCTCCGCACCCCGGGCCGGATCTCGGGCACGGCGCCCTCGAACCGGTCGGCCGGGCGCATGTCGACGAGCTGCTCGCGCCGGGTGGTCAGGTTGGAGCGAATCGCGTCCAGGTCGCGCACCATGGCGGCGTCGAGCCGCGCGGCGAATCGGCCCCGCGGGGGTGAGGGCACGCCCGCCTCCACCGGCCGCCCCTCCGCACGCCACTTGGCGAAGCCCCCGTCCAGCAGCGCCACGGCATAGTGGCCGAACGCCCGGAAGGTCCACCAGACGCGCGGAGCACTTAAGTTTACGCCCGACCCGTCGTAGACCACGATCGCGGCGTCGTCGCGCAGGCCGAGCGCCGCCATCCGCTCGGCGAACTCGCCTGGCGGCGGCAGCATGTGCGGCAACCGGCTCCGCCGGTCGCTCGAGGCGTCCAGATCGAAGAACACGGCGCCCGGAACGTGAGCCGCCGCGAACTCCGCGGCGGCGTCGCGCCCGCTCGCGGGCAGGTACCACGAGCCGTCCACCACCTGGAGTCCGGGGCTCCCGAGCCGCTCGGAGAGCCACCCGGTGGACACCATTGGCCCCGGCAGACGAGTGTCGGACATCTTCAATCTTACAGCGGCTTTACTGCGCCGCGCACGGCGCGGCACGGAGTCTTCCGCATGACAATGGCCCCGCTGCTCGTGGCGATCCAGCAGGCGCCGGTGCAAGTCCCCCCGCCGAGCGAGCTGGCGCTGCGGTATTTCCGGAGCGGGAACGTACTCTGGGTGGTCAACACGTTGCTGGGGCTTGGCATACCCGCGGCGATCCTGTTCTCCGGATGGTCGGCCCGGCTGCGGAGCCTCGCCCGGCGCATCGGCCGGGGGTGGGCCGGCACCGTCGCGGCTTACGTGGTGCTCTACATCACCCTCACGGGCTTGATCACCCTCCCGCTCGCGTACTATCAGGAATTCGTTCGGGAGCACGCCTACGGGCTCTCCCATCAGGCGTTCTCCAAGTGGGCGAGCGATACCATCACGGCGTGGCTGGTGGGCTGCATCATCGGCGTGCTGCTGGCGCTCCTGGCCTACGCCATTCTCCGCCGGAGTCCGGGCCGCTGGTGGCTCTGGACCGGGCTCGCCGCGCTGCCGGTCCTGGTGGTCATCGTCCTGGTCACGCCGGTGTGGATCGCGCCCCTCTTCAACCGCTTCACGCCGCTCCAGGACAAGGTACTGGAGCGGCGGGTCCTCGCCGAGGCGGCCCGGGCGGGGATCTCGGGCAGCCGGGTGTACCAGGTGAACAAGAGCGTGGACACGGAGAAGGTGAACGCGTACGTCAACGGGTTCGGCGGCACCAAGCGCATCGTGCTCTACGACACGATCCTGAAGAAGCTCACGCCGAACGAGCTCATGTTCGTCCTGGGGCACGAGATGGGGCACTACGTGCTGCGGCACCTCGTCCTGAGCATCGCCTTCAGTTGGCTGCTCATCGTGCTCACGCTCTGGCTGGTGCACCGCGGCTCGCGCGCGCTCATCGCGCGGTGGCACGGGAGGTTCGGGTTCGACGCGCTGGCAGATCCCGCCTCGGTGCCGCTCCTGCTCCTGCTCGCGGGCGTGGTCTCGCTCGCGGGGGCGCCGGTCGAGAACGCGTTCTCCCGGCACCTGGAGCACGAGGCCGACCGGTTCGGGCTCGAGCTCACGCGCGACAATCACGCCGCCGCCACCGCCTTCGTGAAGCTCCAGTCGGAGAACCTCGCCGTGCCCTATCCTGGGCTGCTCTACGAGCTCTGGCGCGGCTCGCACCCGAGCCTGGGCGAGCGCGTCGAGTTCGCCAACTCCTACCGCCCCTGGGAGTCCGGCCGCCCGCTCCGGTATGGGAATCGAATCGCCGCGCGCTGATCCGGCGCGCCGCGTGCTTCAACTCGGGGCGCTCGTCTGCGTGCTCGCGGCGGGGCCGTGGGCCCGCTTCGATCTCGACCGCCACTCGGTGCCGAAGGAGCTGGCGCTCCACCTGACCGCGTTCGCCGGCGCGGCGATCCTGCTGGCGCGCGCCCGGAGGCTCAGCCTGTCGCTGGCCGACGCCGCGCTCGCCGGCTACCTCCTCCTCTCCACCATCTCCGCCCTTCTCGCGCCCAACTGGTGGCTGGCCTCGCGGTCGCTCGCGATCAGCGTGTCGGGGGCGCTCATCTTCTGGTCGGCTCGAGCCCTCGCGCGGGAGGGACACTCGCGTGCGATCATCGCGGCGCTCGCGGCGGCGGTGGTGCTGTGCGCGGCCGTCGCGCTCCTGCAGGCGTACGGCGTGCGCTCCGCCCTGTTCGCGGAGCGCCGCTCGCCGGGCGGCACGTTCGGCAACCGGAATTTCGTGGCGCACTTCGTCGCGCTCGGGCTGCCGCTCCTGCTGCTCGCCGCGCTGGAGGCGCGACGCAGGCGCGGCGCTGTCGCCGCCGCCTGCGGCGTGGCGCTCCTCGCCGCGCTGCTGGTGCTCTCGCGCTCGCGGGCGGCCTGGCTGGCCGTCGTCGTGGGCCTGGTGTTCTTCGCGGTCGAAGGCGTCTGGATCGGGCGCCTGGGGCAGGACCGGGGCACGCGCTGGCGGCTCGGAGCGCTCGCCGCCGGGGCGCTGCTGGGCGCCGCGCTGGCGCTCGCGCTGCCCAACACGCTCGAGTGGCGCTCCGACTCGCCCTACCTCGATTCGCTGCGCGACATGGCCAACTACAAGGAAGGGAGCGGGAAGGGGCGCCTGATCCAGTACGGCAACACCCTGCGGATGGCGCTCGACCACCCCCTCTTCGGGGTGGGCCCGGGCAACTGGCCGGTCGCCTACCCGGAGTACACTTCGCCCGGCGACCCGGCGTTCGACGCGGACGACTTCATCCCCACCAATCCGTGGCCGAGCAGCGACTGGGTGGCGCTCCTCGCCGAGCACGGCGCCCCCGCATTCCTCGCGCTGGTGCTGACCGGCGTCGCCCTCGCGATCGGCGCGTGGAGGCGCTGGCGCCGCGCCCCGGAAACGAGCGACGGGCTCGAGAGCCTGATCGGGCTGCTGCTCCTCGCCGCACTCGGCGTGGCCGGCTCGTTCGACGCCGTGCTCCTCCTCCCCGCGCCAACGCTGTTGCTGTGGGCCGGGCTCGGC
>DASSOD010000237.1:0-2558 GCA_035700905.1 Gemmatimonadales bacterium | reverse complement strand
CGTGGCGGATTTTCTTCGCGAGACGGAGCTGTGGTTCTACGACGCGGGCTGCGCGGCGGAGCACGTCGAGGTCGCGGACCGGGTCGCCCCCCAGGAGTTGGCGCGCTTCCGCTTCGATTCGCCCTGCCTCAGGGCGGCCGTCCTGTCGGGCGCGTCACGCAGCGCCACGAAGCAGCACACCTTCTACTTGAGCGACGTGGCGCCGGCGCACCGGGCGGGGAGCGACGACGCGACGCGGTGGCCGACCTACGTCCACGTCTACCCCACGGAAGACGGGGGCGTGTGCGTCCAGTATTGGCGGTTCTACCCGTACAACACCGGACGCGCGGTCAGCCTGGCGGGGATCGACCTCGAGCTCGGATTTCACGGCGGCGACTGGGAGGGCATCCACGTGGTCCTTCGCCCCGACCGCTCTCCGGCGCTGGTGCGGTACCTCGGCCACGCGGCGATCGACTCGATCGCGTGGGACGCGGCGCCGCGAGAGGGAAGCCACCCGGTCGTCTTCGTCCAGCCGGGCAGCCACACCAGCCGACACCTTCCGGATGGGCTGGGATCGCGGAGGGTGCGCCAGGAGACCTGGGCCGGCGGCATCGTGCGCTGGCCGGACGGACGCGTCCAGCGCTCGGCGGGCCTGGTCAACGTGGGCGAGAAGCTCACGCCGCTCGCGCCATGGCTGCGCTACGGGGGCCTCTGGGGGTCTCCCGGCTTCAACCTGGTCCGGCTGCTCGGCGACGCGTCGGGCGCGAACTTCAGCTCGGGCTACTGGGGACCGGCATACAACGAGACCGGCATGGGCCCCGACGGATTTCACGTGGCCTGGTGTGCCGGCGCCGCGCACCGCTCCCGCGCCGCGGCCGGCGTGCGCGAGTGCTACGCGGAGTCCGTGCCGTGACCCCCGTCTGACGAGTCAGCGAGAACCTTACCCGGGTATTGCGCTTCCGCCCCGGATTTCCGATTTCTCCATTAGAGCCGCATTCACGAACCGCGCCTGCTACCGGAGGAATCGATGAGGACTCAATCCGGCAAGCTCTATCGCCTGAAGCTCAGCCCCCGGCAGATCGAGGAGATCAAGGAGCTCACCAACCGGGAGGCGGAGGCGCTCGTGTTCACGGTCGAGGAGATCGAGCAGCGGATTACACCGGTCTTGGCTGCGCACTGACGGCGCACCGATCTTCGTCCTTTCATTGGTCTCCCGACGCCTGGGCTGAGTCCGGCGGCGGGGGCGCCCGCCCGGGCTTCCGGCGCTTCGGCTTGCCGGTGGGTTGCTCGGGCGTTGCGGGCGCAGGTCCCAATCCTCCGGGCGGGCAGCGGATGGGGCCAACGCCCCGAACGCCCGCCTGCCGGATGAGCTCGTCCGCGAGCCCCTGCAGCCGCGCGTAGCCGCCGACGCCGGGGATCTGGACGTAGGCCGCGCTCTCCGACTCACGCATTCGGCTCTCCACCAACGTGCCGCCGACCGCCTTCGCCGCGGCCCTGCGGTCGGCGGGCGAGGCGTCGGGCTCGAAGGTCACGAGCAGCGCGTCCGTCGCGCGGCCGTCCGGGGCCATCGTCGAATCGCTGCAGATCCCCCGGAGCGCCGGGTCCGGAGGCGGGCCGGCGCGCTCCGGCGGGGCGGGAGGCCGCGCGCGAGCCGAGTCGCCCGGCGCGCCAGCACCGCCGCCGGCTGTCGCGCGTGCCGCGCCGGAATCGGCCCGCGCGGTGTCCGCCGCACTCGGGCGCCTGGCCGAATCGGCGCGGGCAGCGGAATCGACGCGGGCCGCCGTGTCGGCGCGCACTTGCGCGGCTGCGGGCTTCCATCCGCAGACGGCCGCAATCAGCAGCAGCGCGCTCGCCGCTCTCACGGCCCCGCCGCCGCCGAGTCGAGCGCCGACCGGCGCGCGTTGGCCGAGTCGCTCACGTCGAGCGCGCGCTGCACCGCGCCCGCGCCCGGGATCGCGGAGTGGCCGATCACGCTGTCCCGCTCCCGCTCGGTGCGGCCGGTCCCCGCGGTAACTCGGCTCTGGCACCCGGCGGCAGCCGCACCCGCTAGGGCGACCGCGAGCACCGCCAGCATAGGTCTCGTCATGTCCTCTCCCGTCATGGATCAGCGGCGCATGCGGCGCATGTCCGCGAGAATGGCGGCGGGCGTGATCGGGCCGCCCAGGAATTCCTCGATCACCTCGCGCGAGGGGCGCTCGAGGCCGAACCGGTAGAGCCGCGGCGCGACCCAGCCGTACCAGGTGCTGTCGCCCGCGACGAACGGGCCGTGCAGCTCCATGGTCCGGGCCCTGATCGCCGCGATGAGGATCGCCCCCACCGCATAATTCATCATGTAGCCCGGCGCGTCCACCAGTTGGCCCCGCATCGCCCACCAGGAGAGCCGGGGGTGGGGCCGGATGCGGAGATAGTCGCGCGTGATGTCCGACCAGACCCGGTTGGGATCGGCGCCCGGGTCCCGCAGCATCCGCGCCTCGAACAGCGCCCAGGCCACGTCCAGCGCCACGCCGGCGTAGCGGCCGCGAAGCGCATCGGCGAGCGGCACCGAATCGCCCAGCCAGCGCCATTGCCAGGCGGGCTCG
>DASSOD010000236.1:0-5696 GCA_035700905.1 Gemmatimonadales bacterium | reverse complement strand
GGCGCCGCCAGGCCCGCCGAGCTCGCGCCGCCGAACACGGCGAGCTCGCCGGCGGCGGTTGCCCGCTGCCAGCTCGCGCCCTGGACCAGCAGGTTGAGTCCGGTGCCGAACACGTCTGTCGGGTAGCGCAGGGCGAGCACGTCGTTGCCGAGCCGCAGGGTGTCGCGTCCCACCGCCGTCCGAAGAAACGCCCCGACCCTGAGTCCGTCGAGCCAGCCGATCCCGACCCACCCGTCCACCCCTTGCCGCCAGACGTTGGCCGTGGCCCCGTAGCCGCCCAGCAGCGATGATCCGCCTCCCTGCACCTCGACCACCGTTTGGCCCACCGCGCGCGCCGCGGGCAGGAGAACGAGACACGCCAGCACCGCGCGGCGAACGGCTGCCGCGCGCCTCCCGCCGCGCCCGCCCGCTTCAGGGCCTCGGCGTTGGGGCGGGCGCGCCGGCCTGCTGGCGAGCATCGGTGCTCGGTGAGGTGCCGCCCGCCGCCGCGGCCGGGACCATCGCGGTGTCGACGGCAAACTTTGGCAGCCGCACGCGCACCCGCGCCGGCGGCTCGGCCAGGTCCCAGTCGAGCTCGACCCAGCGATGGAAGTGGGGGAAGAGGGGGAACCCGCCGGTCGCGCGCGCCGCGTTCCCGCTCGACGCGAGCGAGAGCTCCTGCACCCGTCCGAGGCGCGGCCCGGTATTCTCCAGCTCCACCCGCGCCTTGCCCGCGGCTGAATCGAGCTCGAGCCGGCGGACGACGACATCGCCCTTCTGCAGCGCCTGCTTCTGGTTCAGGTACACCACGTGGGGCAGGATGATGCGGACGTTGAGCCCGTTGTCGGTCCGGGCGCCGGTAAGCGCGGCCGTGACCAGGAACCAAGCCGGGGTGCTGTCCGCCGCGGCCTCGTAGAACACCGTATAGGTCCCGCGCGGCGGGATCCGGAAGCTCGTGGCCGAGAGCTTGACGTGCACCTGCGACGTGTCGAGGGGTGCGTTCACCACCTCACCCCGCTCGGTGACGCGGAATCCGTGCACCTCGAGCACCGCGGTGAGCGGGAAGATGGTTCCGTTGCTGAGCTGAAAGCTCGAGCGAGCGCGTTCCTGGTATTCGGCGACGGGAGGACTGACGGTTTGGGCGGCGAGGAGACAGGGCAGGACGGCGGCGACCACGGCCGGCGCAGCCCTACGGCTGAGCCGGCGGAGAGAGACCCCGGGCGTGGTGCTGCGAGCGAGTGCGGGCATGGCTCCTCATTGCGTGATCGCCACCAGGTTCAGCACGCCGCTGTAGGAGCCCGGGGGCAGCTCCGGCGGCGGGGTCAGATCGATCCGCAGCTGCAAGTCGTCGGTTCTGCCGCCCCGCGCGTTGTCGGGGCCGATCGCCTGCGTGAACAGGACCAGGCTCGCGCCCGGCATCCCCGCCGCGGCCCCGGCGCCCGCCAGGCCGGCACCGGTGAACGGGGTGAAGCTCTTCGGGCCGCCGGTGGGCACCCGCGCGAGCACGCGGCTCGTCTGGATCGCCGCCTCGGGGCCGGCCAGGGCCGCCGGCGCGCTGCCGAAGTACGCCACTAGCGACACCGTGGCGGTGCGTGCCGGATCGACGTCCCAGGATGTCACGAGGGGAACCGGCGTGAAGTCGTTGACGCCGCTCGAGAGGCTTCCCGGCAGGGTGGCCTTGCCGCCCGCCGGGAGCGCGACCGATACCGAGGCGACTTTCGTCGCGACGATCGAGACCGTCTGGGGGGGCGACCCGACTCCCGTCTGCGCCGCGACGCCCGGCGCGAGGCCGGGCGCGGTCGCAAGCAGGAGCAGGGGTCGGGCGAGCATCGCCGAACTTACGGTTCGGCGGGCCGGGGCGCCATCCGGCCAGGCGCCGTCCTGCCGCTCGCTCCCGGACGATCAATCTCGGTGTCGGAGCACCGCCCTTCCTGAGACTCGCCGCAGCGCCCCCGGCCCGCGGGGGAGGGGCCGGCGACGTCGCACCGCTATTGCGTTACCGCCTGGATGTTCAGCGTCCCGCTGTACGTGCCCACCGGCAACGAGACGCCGGTGAGGTCCAACTGCAGGTCGAGCTGATCGGTTCGGGTGGTGGTCTTATTGGCGCCCGTCACGTTCACCCGGAGCAGGAGGAGGCTCCCTCCCGCCGAGCCCAGGCCGGCGGTCGCGTTTTGGGTGAACGCGGTGAACGTCGCCGGCCAGCTCGCCGCCGCAGCGCCGGGGGTAACCTTGCCCTGCATGCGGCTCGAGGCGATTGCGGTCAGCGGCGGCCCCGGACTGACCAGCGCCTGGGCCGGGGTGCCGAACCAACCCACCACCGTGACGTTGCCGGTCTGGCCGGGGTTCAGGTCCCACTGCGTCTGCAGCATCACCGGCGTGGCGAAGTTGTTCACCTGATTGTCCAGCAGCGCCGGGAGCGACTGGATCGCACCGGACGTGACGGCCAGGCTGAGCTTGGTCTGCTTGATCGCCGCGAGCGTGATCACCTTCGCGGTGGACACCACGCCCGCCTGCGCCGCGGCCCGCCCGGCTCCGAGCACGAGCAATGCGCCCGGAAGTGCCGAGCGGAGCCAACGGCCGGCGGAGAACATCGCCCAGCGTCTACTGGGTAACGGCGGCGAGGTTGAGCGTGCCGCTGTACGTGCCGGGCACGAGCGCCGGTTGACCGGTCAGATCGAGCCGCAGCGCCAGATTGTCGGTCCGGTTCGAGTTCCGCGAGGCTGCGTTAGGCGTCGTCTGGGAGAAGATGGTGAGGCTTCCGCCCGCCGAGCCCACCGCGCCCACGGCGTTGCCGGTGAACGCATTGTACGCGCCGCCGTTCACCGCGCCCTTCATCAGGGAGGAGGTGATGAACGTGCCTGCGGTCACGTTGGAGAGCGCCTGCGCCGGGGTAGTGAAGTAGCCGACCAGCGCCACGGAGGCCGCGCCCGGCCCGACGTCCCAGGTGGTGGTGACGTTCACCGGGGTCGAGAAGTCGTTCACCGCATTGTCGGTGAGCGACGCCAGCGTCTGGGTGCCGCCCGAGTTGATCACCACCGACAGGACCGGATTCTTCGTGGCGTTGATCTGCACCTGCTGCACCGACGAGGTGAGCCCCGCCTGCGCCTGCGCTTGGGTGCCGGCGACGGCCGCCAGCGTGCCTACCAGTGCCGTCCTGACGAGGAGCTTCATCGAGGTCTCCGCCGCTAGGGGGTTGCCGAACGAGCCCTTGATTGAAAACCGGGCAGATTGAGCCGGCGCGGCCGAGGTACAAGGAGCATGCCATCCGCCGCATCGTCGTCGGAATCGTCAAGGAAGCAGACAGGTAGCTCTCGCCGCGAGCCGTGCGGAGAGCGGGCGGTGGCCGGGTGGGGACCGGTGAAGCGGAGGGCGGGGGAGTACCGGCCGGGAGCCCGTCGCGCCCCGCGCCCCGGTCGCGAATCCGTGAGGAAATGGCTTATGGCAGAACGGCTAACGATGGGCGGCCGTGCGGAGTGCGGGCCGGATGCTGGTCTCGCGGCCACCCCCGGGCGAGGCGCTCCACGCAACCTCGCCGCCGGCGCCCGGCTCTCCGGCACGCTCCAGAGTCCAAATTCTTGACAGTGGGCCATCGCTCGGGCCGCCGAGCCTCCGGCTGCCTCAAAATGCGGGGCACTGGCCGCCGGACGTCAACGGCCGGGCGGAGCGGCCGGCGGCCGGGGTGGCGCGCTTGGCGGAGCCGGCGTGCTGGGGGGCGCGGGCGCGGTCGGCGGCTCCGGCCGGGTCGGCTTCGCGCCCGCCTCGCCCCGCTTGCCCTCGACCCGGATCCCCCCGGGCCGGACCAGCCGGATCGTGCCCTGAAAGGACTCGAGCTCCACCCGGGCGCTGCCCGAGCCGAGCGTGAAGGTGAAGCGGCGGCCCCGGCGCTCGCGCAGCGTGACCGGAAAGCTGGACTCGAAGTCCCCCTGGAAGCTGCTTACCGAGATCACGGCGCTCGCGCCCTCCGGCACGGTCATCATCACGTCGCCGTTGTGGGTCGCCAGGCGGTAGTGGCCGGTCGGACGCACCGGACCGTCGTAGGTGACGTCGCCGTTCACGGAGCTGGCGTTGACCTCGTCGCATTCCACCCGCTCGAGGCGCACCTCGCCGTTCACGGCCTCCGCGAAGATCTGCCCGCTCGCCCCGCGCACCACCACGTCGCTGTTCACCGAGTTGGCCTCGATGTGCCCCTTGGCCCCGGCCAGCGTCACGCCGCCCTGGACTGAGGAGAGCGAAATGTTGCCGGACCCGCCGGTCACCTCCACGTCGCCATCCACCGTCTCCACCGTGATCGGCGCCTGCACGCCGTCCACCCGTACCGACGTGTTCACGCCGCTGAGCGCGAGGGGCATCCAGTCGGGGACCATGATCTCGTAGTCGACGCTGGGCGGCGGCCCGCGGTGGCTGCCCACGTCCACCCGAACCGCGGCGCCCTCGCGGTCGATCTCCAGGAAGGCGCGGGCCGGCAGCTCCGCCCGCACCCGCGCGGCGTTCCGATTCCACCCCCGGACCGTGAGGTCGCCCGCGTGCACGTGGAGCTCGAGCCGCTGCCCCCGCTGCACCGTGAAGGTGGTGTCGACCGTGGAATCCTGGATCAGCGCCGCGAGCGCGATGGCGAGCAGCACGTCGGTCTCCTTTCAGCTCTGGCGCACCGCCAGCGAGGCGGCCTGCCGCAAGAGGTCGATCTTCCGGCGCATGGTCCGCGCGAGGTGGGCGTTGAGGTAGGTATTGCCGGGGTCGCCCGCGAGTGCGCGCCGCGCGTCCGCGATCGCGCCGTCGATGACCCGGAGATTCCGCTCCAGCACCGCGACGGTCGCCGAGTCGAGCGTCGAGCGGCCCTGCGCCAGCACCCGCTCCAGGTCTTCCACCGCGGCGGCGTACTTGGGCTCGGCGGTGCGCCACGCAGCCTGCGTGAGCGGGGCGGGGGCGGGGCTCACGGCCGCCGGCTGCCCCGGCGGGAGCGCGGGCCGGTCGGGCGCGCGGGTCGCGAGCCACCATCCGCCGGCACCGGATGCGACGGCGGCCACGATGGTGGCCGCGGCGAGCTGCGGAAGGGAAAACGTGACCCGGTGCCACGGACGCGTCGCGCTGGGCGCTCGCTCACCGATGCGGCGCGCGATGCCGGCCCAGAGATCGGCGGCTGGCGCGGGGGCCGGCAGCGTGCGCGCGCGCTCCACCACCCGCCGCAGATCGGCCAGCGTGGTTCGGCACGCGGGACAAGCCGCCAGGTGGCGCTCCAGGGCGGCGCGCTCGGCAGCGTCCAGATCGCCGTCGAGGTACTCCGAGAGCTTGTCGGTCCAGGGGTCGTGCATCATCTCACTCGCCTCCCGCGGGCTCCAGGTAGCGGCGCAGCGCCATCCGTGCCCGGTGCAGTTGCGACTTCGACGTCCCGACCACGATGCCGAGTCGCTCGGCGATCTCCTCGTGGCGATAGCCCTCGACGTCGTGCATCACGAACACCTGGCGCGCGCCCTCGGGGAGCTGCGCGATCGCGGCCTCGAAGTCGAGCGCCAGCTCGGGCGGCGCCTTGCGGCTTGAGAGCCGCTCGATGGCCGCGTCGTCCGCCAGGAAGCGCTGGCGCCGGATGCCCAGGGTCTGGCGCCGCGCCAGCACCACGTTGACCGCGAGCCGGTGCAGCCAGGTGCCGAACGCCGACTCTCCCCGGAACGTGGCCAGCTTCTCCCACGCGCGGACGAAGACGTCCTGGGTGACCTCGTCCG
>DASSOD010000235.1:0-2650 GCA_035700905.1 Gemmatimonadales bacterium | reverse complement strand
TTGATCTGCGAGCTGCTCGCCGCGCTGGCGACCAGGCTCGACGGCGCGGCGGGCGCGCCGCTCGATGCGGCCGTCGTGGCGCAGCTGGTGTTGGAGAAGGCCGATGCCGGCGCGCCGCTCGCGCCGATGGCGCGCACCTCGTAGCAGTACTGGGTGCTCGCCGAGAGGGCCGTGTTGGAGTAGGTGGTGGCTCCCGCGGCGAGCGTGGTGAGCAGGCTGTAGGTGCCGCTCTGCCCCGTGGTCGAGCGCCAGACCTCGAAGCCCGCCTCGTCGGAGGAGTTGTCGGTCCAGCTCAGGTTGATCTGCGATGCGCCCGCCGCCGCGGTCTGCAGGTTGGACGGCGCCGCCGGCGCGGTGCCCCCGCCCGAGCCGCCCTCCGTGGTAGCGCAGACCGCGGAGGTCCACGCTGAGGAGGGCGCGCCGTTCTTCCCGTTGGCCCGCACCCGGTAGCAGTACTGCGTCGCCGGCGTCAATCCGCTGTCGTAGAAGTGGGTGATGTTCGAGGTCACCCACTTGATCGACTTCCACGGGCCGGCGGGACCGGTGGTGGAGCGCTGGATCTCGAACCACCCCTCGTCGCTCGAATTGTCCTGCCAGCCAACCCGGATCTGCGTATCCGAGACCGGATCCGCGGTCGGGTTGCTGGGCGCCGCGGGCGCGGTGCCGGTGGTGGCGAACGAGGGATGCGGCGGAACGTCCGGTTCCGTTGGCTCGTGACCGCACGCGGACACGATGAGCAGCGCGGCGGTGCAGCACACCACACGGCGCAAATGGCGGCGAGGCACGAACGCGACTCCGGTCGAGATGGCCCAACCCGGGACGATCGCTTGCGTAGATGCAGTTGGCTTCCGGAGCGCGGCGGCACGATCCGCGCCAGCCGGAGCGGCAGCAACATAGCTTCTAAGCCGCTGCTCGGAAATACCTTGTCCAGCTTCCAGACCCACCGGGCTCACCCCGATCGCGCCGGAAATTGTCGCGGCGGTGCGACACTGCGTCGCGGCCACAACGATCCGGCTCGGATCCCGTTCCGGAATCCATCGCCGGGGCACGCGGCGCGTCACCCTGCCGTGGTGAGTGCGGGCCCCGCGCAGGGCCCTCCTGCGCCCCACATTGGGACGCGGTCCGCCAGCGCTTCGGCGGCCGCAAACCCATGAGCGAGAACGACGAACGCGATAGATCAGCGGGAGGAAGCATGTCGGACAAGGATCTCAGGCAGGACGGGCTGGAGAACTCGGCCCGCGGCAAGGCCAAGAAGGCCAAGGGACGGGTGAAGGACGCCGCGGGCGGTCTCACGGGCGACGCCGGCCTGCAGGGGGAGGGCAAGCTGGACCAGGCCGCTGGCGAGATTCAGGACGCGGCCGGCCGGTTGGAGCGTGAGCTCGGCCGGAGCGACGACAACGACTGACCCACCCGGCGCCCGCCGAACGCGCGTGCGTAACGACGTTCGGCGGGTCAGCCGGCTCCCCGCCCCCATCGGCGCGACCACGCGCCTCGGCCTGCCCGCCTAGGCCGCCTCCGGCGCGTCCACCAGCACCCGGCGGACCCCGCGGCGGAGCCGCGCGCGCACTCGCGCCAGCAGCAGCATCGCGACCGCTGCGAGCCCGACGACGAGCCCCCACCAGAGGCCCGCCGGGCCGCGATGCACGCCGAAGCCCAGCCAGAGGCTCACCGGAAAGCCCAGCAGCCAGAAGCCGAGGAGCCCGATCACGAAGGGGCCGCGGGTGTCCGCGAGCCCGCGGAGGATGCCGATCGAGACCACCTGGATGCCGTCGAAGATCTGGAACGCGCCCGCGATCGGGAGGAGCGACGCCGCGAGCGCGATCACCGCGGGATCGCGGGAGTAGGCCCGCGCCAGGGGCTCGGGAAGCGCGAGCATGAGGAGCGCCGTGGCGCACATGAACGCGACCCCCGTGGCGAGCGCGGCGCGCGCCGCGCGACTCGCCTCCCGGGCATCCGCGCGGCCGACGGCGTGGCCCACCAGCACGGTCGCCGCGGCCGACACGCCGAGCGGCACCATGAACGTGAGCGAGGCGAGGTTGATCGCCACCTGGTGCGCGGCGACGGGCACCGTGCCCAGCCGCCCCATGAGGAGCGCGACCGTGGCGAACACGCCGTACTCGAGCTGGTACTGAAGCCCGATGGGCACCCCGATCCCGAGCATGCGCCGGAGCGGCGGCCAGGCGAACACGCCGGGGCGGACCGGCAAGAGCGAGGGGCCGAGCTCCGGCCATGCGAGACCCACGATCGCGAAGCCCATGAGCACGCGGCTGATCGTGGTGGACCACGCCGACCCGATCACCCCCATCGTCGGCAGGCCGAGATGGCCGTAGATCATCACCCAGTTGAGCGCGACGTTGGTGAGGTTCGCGAGCACGATCACCACCACGATCGGCCGGAGCCGGGCCATCGCCTGCAGCGTCTGGCGGCAGACCACGAACGCGAAGAACGAGGGCACGCCCGGGATCATGCGCACCGCGTACGCCGCGGCGAGCGGCACGACGTCGAGCGGCTGGCCGAACCCGCGCAGCACGGGCGCGGCCGTGAGCAGGAGGAGCGCGGTCGGGAGGCTCAGCATCCCCGCCAGCACGAGCCCGCGCTGAAGCGCGCGCGCCACCGCCGGCCGGTCGCCGGCGCCCACGGCCTGCGCCAC
>DASSOD010000234.1:0-3185 GCA_035700905.1 Gemmatimonadales bacterium | reverse complement strand
GGCGGCCGCCGGCTCGGTCGGCCGGACCGGCTCCGGAGGCGGCGGCGCCGCGGGCGCCCGTGGGAGCGGCGCGGGCTCGACCGGCGCCCCCGGCGGCTCCGCCAGCGGCATGCGGCGCATGAGCGCCTCGAGGACGGCAAGCCGCCGTTCGATCCGCTCGATTCGCTCCTCGACGGTCATGCCAACCTCCGGGGCCGGCGCCCGCGCGAGGCGCGGCGGCTCAGTTGGGGGCGTCGGACGCGGGTGCGGTAGATGGCTTTACGCTAGATCGTTGGACTTCGACCTGGAAGGCCAGGAGTCCCGCTACCGCCACGATGCCGCCGGCGATGTAGAACGGCGAGCCGTGCCCCAGCCGCTGGAAGGCCCAGGTGGCGATCACCGGAGCCACGATGCGGGAGAGTCCCGCAAAGGTCTGCGCCACCCCCATCACGGTTCCGTACTCCGCCCGCGACACGTGGCGGGACAAGAGCGACGTCGTGGCCGGGAAGAGGAGGGCGGTGCCGACCGGCACCAGCGGGATCACCGCCGCGAGCGCCCAGGTCGAGCCGCACAGCGGGAGGAGGACGAGGCCGAGGATCAGGGCGAACGCGCCGGTGCGCATGGCCCACGCCTCGCCGATGCGATCCACGATGGGGCCGAGCAGGAAGACGCGGATGATGACCTGCAGCCCGCCCACGTACGCGTACCACTTCCCGATGCTTCGTTCGGTGGTGCCGAATTCCGCGCCGAGGTAGAGCGCGAGCACCGACGTGAGCGCGGAGAACGCGAGCATGCCGATGGTGTAGATCCAGATGAGCCGCGAGGTCATGCGGGCGGGGTGCACCACCACCTGCCCCGCCGTGTGCCACACGGGACGCCGGACCACCGGCACCGCGCCCGAGCCGTCCCGCCGCTTCGATTCCGGCAGCCAGCGCCAGGCGAAGACGGCGTTGAGCACGCAGAGCCCCGCCGCGATGTAGCCGGGCGCCTCCTGGCCGAAGTGGGACGCGAACGACCCGATGAACGGGCCGATGGTGAAGCCGGCGCCGGTCGCCGCGGAGAGCCAGCCGAGCGCCCGCGCCCGCTGAGACGGCTCGATCGTGTCGGCCACGTACGCCTGCGCCACGCCGGTCGTGCCGCCCCCCGCGCCTTGCACGATCCGCGACGCGAAGAGCAGCCACACCGAGTCGGCCAGGCCGAAGACGACGTAGGCCACCGCCGAGGCCATCAATCCGATGAGCAGCGCGGGGCGCCGCCCGTAGTTGTCCGACACCCGTCCCCAGAGCGGCGCGGAGAGGATCTGCGCCGCCGAGAACGCCGCGATGATGAACCCGATCTCGGCGGGAGAGGCGTTCAGCTTGAGCGCGTAGAACGGGAGCAGCGGCAGCACGATCGCGAACCCGATCATGTCCACCAGGCTCGTCGCGATCAGTACCGTCAGCCGCCGGAGCTGATCCCGGTGGGCGCGCGCGGGCGCGGCGGGAGCGCTCATCCCCGGACCGCCGCCCCGCTCCGCTCGGCCCCGAGCGCGAAGACGAGCGCGCTGATGCCCATGAGCACCACGCCGTAGGCCGCGGCCACGCCCACGTCGGACTGCCGCAGGCTCGCGAGGATCTCGAGCGAGATCGGGCGCGTGTCGTAGGTGTAGAGCACGATCGAGGTCACGAAGTCGCCGAAGGCGGTGACGAAGGCGAGCGTGGCGCCCGCCACGAGAGCGGGCCGGAGCAGCGGCAGCGTGATCCTGGCCAGCGTGCGCCATCGCCCCGCGCCGAGGGTCGCCGCCGCCTCGTCGAGCGAGGGGTCCAGCGCGCGGAAGCCGGCGAGGGACGCGCGGCTCGTGATCGGAAGGTCCCGGACGAGATAGGCGAGCGGAAGGATCCACACCGTGCCGATCAGCACCACCCGGGCCGTGGCCGGCGACCAGACGCCGAACGCGGTGGCGAGCGCGATCGCGAACACCGTCCCCGGCACCGCCCAGGGGAGCGCGAGCAGCGCCTCGAGCCAGCGCCGGCCCGGCGCGCGCCGCCGCACCACCAGGGCGGCGGCCGCCACCGAGAGCGCCACCGAGGCCACCGTCGCCGCCGTCGCGAGCCAGAGACTGTTCATGAGCGGCCGGAACCGCACCGGGTCGCGCACCAGCGCGGCATAGTTGCTCAAGGTCCAGGCAGGGGGGATCGTCTCGACGGTCCAGGTGCCCGGCGGCACCAGCGACACCACGAGGAGCGTGAGGTGGGGGAGCAGGAGCACGACCGCGAGCGCCCAGGAGAGGAGCGCAAGGAGCGCGCGGACCGCGGGCCGCCGCACCGGCGAGAGCGCCGGCGCCGCGCCCTTCCGCCCCGTGCCCGCGCTCGCCGTGCGCGCCCCCTCCCGCACCAGCGCGAGCGCGCCCAGCGCGAGCAGCGTGAGCGAGACGGTCTCCACCATTGCCAGCGGGTTGTCGCCATTGAGCCGCGTGGCCACGATCTGGGTGGTCATCACGCGAAAGCCGCCGCCGAAGACGTACGGCGCGCTGAAGGATGCGAGCGACGTCATGAACGTGAGGAGCGCGGCGCCCGAGAGCGCCGGGGCCAGCGCGGGCAGGGTGACGCGGCGGAAGGCGCGCCAGCGCCCCGCGCCCAGGCTCGCCGCGGCCTCCAGCTGGGCCGCATCGAGCGAGAGCAGCCCGGCGCGGGTGAACAGGTAGAAGTACACGTACATCGAGTAGGCGTGCACCAGCAGGATGGCCCCGGCGCCCTCGAGCCGCCATGGCGGCTGGTCCAGCCGGAGCGCCCCCTGGACCAGCCGGGCCACGAACCCGGACTCCCCATACAGGAAGAGAAACGCGACCACGCCGACCAGCGGCGGCAGCACCGCCGGGAGCGCCACCACGGCGCCGAGGATGCGGCGGCCGGGGAAGTCGTAGCGGGAGAAGAGCGCGGCGAGGGGGATGCCGATCGCGGCGGCGAGCGCGACGCTCGCGAGCGAGATCCAAAGGCTGCCCCAGAGCGCCTGCCACTCCGTGGGCCGCTCGACGAACTCGCGGACGTGCGCCAGCGTCCACCCCGCGGGCGTGTGGACCGCGTCGAGCAGCACCAGCGCGAGCGGGTACACCACGAGCCAGGCGAGCATGGCCAGGAGTGCGCCGGCCAGGAGGCCGTCACGCCACCGCGCGCTCACGTGGGATGCCGGCGGAAGAGATGCAACCCGCCGCCGGCCCGGCGGCTCGG
>DASSOD010000233.1:0-15699 GCA_035700905.1 Gemmatimonadales bacterium | reverse complement strand
TGCACCCACCTCGGCTGTCCGGTCCAGTGGTTCGGGGAGGCCGAGCTGTTCCTCTGTCCGTGCCATGGGGGCGTCTACTACGCCGACGGCCGCGTCGCGGCGGGCCCGCCGCCGAGACCGCTCCCCCGGTATCCCTCGCGGGTGCGCGACGGGCAGGTGGAGATCCTGACGAGCCCCACGCCCGTCGCGTGAGGCGGGCCTGATGCGACGACTCCTCGCCTGGTTCGAGGACCGCACCGGTCTGGTCTCCTGGACCCGGTGGGCGCTCGAGCATCCCGTCCCTCCGCGCACCGGGTGGTGGTACGTCTTCGGGAGCGCGACGTTGATCGCGTTCCTGCTCCAGGTCGTGACCGGGATCGCGCTCGCCACGGCGTACGTGCCGTCGGTGGGCCAGGCGTACGACAGCCTCCAGTTCATCAGCAGCCAGGCGCTGATGGGCCGCTTCCTCCGGGGCCTCCATTACTTCGGCGCGTCGGCGATGGTGCTGCTCATCGGCATCCACGTGGCGCGGACGTACGTGATGGCGGCCTACAAGTTCCCCCGCGAGCTCAACTGGCTGAGCGGCGCGCTGCTCCTCCTGCTCACCCTCGCGCTCGCGTTCACCGGCCAGCTCCTGCGGTGGGACCAGACGGCGGTCTGGTCGGTGATCGTGGCCGCGGCGCAGGCGGGGCGCGTCCCCGTGCTGGGCCCCGAGATCGCCCGCTTCATCCTCGCCGGCGACACCGTCGGCGGCACCACGCTCAGCCGCTTCTTCGCGTTCCACGTGTTCTTCATCCCCGCGCTGGTCTTCCTGCTCATCGGCTTGCACTTGCTGCTGGTGCTCCGGCACGGGATCTCGGAGCGCCCCCGCCTCGGGCACCCGGTCGAGAAGGCGACGTACCGAGAGGAGTACCAGGAGATGCTGCGGCGGGAGGGCGTGCCCTTCTGGCCCGATGCCGCGTGGCGGGACGTGGTATTCGGCGCGGCCGTCGTGGCGGTAGTGGCGCTGCTCGCGCTCGCCTTCGGTCCGCCGGAGCTCGGCCGCCCGCCCGACCCCACGATCCTCCGGGCCTACCCGCGCCCCGACTGGTACTTCCTGTGGTACTTCGCGGTGCTGGCGCTCACGCCCACGCACCTCGAGACGCTGGTGATCGTATTCGGGCCGCTGCTCTTCGGCGCGATCCTGCTCCTGCTGCCGCTGTTCAACACCGGCGAGCGCAGTGTGCGTCGGCGACCGTGGGCGTGGCTCGTCGTGGTGTTCATCGTGACGACCATCGGCGCGTTCTGGGCGGCGGGCGTGCGGGCGCCGTGGTCGCCCGACTTCGACGCCAAGCCCCTCCCGGCCTCGCTGGTGCACGGCGCGGATCCGCGGGTGGTGCGCGGGGCGGAGCTCTTCTACCAGAAGGGTTGCGAGTACTGTCACGCGCTGGCGGGGCACGGAGGGGAGCGCGGGCCGGACCTGACCCACGTGGCGGGCCGGATGACGGCGGAGGAGATCGGGCTGCGCATCACCAACGGCAGCCCGAACATGCCGGCCTTCGCGCAGAGCCTCACGCCGGAGGAGCTGGACGCGCTCACGGCCTTCCTCTCCGTGCGGCGCTGAGCCCCGGCCGGCGCCGGGCGCGACTCACGCGCGCGGAGCCGGCGTCAGGTTCCCGGGGCTGACGGACGCGGAAGCCGGCGGCGCAACAGCGAAACGAGCATCGCTCCCAGGTTGATCAGGCCGATCACGGCGCCCGCCGCGACCAGCCCCTGCGCGGTGCGCCGCAGCACGCTGAGCCGGTTGATGCTCACCAGCACGAGCATGGCCTTGGTCGTGAGCAGCGCCGCAGCGGCCGAGAAGAGCACCAGCTGCAGGAGCAGGAGAGGCTGGTAGCCCATCCCGGCGTAGAGCCAGTACAGCGCGAGGGCCACGAGCAGCCACGCCAGGAGTCCCACCCGCGTGGTCGCCCCCAGCGGAATACCCTGCAGCACCGCGAGCGCCAGCACCGCGAGCGCGAGAAACATCACGAAGAGGCGGAGGCTGGCCCGCCAGAGCTCCCCCCGGGTGGCGACCTCGGCCGTGTGAGCCGCGGGACCGCGCATCTTTTCCTCCCCCTGAAGCGCCCCAATCGCCCGAGTCGGCCGCTTACGCCGAGGCCCGCGCGGAGCCGGCCGGCGGCGCGCCGGGCAGCATGAGTCCCTCGAGAAAGAATGCCGCCAGCGCCGCGCGGCCGTCGAGCCCCGCCTTCTGGTAGGCCGCCGCCGCGTGCTGGCGCACGGTGCGCTCGCTTCGCCCGGTGGCGGCCGCGATCTCCTTGTGGCTCCGCCCTTTGAGCAGTTGCAGCGCCACCTCCCGCTCCGCCGGCGTGAGGCCCCAACTTTCGAACTGGCGGTCTATGGCCCGGGCCAGGCCGGCAAGCGCCTGCTCCGCGTTGGCGCGCCACGCGTCCCGCTCGGCCCGATGCGCGGCCAGGCTCCGGCGGAGCGCGGCGCCTTCACGCTCCGCACGGCGCCACCCCCGCCAGAGCCATGCGGCGGCGGCGAGCGCTCCTGCGGCCAACAGGAGCTCGTACCCGACGTGGAACGAGAGCCAATGCGCTGGCTGGTCCAGCACCAGGTCCACGCCGACCCCGGCCGCAAATACCAGCATCAAGAGCGCGAGCGGCAGCCGAAGCCTGGCCCCCTCGCCTTGGTCCATCCTCTCCTCCGGCAAATGTCCCGCTATCCCGTAACTTGGCGTCGGAGCGCGGCATGCGACAGATGTCGGATTGTGCCCCCGAGCCCGGACGAGCATCCTGCGTCGAACCCATTTCACGAGTCGCCCATGTTGCCCTCTCCGCTGCATCCAGCCGTCGTGCACTTCCCGATCGTGCTCATGTTCCTGCTGCCGCTCGCCGCGCTGGCCGCCTTGTGGGCCATTCGCCGCGGCAGCCCGGGCCGGCGCGCCTGGGCCGTTCCAGTCCTGGTTGCTGCGACGCTGTCCGCGAGCGCGTGGGTCGCGGTCGAAACCGGGGAGCGGGACGAAGACCGCGCCGAGGATGTCGTGGGCAAGCCCACCATCCACGCGCATGAGGAGGCCGCCGAGCGCTTTCTGGCGCTCTCGGGCGGAGTGTTCGTCATCGCGCTCGCGGGCCTGCTCGGCGGGCCCGTCGGCCGTGTCGCCCGCATCACCGGCACAGCCGCCGCGCTCGGCTTGGTGATCGCCGGCTATCAGGTGGGGCACACCGGTGGGCGCGTGGTCTACGGCGACGGGACCGCGCGTGGCCTCGCGACGTATGCGGCCGGAGAGGGGCAGGGCGAGGGGGCGCGGGACGCGATCGGTGTCCCGGCCGCCGACCGCAAGCATCGGGAGTCGGACAGCGAGGACGATTGACGCGCCCTGGCGCCGGCCTGGCCCCGGTCGGCGCCTACCGGGCGGCGCGCTCCAACTCGCCGAGCAGCCGCTCCGCGAGCTCCTGCCGCTGGACGAACAGGTGACGCAGCTCGTGCTCGTCGGTGCGGGCCACCTCGCGCCGCAGGTCGGGCAGGTAGTCGTGGAGGAGGCCGCGAAGGATCTCGGCTTCGTGCTCGGTGAGGGTCAGTTGCATGGAGAACTCCCGTCAGTGAGCCGGCGTGGGCTCAGGAGAACCATGCCGCCCCGTGGGTGAGGAATGCAACGGCCACGGTCCGCCCCATCGCCTTGAGCGCGTGCCGCCCGTGCCAGCGCCTCGCCCGCCGGCCCACGGCCTCGACCAGCCCGCGCAGCGTCGCCTCGGCCTGCTGCTGCCAGTTGAACGACGCCGCGCGCTCGATGGACTTCTGCCCGAGTTGCCGCTGCAGCTCCCGATCGGTGGCGAGGCGCCGGATCTTGGCCGCAAAGTCGGCCGGGTCGCGGGGGTTCGCGTGGAGCGACGCGCCGCCGCCGATTTCCGGGCAGGCGCCGGTCTCCGAGCTCACCACCGGGCAGCCGCACGCCATGGACTCGAGCATCACGGTGGAGCACCCGTCGTAGTACGCCGAGACTACCGAAAGCTCGGCCGTGTTGTAAAGCTTGGGGAGCTCCTCGTAGGGCACGAACGTGATGAAGTGAACCCGCTCGAAATCTGGCTCGGTGAACCCCAACGCCAGCATGTACTCCCGCACTCGCCGCCCGGCGAACACGAGGTGGTGCGGGATCTCGTCCCGGATGAGCAGGAAGGCGCGGAGGATCGTCTCCGGGTTCTTGCCCGGGTAGAACCCTGGAAGCTTCTGGAAGTCATCCAGCCCGGGGTGGTCGACCCGCGTCACCGCCAGGATGAAGCGATCGGGTAAGTTCCACTTGTTGCGGAATTCCCGCAATTCTGTGGCGTCGGTGATCGGCCGCATGTGGGTGCCGGGGCAGGTGTACGTCACCACGGAGTTCCGGAGCGGCAGCCCGAGGTACTTACGGCTTTCCTCCAAGTTGAACTGCGACATCGGAAAGAGCTGGTCCGCCTTGCGGCAGTAGAGCGGCAGCAGGAGCTTCACGGTGCGCCGGTCGGCCGGTTGGTAGGACTCCGGCGATACCCACCAGTCGGGCTCCTGGAGCCCCATGGCGACCGGGCAGGAGCTCAGGAACGGGACGCTGAACTTCGGGTTGAATATGACGTCCGCGCCCTCCCGCCAGGCGACGTACGGCACGGCGATCTGGTCCCAGAGCACCTTGTGCGGGGCCCTGACGAGGATCTCTTTGGCTTTCTTGTAGTTGGCGAACCGGCCGAACCATTTCGGCCGGCGGTAGAGCAGGACGTAGGAGTGCTCGTCCTCGGTCGAGAGGAGCTGCCGAACCAGGCCTTCCACGTACGCGCGGAAGCCGCTGTCCTGGTCCATGGCCCGCATCATTATGGCAATCTTCACGAACGGACCTCTGGCGTGGCCGGGCGGCCTCGCATGTTTTCTGCGCTGCCGCGAAGGGATTCCGGGACAGGTTGTGGGTGCTTGACGCAGTCGGACCGGTCGTGAAGCATGGCGTGCCCGCCGTTCCAGCAAGCTGCGTGCAACGCAAGATTGGGATCGATGCGCGGCGGGATCAACCTTCTTTCACAGGATTGGAGCCGTCGGTGATTCCGCTGTTCTATCCCCCCAAGCAGGACGTCGAGGAGATGCTTCGCGAGCTCCGGGACACGCTCGAGTCCCGCTGGTGGGGGCAGGGTCCGAAGGCCGCCCGGTTCGAGCAGGAGTTCGGAGCGATGTTCGGCCACGAGTACTGCGCCTTCGTCAACTCCGGGACCGCGGCCCTGCACCTGGCCTACGTCCTCGCCGGGGTGGGCCGCGGTGACGAGGTCATCGTTCCGGTGCTGACCTGCACCGCTACCTGCCACCCGATCCTCCTGCTTGGCGCCACGCCGGTCTTCGCCGACATCCGCCCCGACACGCTCACGGTGGATCCGGCGGACGTCGAGCGCAAGATCACGCCGCGTACCAGGGCCATCGTCGCTGTGCACCTCGGTGGGCTGGTGGAGGACGTCGAGCCGCTCCGGCGGCTCTCGGAGCGGCACGGGATTCCGATCATCGAGGACGCTGCCCAGGCGCTCGGGGCCCGGCAGGTCGGGTATGGGACGTACACCTGTTACTCGTTTCAGGCCATCAAGCACCTCACCACCGGCGACGGCGGCATGCTGGTGGTCAAGACGGCGGAGGACTACACCCGGGCCAAGCGGCTCCGGTGGTTCGACATCGACCGTGAGGCCAAGGCCAACCGCAACTGGCAGGCGTGGGACCGGCGGGGCATCACGTTCGACCAGGAGCACCCCGGGTACAAGTACCACGGGAACGACATCGCGGCCGCGATCGGCCTCGCGGGCCTCAAGACCATCCGCGGCGCGCTGGAGCATCACCACCGGCTCGCCGCCGAGTACCGGCGGCTGCTCGGTGACTCGAAGGCGGTCGAGCTGTTGAAGGACGGCGACTCGGCAGATTGGCTCTTCATGGTCAAAGTGACCGGAAGCCGGGACGATTTGGCCGAGTTCCTCCTCAACCACCAAGTCGAGACCAACGTGGCGCACCTTCGGAACGACGTCTTCCAGGTGTTCGGGGGGAAGCGGCTGGACCTGCCGGGGATGAATGCCGTCGAATTCCAGTATCTCTGCCTGCCGCTGAACGACTGGGTGAGCCTGGATGACGTCCGGACGGTCTGCCGGCTGATCCAAACCTACGAGCGGAAAGTGGGCGCGGCGGCGGCGCCTCCGCGAAGGGCGGCGGCGGTCTAGCCGGCGGGCGTGGCGCTCCCGAGCGAGAGGCCCCGCCCCTCAGGCTAGAACACCCGTTCCTGCAGGATGTCGGTGAGGTACTTGCCGTAGGCGCTATGGGCGAGCGGCGCCGCGAGAGCGCGGAGCCGCTCCGCGTCTATGAAGCCCATCCGGTAGGCGATCTCCTCGGGACAGGCGATCTTGAGCCCCTGGCGTTTCTCGACGGTCTGGATGAACTGGGAGGCCTCGATCAGCGACTCGTGGGTGCCGGTGTCGAGCCACGCATGCCCGCGGCCCATCACCACGACCTCGAGCGCGCGGAGCTCCAGGTAGCGGCGATTCACGTCCGTGATCTCGAGCTCGCCCCGGCCGGACGGCTTCAGCCCCTTGGCGATCTCCACCACCCGCTCGTCGTAGAAGTAGAGCCCGGTCACCGCGTAGCGGGACCGGGGCCGGGCCGGCTTTTCCTCCAGGCTCACCGCCCGTCCCTCCGCGTCGAACTCCACCACGCCGTAGCGCTCGGGGTCGTTCACCGGATACGCGAAGATCGTCGCGCCCTCGGGCTTGGCGGCGGCGCCCTGCAGGTCGGCCGCGAGGTCGTGGCCGTAGAAGATGTTGTCTCCCAGGACGAGCGCCGCGTTGCCACCGCGCAGGAACCTCTCGCCGATGATGAACGCCTGCGCCAGGCCGTCGGGCGAGGGCTGGACCGCGTAGGAGAATTCCACCCCCCACTGCGATCCGTCGCCCAGGAGCTGCGCGAAGCGCTCGATGTCCTGCGGCGTGGAGATCACCAGGATTTCCCGGATCCCCGCCAGCATGAGCACCGCGAGCGGGTAGTAGATCATCGGCTTGTCGTAGACCGGGAGGAGCTGCTTCGAGACCACGCGGGTGACGGGGTGCAGGCGCGTTCCCGAGCCGCCCGCGAGGATGATTCCCTTCCGGGCGCGTGCCGCGCTCACGCGCCCACCCGCGTGCCGTACTGCTTCGCGATCCACTCGCGGTAGGCGCCGCTCTGCACCCGCGCGACCCAGTCGCGGCGGTCCAGGTACCAGCGCACCGTCCTGCGGATCCCCGAGGCGAACGTTTCCGCCGGCGTCCAGCCCAGCTCACGCTCGATCTTGCGCGCGTCGATCGCATAGCGGCGGTCGTGGCCGGGCCGATCCTTCACGAACGCGATGAGCTGGTCGTGCGGCAGCACCGGGGCGTCGGGCTGGAGCTCGTCCAGGAGCCGGCAGATCGCCTTCACCACGTCGAGGTTGGTCATCTCGTTCCACCCGCCGACGTTGTACGTCTCGCCGGGGCGCCCGCTCTTGAGCACCGCCCGAATCGCGGCGCAGTGGTCGCCAACGTAGAGCCAGTCCCGCACGTTGAGGCCGTCGCCGTAGATCGGCAGCGGCCTGCCCGCGAGCGCGTTCCCGATCACCAGCGGGATCAGCTTCTCGGGAAACTGGTACGGGCCGTAGTTGTTCGAGCAGTTCGTGGTGAGCGCGGGCAGCCCGTAGGTGTGCTGATAGGCGCGCACGAGATGGTCGGATGCGGCCTTCGACGCCGAATAGGGACTGTTGGGCTGGTACGGATGGGTCTCGGTGAAGGGCGCAGCCTCCGGAGCGAGCGTCCCGTACACCTCGTCGGTCGAGACGTGAACGAACCGGAACCGGTCGCGCTCCTCGCCCTGGAGCGAGCCGTAGAAGCCGCGCGCCGCCTCGAGCAGCGTGAACGTGCCGTTGATGTTGGTGCGGATGAAATCGGCCGGGCCGTGGATCGAGCGGTCCACGTGGCTCTCCGCCGCGAGGTGCACGACGGCGCGCGGCCGGTGCGTCGCGAGCAACCCCGCCACCAGGTCGTAGTCGCAGATGTCCCCGGTGACGAACACGTGGCGCGGATCGTCCTCGAGCGACGCGAGGTTCTCCCGGTTTCCGGCGTAGGTGAGCTTGTCGAGGTTGACTACCCGCTCGTCCTCGGCGGCCAGCCAGTCGAGCACGAAATTCGATCCGATGAATCCCGCCCCGCCGGTCACGAGAATCGTCACGCCGCGGCTCCCGCTTCGGGCGCGACCCGCGGCGTGGTCTCGGCGTAGTGGCACGCCGCCCGGGTGCCGTTGACCTCCCGCAGCGGCGGCAGCTCCGTGCGGCACCGCTCGTCCTTGGCCGGATGGAAGCAGCGGGTGTGGAAGGGGCAGCCGGGCGGCGGCGCCGACGGGCTCGGCGGATCACCGGCGAGCACGATGCGCTGTTTCGCGGCCTTCGGGTCGGGCTCGGGCGCGGCGGAGAGGAGCGCGACGGTGTAGGGATGCGACGGATGCGCCAGCAGCGCCTCCGTGCGGCCCTCCTCGACGATCCGGCCGAGGTACATCACGGCCACCCGATGCGCCACCTGGCGCACCACCGCGAGGTCGTGCGCGATGAACAGGTAGGAGAGCCCGCGCCGCTGCTGCAGGTCGGCCAGAAGGTTGAGCACCTGCGCCTGCACCGAGACGTCCAGGGCGCTCACCGGCTCGTCGCACACCACGAACGCCGGCTCGACCGCGAGCGCGCGGGCGATCCCGATCCGCTGGCGCTGGCCGCCCGAGAACTCGTGCGGGTAGCGCCGCGCGTAGCCCGGATCGAGCCCGACCTCCTCCAAGAGGGCGGCCACCCGCTTGGCGATCTGCGGCCGGGGCAGGATGCGGTGGATTTCGATCCCTTCGGCCACGGCGGCGCCGACGGTCATGCGCGGGTTGAGCGAGCCGTAGGGATCCTGGAAGACGATCTGCATCCGCCGCCGGAGCGTGCGTAACGCCCGCCGATCCAGCGCGAACACCTCCTCGCCCTCGAACCACGCGGAACCCGCGGTCGGCTCCTGCAGCCGAAGGATCGTGCGTCCCACCGTGGACTTTCCGCAGCCCGACTCGCCCACCAGCCCGAGGGTCTCGCCCCGGCCCACGCTGAACGACACGTCCTCCACGGCGCGCACCGGCGGCATCCGCCGCCCCAGGAACCCGCCCGACTCGTAGTGCTTCACGAGATGCTCGACCCTCAGCAACTCCTCCAGCAGCCCCTCCTCGCGACCCAACGTTTGGCCACCATCCGTCCTCCATTCCCCGCCTTCGCCCGCCTTCCGTCCCTCGCCTTCCGCCTTCCGCCTTCCGCCTACCTCTCCGCCCGCTTCTCCGCCAGCCAGCACCGCATGCGGTGGTCCGGCCCCACCGGCAGCACCGGCGGCGGCTCGAGGCTCCGCGGGTCCGCGACCGGGCAGCGGGGGCGGAACCGGCAGCCCGCGGGCCATGCGCCGGGCGGCGGCACCGACCCGGCGATCGGCGTGAGCCGCCGGACCGGTCCGTCGAGCCGCGGCACCGACGCGAAGAGCCCCTGGGTGTAGGGGTGCGACGGGCTCGCGAAGAGCTCACCCGTCGGCGCCTCCTCGACGATCTGCCCCGCGTACATCACGGCGACCCGGTCCGCCCGCCCGGCCACGATCCCGAGGTCGTGGGTGATGAGCAGGACGGCCATGCCCCGCGTGTCCTGCAGGCGGTCGAGCACTTCCAGGATCTGCGCCTGCACGGTCACGTCGAGCGCGGTGGTCGGCTCGTCCGCGACCAGGATGTCCGGCTCCGCCGCGAGCGCGATGGCGATCATCACCCGCTGCCGCATCCCTCCGCTCAACTGGTGCGGGTAGGCCCGCGCGCGGGACGCGGGGTCGGGGATGCCCACCTCCTTGAGCAGCACGAGCGCGCGCTCGGCCGCCTCGCGGCGCGAGACGGGGAAGTGCGCGCGCACCGCCTCCGCGATCTGGTCGCCCGCGCGGAAGACGGGGTTGAGGCTGGTCATCGGGTCCTGGAAGATCATGCCGATGCGCCGCCCGCGGATCTGCCGGAGCGCCTCGCCCTCGAGCGCCAGCACGTCCACGCCGCCCAGCCGGATCCGGCTCTGCGGCTCGATGCGGCCGGGCGGCGGGACCAGCCGGAGGAGGCTCAGGCTGGTGAGACTCTTTCCGCACCCCGATTCGCCCACGAGCGCCAAGGTTTCGCCGCGGGTGAGCGAGAAGCTCACGCCGTCCACCGGTGCGAATCGGCGGCCGTCCGAATCGGGGAACGTGATGCGGAGGTCGGCGACCTCGAGAACCGGCGTCATGCGCTCCTGGGGTCGAGGGCGTCGCTCAGCGCGTCGCCCACGAGGTTCACGGCCAGCACGGTGACCAGGATGGCGAGCCCCGGAAAGACGCTGCTCCAGGGCGCCGTCACCAGGACGGGCTTGGCGTCGAGGATCATCCCTCCCCACGACGGCGTGGGCGGCTGGATGCCCAATCCGAGAAAGGAGAGACCCGCCTCGAGCAGGATCACCTCTCCCACCCCGAGCGTCGCCGCGACCAGCAGGGGCCCGAGGGTATTGGGGAGGAGGTGCCGAAACATAACGCGGCGGCGGCCCGCACCCAGCGCCTCCGCGCCCCGGACGAAGTCCTCGCCCCGGAGGCGGAGCACCTCGCCCCGCACCAGCCGGCTGGTGGCGAACCACCCCGTCGTGCCGAGGATCACGATGAGCGCGGCGAGGGGAATCCGCTCCCAGACGGCGAGCAGAAGGAGCAGGATGAAGAGGCGCGGCACCGCGAGCGCCGCGTCCACCAGCCGCATGAGCACCGCGTCGGTGCGCCCGCCCGCGTAGCCGGCCACGAGCCCCACCGCCGCGCCGATCGTGACCGACAGGACCACCGCGAGCGCGGCGACCGAGAGCGAGACGCGCGCGCCCCACGCCACGCGCGAGAGCACGTCGCGGCTCAGCATGTCGGTGCCGAACGGGTGGCCCAAACCGGGCGGGAGGTTCGCCTGGCTCAGGATGTCGGGCTGGGCGGCGGGATCGGGGAGGATCGGGGGCAGCACCAGCGCGGCCGCGAGCACCGCGCCGAGCAGCAGCCAGCCGATGCGCGCCGACGGGCGGCGCCACGTCACCCCGAGCAGCGCGCGAAGCGAGCCCATCACCCGAAGCGGACCCGCGGATCGAGCACCGCGTACGCGAGATCGGTGATGAGTCCGCCCGCGACCACGAGCGCCGAGACCAGCAGCGTCGCGCCCATGAGCAGCGGGTAGTCCCTCGTCCCGACCGCCTCCGCCGCGAGCGAGCCGAGCCCCGGCCAGGCGAACACCGATTCGACGAACACCGAGCCTGTCGCCAGGATCGGCAGCCAGAGCCCGAAGAGCGTGAGCACGGGAAAGAGCGCGTTGCGCCACGCGTGCCGCCAGCGGACGTCGCCCTCGGGCACCCCCTTCGCGCGGGCCGCCACTATATAAGGAAAGCCCAGCACGTCGAGCATCGCGCGGCGCTGGTAGCGCATCGTCGCGGCGATGCTCACGACCGCGAGCGTGAGCGCGGGGAGGGCGAGGTGCGCGAGCAGGTCGGCGGCCCTCGCGCCCAGGCCGGCGGCCGGATCGAGCAGCGGATCCGACATGCCGGCCGGCGGGAGGACGCGCCAGCGCACGCCGACGAGCCACGCCAGCACGAGCCCGAGCCAGAAGCTCGGCATGGCGTAGCCCGCGAGCGAGAGGACGGTCAGCCCGCGGTCCACCAGCGCCCCGCGGCGGATCGCCTGCTGCACGCCGAGCCAGAGCCCGAGCGTGAAGTTGACGAGCAGCACCGCGCCGCCGAGCAGCAGCGTCGCCGGCAGCCGCTCGGCGATCAGCCCGGCGACCGGACGGCCGTACTCGATCGACGTGCCCAGATCGCCGTGGAGCAGTGCGCCGGCCCACGCGGTGAACTGGCGCGCGAGCGGCTGGTCCAGCCCGTAGCGCGCGCGGAGCACGGCGACCTCGTCCGGCGTGAGCGGCCGCTGGGTGGCGAGCCGGCCCAGCGGGTCGCCGGGGGCGAGCCGCATGAGGACGAAGAGGAGCACCGCCGCGAGCGCGAAGGTGACCACGGCCTGGGCGACCCGTCCCGCCAGCCAGCGCTTCAACGGACGCTCCACTGCCAAAGGTCGCGCCACGCCGACTCCGGCCGGAGCCGCACCGTCGCGACCCGCCGGTTCACCGCGAAGACGTAGCTCGGCGCGTACAGGAAAGCGGCCGGCGCGTCCGCCTCGATGCGGCGCAGCACCTCCTGCCACAGCCTGTCGGCGCCGCTCCGCGCGGCGATCGCGCGCTCCATCAGCGAGTCCACCGCGGGGTCGCAGTAGCCCCCGACGTTGGTGCCGCCGTGGCAGGTCCAGCCCTGGGTGAGCCCCGACGGCGTCGGGTCCTGCGTGACCGAGGAGAAGTCGATGTCGAAGGCGCCGCGGGAGCGACGCTCGCTCCAGACCGGCCCCTCGAGCCGCACCAGATCGATCCGGATGCCCGCCTGCCGCAACTGCTCCTGCGCCAGCGTCGCCATCTGGCGGCGCACCTCGCTCGTGAGCGGATAGTTGAGGGTGAGCGCGAGGGGGCGGCCGTCGCGGTCCAGCACCCCGTCGCCGTCCGAATCCGTCCAGCCGCGGGACGCGAGCAGCCGCCGCGCCTCCCCCAGGTTCTGCCGGGCCGCGCGGGGCGAGCCGCGGCGGATCCAGAGGAGCTGCGACACCGGACCGTACGGCACGTCGGCGTAGGCGCCGTAGGTTGCGCGCACCATCATCACGCGGTCCAGCGCGAGAACGATGGCCCGCCGCACGACGGGATCGGACAGGATGGGATGGGGCCGCGAGCGGTCCGTGCGGTCGCGCTGGTTGAAGAGGAGGTAGCCCATCACCGGCGACGGCACGCTCGCGGTGCGGAGATCGGGCGCGGCGGCCACCCGCTGGAAGTTGCTCACCGGCGCGGAGACGTCGGTCGCGTCCGCTTCGCCCGAGAGCATGAGGTTGAGCCGCGCGTCGGGATCGGAGGCCGCCCGGATGAACACCCGGCCGATGCCGGGCCGGCCGAGGAAGAACGCGGTGTCCGCCGCGAGCTCGATGAACTGGCCCGGCACGCTCCGCACCCACTTGAACGGCCCGTTCCCCACCGGGTGCTGCACGAACTCCCGCGGAAGCTCCGGCGCGGCGCGCGCGCTCGCCAACAGGTGCGACGGAAGCGGCTGCACGTGGAACGTGGCATCGTACAGCTGCTCGGCGTACGCGCGGTCGAAGCGAATTACGACCCGGCGGTCGCTCTCGGCCGTGACGGCGGCCACGTGGCGCAGCAGGCCGGCGAGCTTGGGCGCGATCGCCGGGTTTCGCGCGCGATCGAACGCCAGCACGACGTCGGCCGCCACGACGGGCGAGCCGTCGTGCCAGCGCGCGCGGGGGTCGAGGTCGAACGCGAGGGTGAGCGAATCGCGTCGGGTCCAGCTCCGCGCGAGCTGGGGCACGAAGCCGTCGTCGCCGCTCGTTTGGAGCGCCGGGCCGAGCACCGCGAGGCGCAGGAAGAGTTGATCGGCCACGTCCTGGTTGCCCGTGGTGGACGCGGCGCCCTCCATCATGGTCGGGATCGGCACCGAGGCCTGCTGCGGCACCGCCAGCACGATCGTGCGGCGGTCCCTCGACTGGGCGAGTCCGGTGTGCGGTGCGGCGAGCGCGAGCAGGCACGCGGCGAGCGCGCTCCGACGCAGAGCAGAGGGCACGGGGGCTCCGGGCATTCAGGGGGTTTCGCGGAATGTAGCGGGGCGCCGCGGCCGGACGGGAGCGGGAGCCGCACCGCCGCTATCGGGCCCAGGTCCAGGCGCTCGAGCGGAATACGTCGGCGAGCGGCGCGGCGCGCTCGACGATCGGATCGCCGCGGCGCACCTCGCGCCACGTGCGCTGCCACCCGCGGGCCTCGTCCGCGATGGCCACCGCGACCTCCTCGAAGCCGACCGCCCTGCCGAGCACCTCGGCGAGCGTCGTCTCGGGGCGGGGCGCCGGCTGGGGCCGGGCGCGCGCGCGCGAGCGCACAGCAGCCTGAGCGCCGGCAGCCACCTCGTTGCAGGCGCCTGCGCTGACCGCTGCAACCAGGCTCTGATCGCCGGCGAGGAGGACGGAGCCGTGCTGGAGGAAGGCCGCGCGGGCGCGAAGCTGTGCGCTCCCCGCCAGCTTGCGCCCGCCCGAGATGAGCTCGCCTCCGGCCGCGGTGGCGAAGCAGGCCCCGCCGCTGACCGCCACGGCGGGCGCGCGCGGCGCCAGCCCTACCTCCACGCCGAGTCGCCGAAGGGCCGCGGCCAGCATCTCGTGCACGGCGCGATGGCTCGCGGCGAGGGGGCCGAGCGCCCCGCTTGGCGCGGCGACCGCGTAGGTGAGCTCCGCGGCGTGCCACACGGCGCGGCCGCCCGTGGGCCGGCGCACCACGTCGAGCCCGAGCGCCTCGATGCGCTCGCGCCGGTAGCGCCGGAGCGCCGGCTCGTGCCGGCCGAACGAGAGGCACGCGGGCTCCCAGCGGTAGAGCCGCAGGAAGCCGACGCCGTCGCCCTCGGCGAGCTCCAGCAGCGCCGAATCGATCGCCATGTTGAGGAAGCCGGGCCGCGGATTCTGGTCCAGCCAGAGGTGCCATGTTGTCATCGACCAAGCGGCGCAGCAGCCACGGCGAACCCGGGCGATGGCCCAGCGCGGCGGGCGTCACCGGCCCGCGCGCAGATGCCGGAGCAGCTCGCGCGGGGGCGAATGGTGGAACTCGCGCGCGGGCGGATCGCCTTCCGCCCGCCTACCCCGCCCCCGCGTACTCCTCCACCGGCGGGCAGGTGCAGATCAGGTTGCGGTCCCCGTACGCGCTGTCGATCCGGCCGACGGTGGGCCACACCTTGTGCAGTCGCGTCGAGTGGCTGGGAAAGGCGGCACGCTCGCGCGAGTAGGGGCGGTCCCACGAATCGGCGATGACCTGTTCCAGCGTGTGCGGCGCGTTGGTGAGCAGGTTGTTGTCGCGCGGCGCGCGCCCCTCCTCGATCTCCCGGATCTCCTCGCGGATCGAGATCAACGCGTCGCAGAAGCGGTCGAGCTCTTCCTTCGACTCGCTCTCCGTCGGCTCGATCATCAGCGTGCCCGGCACCGGGAACGACACGGTGGGCGGATGGAAGCCGTAGTCGATCAGCCGCTTCGCGATGTCCTCGACGTCCACGCCCGCCGACGGCTTGAAGGGACGCGTATCGATGATGCACTCGTGCGCGACGAGGCCGCCGGCGCCGCTGTAGAGCAGGGGATAGTGCTCCTCGAGCCGCTTGGCGACGTAGTTGGCGTTGAGAATCGCGACCTTCGTCGCGCGCGTGAGCCCCGCGCCGCCCATCATGTCGATGTACATCATCGAGATCGGCAGAATGCTCGCGCTGCCCCACGGCGCCGCGGACACCGCGCCTAACGTTTCGCGGCCGGCCAGGTGGACCACCGGGTGACCCGGCAGGAACGGCGCGAGGTGCTTGGAGACGCCAATGGGCCCCATTCCCGGACCGCCGCCACCGTGCGGAATGCAGAACGTCTTGTGCAGGTTGAGGTGGCACACGTCGGCGCCGATGTCGCCGGGCCGCGCCAGCCCCACCATCGCGTTCATGTTCGCGCCGTCGAGGTACACCTGCCCGCCGTGCTCGTGCACCACGGAGCAGATCTCGCGGATCTCCGCTTCGAACACGCCGTGGGTGGACGGATAGGTGACCATCAGGCAGGCCAAGCGGTCGGCGTGTTC
>DASSOD010000232.1:0-2943 GCA_035700905.1 Gemmatimonadales bacterium | reverse complement strand
GCGGATCCGTTCGACGTAGCGGACGTTGGGCGGGTAGACCAGCGGCACCGCGAACCCGCTCCGCACCATCTCCTCGTTGATCAGCCGGCCGTCGGGCGCGAACGCGTACGCCAGCACGCGGCCGTACCGGTCCCGCCGCTCCACGTCCAGCTCAAGCGTCACCGCGCTCCCCGTCGGCAGGAGCCGCGCGAGCTGCGCCTCGGACTTCCGGCCGAAGGGCGGCTGGTCGCGCTCCGTGGCGTCTATGAGGAGAAGGCGGACCTTCAGGTCGCCGGGGCAGCGGGCCCAGAAGGTGTCGCCGTCGGTGATGTGCGCGACATGACAGGAGAGGCGCTGCTGGGCCGCGGCCGCTGCGGGGACCGCGAGCAGCAGCGTCGCCGGCACGAACCACCGGCGCAAGCGTGCGATCGTGAGGATCGTTCTATCCCGCAGGCGCCTCGTCGGACGCTCGGCTCGGGGTGCCGCGCGGGCGGACGGCGTCACTGAGCCATCAATTCCGCCAGCCCCGCCGTCCTGAGCAGCCGCGCGTAGCGCGGATCCACCGCGAGCCCATGATGGTCGTATGGCAGATCCATCAGCACCCGCCGCAACCGGCCCGGCCGGCGATGGTACCCGCGCTCGACCCAGGTCATCGCCTCGGTCCACTCGCCCAGCTCCGCCAGCACGATGATGACCCGGTCGGCGAGCTGGCGGCTGGTGTTCGGGTCGGTGAAGGGGTCCTCCCGCTCGGCGCGGGCCAGGAGATCGGCCAGCTCGGTCCGGAGATCGTGCTCCCGCGCGGCCAGCCACCCGTCACGCGCGGTGCGCTCCACCAGCTCCGCCACCCGCGCCGACTCGCCCCGCACGCCGAGCAGCGCGGAGCGGGCGTCGAGCGCCTCCTCGTGCCGGCCCGCGCGGTGGCAGCTCATCTCCAGCCGCTCGAGCGCGGCCTCGTAGCGGGGCAGCAGCCGCAGCGCGTGGCGCAGGCTGCCCGCCGCCTCGTCGTAGCGGCCGAGCGCCATGAGCACGTCCGCCTCGCCCACCCGCATGAAGGGCGCGTTGGGCGCGAGCTGCACCGCCTCTCGCATCTCCACCAGCGCGTCGTCCGGCCGGCCGGCGATCTTGAGCCACGCGCCGTAGTAGCGATGCGACTCGGCGACGTCGGGCGACAGCTCGACGCCGCGCTTCAGCTCCTCCCCCGCGAGATCGAACTCGTCCACCCAGTAGAGCAGGTGCACGCCGAGCGAGCTGTGCAGCGAGCCGATCGACTCGTCGAGCGAGAGCGCGCGGTACCAGAGGTCCTGCGCCCGGGTGAGCGCCTCCCTGCGGTCGCGCAGTCCGCGCACGCCCTCCACGTGGATCACGTCGCCCATCGTGGCGAGCAGCAGCGGGTGGTCCGGCGCCTGCTGCAAGGCGCGCTCGAGGTAGGCCTTCGCCATGGCGTACTTGTCGCGCGCGCCCGCGCCGCCCTGCACCGAGATGGAGAAGAGCTGGCGCGCCTTCCGGTGGAGCGCCGCCGCGTCGGGCGGGAGGCCGATGGCCTCCTCGATGGAGCGCGTGGGCGGGCGAGGGGGGGGCGCAACCGCGGGCGGTGCGACCGCGCCGGTGCCGGCCTCGAGCGCGCGCAGCTCCTCGAGCAGGGCCGCCGCGTTGGCGGGGCGCTCGCCCGGCTCCTTGGCCATGAGCCGCGCGACCAGCGCGTCCAGCAGCAGCGGCACCTCGGGCCGCCGCTCCCGGACGGACGGCACCTTGCGGGTGAGATGCGCCGCCACCAGCGCGAACGGCGACTCCGCGGTGTACGGCGGCGCGCCCGCGAGCAGCTCGAACGCTACGCAGCCCAGGCTGTACAGATCGGACCGGCCGTCGAGCGGCTGGTCCTCGGCCTGCTCGGGGCTGATGTACGCCGGGCTCCCCACCACGATCCCGGTCTGCGTCATCCGCCACGACTCCTGCTCCTGGCTCGAGAGCGCGATGCCGAAATCGCCCAGCAGCGCGCGGCCGCGGTACCAGAAGACGTTCTCGGGCTTCACGTCGCGGTGTACGGCCCCCATGGCATGCGCGTACGCCAGCGCCTCCGCCACGTCGGCCACGATCCGGAGCACCTCGGCCACCGCGAGGCGGCTCTCCAGCCGGAGGCGCGCGCGGAGCGGGAGCCCGTCGATGAACGGCATGACGTAGTAGAGCCGGTCCGGATCGCCGCCGGGCGACGGCACGCGGCCCGAGTCGAACAGCGGGACGATGTTGGGATGGACCAGGCGCGCGGTCAGCCGGATCTCGCGGGTGAACCGCTCGGCGCCGACGGCGGCGGACACCTGCGGGTTGAGCAGCTTGATCGCGACGTCGCGCTCGAGGCTGGTGTCGTGCGCGAGGTAGACGGTGCCCATGCCCCCGCGCCCGAGCTCGCGCGCGACGCGGAACCGCGCGGCGAGGGCAGGGAGGAGGTGGGCGTCGGAGGGAGTGGTGGCGGTCACGTAGCGCAAGGATGCGGAACCGCGCGCGGCCGGGCAAGTGGGATGCGCGGCGGGCCGCCGGGTGCTGGCGCGACGCGGCGCCCGGCCCCAACTTGGGTCACCTTCCGACGACTCCGACGATCCATGCGACCTCCGACGAGATACGTGACAATCCTTGCCTTCGTATGCCTCACCACCTCCGCGGCGGCGCAGAGCAGCGATTCCGCGGCGAGCGGGCAGGCTGCAGGCGTCCCGGCGCTCTTCCCGCCGGCTGCGGTCCACTGGAAGCAAGGCCCGGCCGCGCTCAAGCCCGGCGCGGAGATGGTGGTGCTCGAGGGCGATCCGGCCCGGGCGGGTGTCTTCACCATGCGACTTCGGTTGCCCGACGGGTTCGAGGTGGCCCCGCACTGGCACACCCAGGTCGAGCACGTCACCGTCATTTCCGGCGTGCTCCACTTCGGGATGGGACAGCGCTTCGACCGCACGGCCACCCGGCCCATGCCGGCCGGATCGT
>DASSOD010000231.1:0-2997 GCA_035700905.1 Gemmatimonadales bacterium | reverse complement strand
CGGGCCAGGTCAACTTCGCGCCCAGCCAGGGCAACGTGCTGACCATCAGCAACTCGTCGAACGGCGCAGGCTGGGCGGCCACCATGACGGCCCAGGGCTACAACGCCGGCGCCTCGCACTGCGGTGTCTACGTCGGCGCGGCCTTCAGCGGCTCGCAGACCGGTGCGACGGCCGAAGGCGTGCCGGGCTGCGAGTAAGGTAACGGTCACCTCACAGGCGGGAACGGCAAGGGTCGGCGCATCGCCGCCCTTGCCGATTCCACGCCGCGGCCGGCACCCGAACTCACGGACTCAGCGCCATGACGACCCCCAACCGCGATCGACTCGGCTTCACGCTGATCGAGCTGCTGCTGGTGGTCGTCATCATCGGCATCCTGGCCGCGATCGCGATCCCCAAGTTCGCGAACACCAAGCGGAAGGCGTACCAGTCGGAGATGATCACGGATCTGCGGAACCTGATCACGGCGCAGGAGGCCTTCTACTCCGACAGCAACACGTACTACAACGGCGCCGTGCCCGCGACCGGATTTCCGATCTCGCCGTCACAAGGGGTGTCGATCACGCTCTCCAGCGTGAGCGCGAGCGGGTGGGGGGCGACGGCGACGCACATCGGTACCAGCCAGTCGTGCGCGGTGTACCACGGGAACGGCGGTCCGCTGGGGCCGGCGACGGTGGAAGGGATCGTGATGTGCACTCCGTGATCAGCGGAGTGTGGTGGACGGTTCGCGCGCCGACCCTCACGGGCCGGCGCGCGCGCGCCTAGGGCGCCATGGGGGCGCCGCGCCGCTCGCTCCGCACCGAGCTGCTGGTCAACTTCGGCTTCGTGACGTCGGCGGCGGTGATCCTGGTGGGGCTCACCACCGCCTTCGTCTCCGGCGGTGATCTCCGCTCCGCCATGGCGCCGCTCCTGGTGCTCTGGCTCGGCAGCACGGTGGTGTTCGCCCTGTTCGGGTCGTACATCGTGCACCGCCTCGTGATCCGGCCGCTCCGGCAGCTCTCGGGCGAGGCGGACGCGCTGGCGGCCGGACGGATGGAGCCCGCCGCGGCGGCGTACGAGACGGCGGAGCTGACCCACCTCGCGGGCCGCTTCCGCGCGATGGCGGCGGACCTGCTGGACGTGCAGAGCGAGATCGTCCGCGTCGAGAAGCTCGCCGGCATCGGGAGCCTCGCCGCCGGGGTGGCGCACGAGATCCGGAACCCCCTCGGCGCGCTGGGGACGTACCTCGACGTGCTGCGGCACCGGGGAACCGATCCGTCGGTGACCGAGGCGATGCAGGGCGCGGTGGGCCGGATCGAGCGGACGGTGCAGAGCCTGCTGGCGTACGCGGGGCCGGGGCGGAGCGAGGGGTACGCCGACCTGAACGACGCGGTCCGCACCGCCCTCGACTTCCTCGAGGCGCAGGGAGCGCTCGCGAACCAGCAGCTCACGGTGGAGCTCGCGCCGGGCTTGGGCCTGGTGCGCTGCGACCGCCACCTGCTGGAGCAGGTGGTGATCAACCTGGTGCTGAACGCGTGCCAGGCCGCGCCCGGCGGGCGGGTGGTGGTGGGCACGGCCCGGGAGGCATTCGAGCCGCGCGCCCGCGGCGCGCCGCGATCGGGAGATCCGTGGGAGCCCGATTCGGAGGCGATGCGGATCCTGCGCGCCGGCCGCCGCACCCCGCGGCCGCGGCGGCCGGACGTACCGCCGGGCACGCCGGGCGTGCGGCTCTACGTGGCGGACGACGGGCCCGGCGTCCCGGAGGAGAATCGGGAGCGGGTGTTCGACCCGTTCTACACGACCAAGGACCCGGGCGAAGGCACCGGCCTGGGCCTCGCCATCGTCGCCCGCACCGTGCACGAGGCGGGCGGAACCGTGTGGGTGGACCGCGCCAGGGAAGGCGGCGCGGTGTTCAAGGTGTTCTTGCCGTTCGCGTTGCAGCCGGTTTCCCCTGTCGCGGAATCGAGCTATGCGCCTGCTCATCGTTGACGACGACGCCGACCTCCGCCAGTCGCTCTCGCTCCTGCTCCGAGAGACGGGGTACGACGTAGTCGCAGAGGCGGACCCTGAGGCCGCGCTGGCCCGGGCCACCGCCGAACAGTTCGACCTGATCCTCTGCGACGTGCGAATGCCGCGGATGGACGGGCTCTCGTTCCTCCGGGCCTATCGCGCGGGGAGCGGGAGCGCGCTCCTCATCATGATGAGCGCCTACGGCAACGAGGACGCGGCCCTGGCCGCGATGCGGGAGGGCGCCTACGACTACCTCCGGAAGCCGTTCAAGCCGGACGAGGTCGTGATGACGGTGCGCAAGGCCGAGGAGCGGGAGCGGCTCCGGCGCGAGGTGGAGGTGCTCCGCTCCTCGCTCGGCGCGGACGCCGTGCGAGACACGGTCGTGAGCGAGAGCAAGGTGATGCGCGACCTGCTCGAGCTCGCGAGCCGGGTCGCCCGGCACAACACCACGGTGCTCATCACCGGCGAGAGCGGCACGGGCAAGGAGGTGCTCGCCAAGGCCATCCACCGGATGAGCCCGCGCGCGGAGATGAGCTTCACCGCCATCAACTGCGCGGCCATCCCGGAGCAGCTGCTCGAGAGCGAGCTCTTCGGCCATGTGAAAGGCGCCTTCACCGGCGCGGTGGGCGACCGCACCGGGCTGTTCGAGTCCGCCCACCAGGGCACGCTCCTCCTCGACGAGATCGGCGACCTGCCGCTCAGCCTCCAGGCGAAGCTCCTCCGCGTCCTCGAGGAGGGCGAGATCCGCCGGGTCGGAGCACGCGAGGGGAAGAAGGTGGACGTGCGCGTGATCGCCGCGACCGCCCGGCCGCTCGACCAGGCGGTGGAGCGGGGCGAGTTCCGCGCCGACCTCTACTACCGGCTCGACGTGGTGCGGCTCCAGATCCCGCCGCTGCGCGATCGGGCGGAGGACGTTCCGGCACTGCTCGCCCACTTCGCGCGCCAGGCGGCGCAGCGCCTCGGGCACCCGGTGAGCATCACGCCGCAGGCGCTCGCGATGCTCACCGACTA
>DASSOD010000230.1:0-2359 GCA_035700905.1 Gemmatimonadales bacterium | reverse complement strand
GCGGCGCTTCACCGAGCCGGCGCCCCGGATCCGGCGGGTGCGCCCGGAGGTGCCGGCCGGGGTGGAGGCGGCGCTGCTGCGGGCGCTGGCCCGCGCGCCGGAGGAGCGCTTCCCCTCCGCCGCCGCCTTCGCCGCGGCGCTCGCCGGGACGTCCGCCGCCCCCGGTGCGCCCGCGCGCCCGGAGCCGCGACTCCCCTCGGTCGCCGTCCTCCCCTTCGTGAGCCTGAGCACCGATGCGGACAACGAGCTGTTCGCCGATGGCATCACGGAGGACGTGATCGCGCAGCTCTCCAAGATCCGCACGCTCAAGGTGATCTCCCGCAGCTCGGCCATGGCCTTCAAGAACCGGGAGCAGAGCCTGCGCGAGATCGCCGAGACGCTGGAGGTCGCCACGCTGCTCCAGGGCAGCGTGCGCCGGGCCGGCCAGCGGGTGCGGATCGTGGCGCAGCTCATCGACGCCGAAGCCGATCGCCACCTCTGGGCCGAAACCTACGACCGCGACCTCACCGACATCTTCGCGATCCAGAGCGACGTGGCGCTGCAGATCGCCGCCGCCCTCAGGGCCGAGCTGACCTCGGACGAGCGCACCCGGATTCACCGCGAGCCCACCAGCAACCTCCACGCGTACCGGCTCTACCTGCAGGGACGCCGATGGTACAGCCGGTACACCGAAGAAGGCATCTGGAAGGGCATCGAGTACTTCCGCCAGGCGATCGCCGCCGATCCGAGCTTCGCGCTGGCGTACGTATCGGTGGCGCTGGCGTACGCCGAGCTCGCCGTGGGCCAGGGCGGCGGGCCGACGCGGGAGGCGCAGGCCTACGGCGAGGCGATGGCCGCTATCGAGAGGGCGCTGGCGCTCGACGATCGCTCGGGCGAGGCGCACGCCGTGCTGGCGCTGCTCAAGTGCGCCCATGACTTCGACTGGGCGGCGGCCGAGCGGGAGTTCAAGCTCGCGCTGGAGTTGAGCCCCGGCGCCGCGGACGCCTACGACCACTACGGCTGGCTCTGCTCGGCCCTCGGCCGGTTCGACGAGGCGGTCGAGCTGGCGCGGCGGGCACAGGAGCTCGACCCGCTCATGCACCGCTCCGACGTCGCCACCACGCTGATCCGCGCCGGGCGCTACGACGAAGCGCTCGAGTCGGCGCTCCGAGCGGTGGAGTTCGACCCCGATTACGCGCGGGGCCGCGCGACGCTCGGCTGGGCCTACGTAATGGCGGGCCAGCCGGACACCGGCATCGCGGAGCTGGAGCGCGCGGTCGAGCTCGCTCCCGGCAATACGCTCTACCTGGGCCAGCTCGGCGAGGCGTACGGCCTGCACGGGCGCGTCGACGACGCGCGGCGGATCCAGGCGCAGCTCGAGGAGCTCGCGGAGCAGCGATACGTCTCGCCCTACCACCTGGCATACGTCCATGTGGGGCTGGGGGAGCAGGACCGCGCGATGGACATGCTGGAGCGCGCCTACCAGGAGCACGCGGGCAGCCTGTACGGGATCCGCGGCTCCTTCCTGTTCGCGCCGCTCCGCGAGCATCCGCGGTTCATCGCGCTTCTCAAGCGGATCAACTTGGCGTGAGCGACTAGCGTCCGGGCTCGTGCTCGAGCGCGGTCCGGTCCCATCCTGCCCGTTCCGTTCCCGCCTCGTACGCACTTCGCAAGAACTCCATCAGCGCAGCAGCGGGATCGCGAGCGCTCCGCACGTCGTCGTACGGCAGGCTGAACTCCGCCAGCTCGGCGACGTAGCGGACCGACGCCGGGCGAACCGGCGCCTCGCGGAACCCCCGCGGCTCCGGGTGGAAGTAGGCGTAGAACGCGGGGGCCGGCACCGAGCCGCCGCCGGGCCAGAAGCCGAACCCCGCGTGCTCGTGGGAGTAGGCCTCGCGGGCGATCTCGTCCCCGCCGCGCGCTTCCGGCGCGGGGCGTCCCGAGAAGAGCGTGACGCAGAGATCGAGCCGGCCCCAGAAGAGGTGCACCGGGCTCGCCTTGCCGATGAAGCCGCCGGGGAACCGCTTGAGCACCTGGTCCACCTGCACCAGCGCGCGGAACCACTCGTGCGCGTGGGCCGACTCGTACGAGGCGTGGGTGCGGTCCTCGGCGAACGGCGTCGTGTCGCCGGTCTGGACCGGCTTGGGCTCGATCTCCACCTCGATCCCGAGCGCGTCCAGGATCGCCAGGTACTCCCGGTGGAAGTCCGCGACGGTGCGGGGGACGAGCGCGAGCGCGCGGGTCGCGCCGTCGCTGGTGCGCACCAGCAGGTTGTGCTCGATCAGGTCGAAGTCCACCGCGAAGGTGCGGCCGCCGAACGGAATCGGAGACGTGGTGAGCCCGCGCACCGTCAGGTAGAGCGGCGCGTGCCACCAGTGGT
>DASSOD010000229.1:0-10467 GCA_035700905.1 Gemmatimonadales bacterium | reverse complement strand
TATCGCGAACCCGAGCCTTCCCTGGCCGGCGAGGCGGGCGGGGAGGCCGGTTGAGCGGAGGAGGCGCGCGGCGCCGAAGGCGAGGCGCCAGAGCTCGCGGCGGCGGAAGACGCCGAGGACCAGGCGGGCGAGAGGTGGCAGCCCGCGTGCGCGGTAGAGCTGCTCGCGCGCGGCCTCGAGGCCGCGGCCGTAGCCCACCCCCGATGGACACACCGGCTCGCAGCCGCGGCAGCCGAGGCACGCGTCGAGATGCTGCAGCAGGGCGGCGTCGTCCGCGGGCAGCTCGCCGCGCTCGAGGGCGCGCATGAGCAGGATCCGGCCGCGCGGGCTGTCCGCCTCGTCGCCGGTGGCGAGATAGGTGGGGCAGGCCGGGAGGCAGAACCCGCAGTGGACGCAGGGATCGAGTGCCGCGTATCCGCCCCGGTCCGGGTGCGCGGCCGCGCCGGCCGGCCGGCGCGCCGCCGGGGGCGCCGGCGCGCTCACCGCTCGCTCTCCTCCAGCGCCACCTTGAGGCAGCGGCCCGGATCGAAGGTGCCGCGGAGCCTGCCGACCAGGCGTCCCACGCCCTCGCGGTACGCGCCGAAGTGGCCCAGCGCGTTCCGCACGGCCCACGGCGCGCGCTCGATGGTGAGCGGGATCTCCCGGCCGGACGCGATGCGGCGGACGCTGCGAAGCTGTTCTCCCGTCGCGGCGCCGCTCCAGCGCAGCGTGCCGCTCACCGCGCCGGCCGAGAGGATCCCGAGGTCCAGCTCGCGCTCGAGCACATCGAGCGTGTCGTCCAGTCCGTCTCCCAAAACGCCCAGGCGGAAGCTGACCGGACCGCTGAGCGCGCCGCGCGCGACCAGCGCCCAGAAGGTGGCGGTGCGGTCGGGCGAGAGCTGCTCCCAGCCGGGGCCTCCCGCGGCCCCCACCCGATCAACCTCGGCACGCACCGCCTCGTCCAGCCCGAGGAGCCGCGCCGCGAGCACCCATTCGGCCTCGCCGGCAAGCGCGGGGGAGACGAGCTCGATCGCGCCGGCCAGCACCTGCGCCTCGGCCAGATCGCGCGCGATCGCGGTGAGCGCGTCGCGCCCGCCGCGGCGCACCATGGTGACGTCCGCCTGGGGCTGCGCCCGCAACCGGAGGTGCAGCTCGGTGATGATGCCGAAGCCGCCGAACCCGCCCACGCTCAATTTGGCGAGATCGTAGCCCGCCACGTTCTTCACCACCCGGCCGCCCGCGCGCACCACGCGCCCGTCGCCGGTCACCACGGTGCAGCCGAGCACGTGATCCCGCACCGGGCCGAAGGCGTGGCGCAGCGGGCCCGCGGTGGCGGTCGCCACCACCGAGCCGATGCTCCGGTCGGGGCGGCCCGGCGGGTCAAGCGCGAGCCACATCTGCCGCTCCGCGAGCCGCCGGCGCACCTCCTCCATCGTGGCGCCGGCCTGCGCCGTGGCGACGAGATCGGCCGGGTGGACGGCGACGATGCTGTCCAGCGCGCGGGTGCTGATGGCGAGGTCGGCCGGCGCGTCGGGCGCCTGCCAGGTGCCGTGGCCCTCGATCCGGATCTTCCAGCCCTCGTCGTGCGCCAGCCGGCAGACGAGCGCGAGCGCGTCGGTGGAGTCCGGCGTGGCGCGCGGGACGTTGTCGGGGTCGCGGTCCACGGCGTTGGGGCCGAGCAGCGCGCGGAGCCGGGCGAAGATCACGTCGCCTCCGCGGCCGCGAGCTCCAGCCGCTCCGGCCGGAGCGCGCGCCACTCGCGGCAGGCGCGGGCCGGGAGCACCTTGCCGGGGTTGGCCCGCTCGTCGGGATCGAACACCCGCCGCACCGCCTGCATCGCGCCCAGCGTCTCCGGATCGAAGATGAGCGGCATGTACGCCCGCTTGTCGCTCCCCACGCCGTGCTCGCCGGTGATGCTGCCGCCCGCCTCCACGCACGCCGCCATGATCTCGCGGCTGGCCTCGCGCACCCGGCGCGCCAGCTCCGGGTCCCGCCGGTCGAAGCTGATGTTGGGGTGCAGGTTGCCGTCGCCGGCGTGGAACACGTTGCTGATCTCGAGGCCGTAGCGGTCGCGGATCTCGCCGATCCGGTCCAGGATGTCGAGCAGGGTCGAGCGCGGCACGACGGCGTCCTGCACCGCGAGGTCGGGCGCGATCCGCCCCATGGCGCCGAACGCCTTCTTCCGGCCCTGCCACAGCCGGGCGCGGTCGCCGGCGGTGGACGCGCTCCGCACCTCGCGGGCGCCGTGCCGCCGGAGCAGCGCGTCCACCAGCGCCGCCTCGGCGGCTACCTGCGCGGGGCGGCCGTCCACCTCGACCAGGAGCACCGCCGCCGCGTCGGTGGGATAGCCCGCGGCGTAGATGGACGCCTCCACCGCGGCGACGCAGGCGCGGTCCATCATCTCGAGCGCCGCCGGCACGATCCCCGCCGCGATCACCGCGCTCACCGCCTCGCTCGCGCCGCGCACGCTGGGAAAGTCGGCGAGCATGGTGCGCACGTCGGCGGGGATCGGCTCGAGCCGCACGGTGATCTCGGTCGCGATGCCGAACATCCCCTCGCTCCCGACGAAGAGCCCGACCAGGTCCGGGCCCCACGGCTCCCCGTTCGGCGAGCCGATGCGGACCACGCCCGCGTCCGGCAGCACGACCTCGAGCGCGACCACGTGGTTGGTGGTGACACCGTACTTGAGGCAGTGCGGCCCGCCCGCGTTCTCCGCCACGTTGCCGCCGATGGTGCAGGCGGCCTGGCTGGAGGGATCGGGCACGTACTGGAGGCCGTACGGGGCCGCGGCCTCGGAAAGCCGCGCGTTGATGACGCCGGGCTCGACCACGGCGCGCCGCCGGCGCGCGTCCACCCGGAGGATCCGGTTCATGCGGGTGAGGGCGACGAGCACCGCGTCGGGGCTCGCCACGGCGCCGCCGGAGAGCCCGGTGCCCGCGCCCCGCGCGACGAACGGAGTCCCGGTGAGATGCAGCAGGCGCACGACCTCGACCACCTCGTCGCGGCTCTCCGGCAGCACCACCACGCCGGGCGGCGATTCGTGCGTGGGAAGGCCGTCCATCGAGAACGTCGCCAGCTCGGCCCGGCGGTGCCGCACCCAGCGCGGTCCGACGATGCGGGCGAGTGCCTCGACCAGCGGGGGGTTCATGACTCGGGCGGGAGCAGCACGGGAGCGCCGCCCTTGCCGTTGCGGCGCGCGCGGCGGTGGACGCCGAGGGCGGCGGTCACCGCGGCGGTGAGGGCGGGGAGGAGCCGAAGCAGCAGATGCACCCGCTCGCCGGCCGAGCGGAGCGCCAGGAGCCGGCGCTTGACGGTCGGCTCGGCATCGAGCGCGGCGGCCACCGCGAAGGTCAGCGCCGCCGGCTCCTCGGGGAGCGAGGGCTCGTCCGGCTCAGCATCGCGCAGCTCGCGCTGGGCGCGGTGATACCGCGCGAACTGCGCGCGAAGCTCGTCGAGCGAGTCGGCCGAAGGCCCGGGGCCGGGCGCGTCGTCGAACTCCTCGACCGTGCCCACCAGGTAGGGCGCGCCCTCGAGGCTCACCTCGCGAACGAAGAAGCGGCTCCCGCCCACCACCACGATGTTGGAGCGCCCGTCCGCGAGCTCTTCGCTCGCGCGGATCTCGGCGATGCATCCGACCGCGCCCGGGTCGGGAGCCTCCCGCTCCGTCCCGGGCGGCACGATGCCGAACATGCGCGATCCCGCGAGACAGACGCGCAGCATCTCCCGGTAGCGCGGCTCGAAGATGTGCAGCGGGAGCGGCGTGCCGGGATAGAGAACGGCGTCGAGGGGGAACAGCGGGATGCGGCGCCAAGGCATGGGCGGAATCTAATCCGGGGGAGGCCGGGAGCCTGCGGGGCCCGCTGAAAGCGCGAGGACCCCGGACGAGAGGTCCGGGGTCCCCTGAGCTCGGCGCGCGGGGTGGGCTACGCCGCCACCCACACTCCCTTGAGCGACTTCACGTCCGGCGAGTCGCGCAGCTTCTCGAAGGCGCGCTCGCGGATCTGCCGGATCCGCTCGCGGGTGACGCCCAGGAGCGCGCCGATCTTCTCCAGCGTGAGCGCCTCCGATCCCTCCTCCAGCCCGTAGTAGAGCGAGAGGATCTTCCGCTCCCGCGGCGTGAGGTGCCGCTCGAACAGGCGGGCGATGAACTCGCGCCGGAGCCGGGAATCGGTCTGCTCCTCGATGTCGCCCCCGCCCATCCCGGCCACCCGCTCGCCGAAGGTGCTCGCGGCCCGGTCCTGCCGCTCCACCGGCGCGTCGAGCGACACCTCGGTGCTCGTCATCCGGCGCGCCGCGCGGATGTTGTCGAGGGTGTCGCCCAGCGCCATGGCGACCTCGTCGTCGGTCGGCTCCCGCCCCAGCTCCTGGGCCAGGAAGCTCTCGGCGCGGGACATCCGAATGAGGGCGGAATTCTGATTGAGGGGGATGCGAACGCTGCGGGTCTGCTCGGCGAGGGCTTTGAGGACGGCTTGGCGGACCCACCATACCGCGTACGAGATGAACTTGACGCCGTGGTCCGGATCGAACTTCCGCACCGCCTTGAGCAGCCCCTCGTTCCCGATCGCGACCAGCTCGGCGAGGTCGAGCCCGTGCCCCTGGTACTTCTTCACGTAGGAGATCACGAAGCGGAGGTTCGCCGTCACCAGCCGCTCGGCGGCCGCCTGATCGCCGGCCTGCGCCCGCCGCGCGAGCCGCTTCTCCTCCTCCGGGTCGGTGATCATGGGGAGCTTCTGGATGTCGAGCAGGTACTGGTCGAACGCGCCGGACGGCGCGGGCCGGAATGCCGGGCGCGAGCTCCCGTTGCGGACAAGCGTCATAGCAAACCCCAGCGTGGGTTGAGAACGACCGGTATTGTGGTCGGGAGGGGGCCGTGTAAGCCGTTGCGGCGACACAATATAGGAAACCGGTGCACACCGGTCAAGAAAACCCTGATTTCCACATCACAAATCGGCCCATGCGCACCGGTTCGCCCCTTTGTCCACTAGGTCCCCGGCGTGGGGAAAACTCCGAAGTGTGCTCCGTGGGGGACGGTGGATCGGACGGGGCCGGCGGCCGAAGGCGGGCTGAACGGGACGGAGGTGGGGAGATCGTGTGCCACGAGCCAGGCCGAAGGATCCCGCGGACGGCGTTGCGGCGGCGCGACGCCGGCTCAGGCGCTCGCGACGACCCCGATCGCGGCCAGCGCCTCGTCCAGCGCGTCCGCCCGGGCCGGCACGGTCCAGCCGTCGCGCGAGTGCATGGCGCCGAGCCTGGTTGGAAGGGCGAACCGCACCGCCCGCGCGCGGTTCTTCTTGTCCACGGCCATGGCGTCGAGCACCGCGCGGCGCGGCACCGCGTTGGCCAGGGTGATCGGAAGGCCGAGCCGGTGGAGCAGGCCGCCCACCGCCTCCGCGAGCCCGGCCGGCGCGATGCCGAGCGCCTCCGCGAGCCGGCACTCCGCCACGAGGCCCAGGGCGACGGCTTCGCCGTGGGCGAGCGTGTACGACGAGACCTGCTCCAGCGCGTGGGCCACGGTATGGCCGGCGTTGAGGATCGCGCGGCGGCCGGCCTCGCGCTCGTCCGCGGCGACGATCTCCGCCTTTATCTGCACGCTCCGCCGCACCAGCATCGTGAGCGCTCCCAGGTCCCGCGCGTCGATCGCGTCCGCGCTCTCGCCGATCCACGCGAAGTAGGCGCGGTCGGCGATGAGCCCGTGCTTCACCGCCTCGGCCAATCCCGCGCGGAACTCGCGGTCGGGAAGCGTGAGCAGGGTGCGCGGGTCCGCGAGCACCGCCGCGGGCGGATGGAACGCGCCGATCAGGTTCTTGCCGTGCCTGGTATCCACGCCGGTCTTGCCGCCGACGGATGCGTCGAGCATCGCGAGCAGCGTCGTGGGCACCAGGAGGTGGGGGACGCCCCGCAGGTACGTGGCCGCGACGAATCCGGCGAGGTCTCCGACCACGCCGCCGCCGAGCGCCAGGATTCCGCTGTCGCGCCCGAAGTCGCGCTCGAGCAACGCGTCGGACAGTTCGGCCCAGCGCTCGCGCGTCTTGGAGGACTCGCCCGCCGGCACGGCGAGCTCGGCGTCCGGCTCCGGCGCCGCGATCTCGCCCGCGCCGCGCCACGGGCTTTGGCCGCCGGCGCGCCAGGCGTGATACAATCGGCTCACGGTGTCGTCGGTGATGAGCGCGAGGCGGCGGCGCCCGAGGTTGCGCTCGGCGATCTCGCCCAGGCGGCCAAGGCCCCCCGGCTCGACGTAGACGGGGTAGCTCCCGAGCGCGTGCCGGACCACCACCGCGCTCACCACGTCGTGTCGCCCGCGCCCTCGCGGTGGTTGGCCAGCCGCGCGAGCGTGAAGAGGAGGTCCGAGAGCCGGTTGAGGTAGACCACGAAGAGCGGCGGCACCTCGTGCTCGTGCGCGAGGCGCACCACCGCCCGCTCGGCGCGGCGGCAGACGGTGCGCGCGAGGTGGAGCGCCGCCGCCTTCGGCGCGCCGGCGGGCAGCACGAACGCGCGGAGCGGCGGCAGCTCCGCGTCGGCCGCGTCGATCGCGGCCTCGAGCTCCCGCACCCGAGCCTCGGAGAGCTCCGCCCTGGCCAGCGCCCGGGCGACGCGCGCGGGGTCGGGCGTCGCGAGGTGGCCGCCGATGGCGAAGAGGTCGCGCTGCACCGACTCGAGCAGCGCGTCCGCCAGCGCGCGGGGCTCGGTGGCGCGCGCCACGCCGATGGCGGAGTTGAGCTCGTCCACCTCGCCGTAGGCCGCGACGCGCGGGTGGTCCTTGGGCGCGCGGCCGCCGCCGAACAGGCCGGTCTCGCCTTCGTCGCCCGTCCGGGTGTAAATCTTCATGGCGTGGCTGGGGGTTGAGCGGTCATCTATATTTACCCGCTTCGTCTCATAAACGCCCGGTTCGAGGACTGCAGTGGCCGAGCACGAGCTGACCGACATCGTGATCATCGGCGGAGGGCCGACGGGGCTCTTCGCCGCCTTCTACGCCGGCATGCGGGGCGCGTCGGCCCGCATCATCGACGCGCTGCCCGCGTTGGGCGGCCAGCTCATGGCGCTCTACCCGGAGAAGTACATCTTCGACGTCGCCGGGTTCCCCAAGGTGCTCGCCAAGGACCTCGTCACCGGCATGGCGGAGCAGGCGCTGCAGTTCAACACGCCGGTGCACCTGAACCAGATCGTGACCGGGCTCCGCCGGGTCGAGGACAACGGCCGCTCGCACTTCGTGCTGGAGACCGACGAGCACAGCTTTCCGGCGCGCACGGTGGTCATCTGCGCCGGCATCGGCGCATTCGAGCCGCGCAAGCTCGGCATCGCCGGCGAGGAGCGGTTCGAGGAGCGCGGGCTCTACTACAAGGTGCTGGACCCGGCGATGTTCGCCGGGCGCCGCGTGCTGATCGTGGGCGGGGGCGACTCCGCCTTCGACTGGGCGGTGAACCTGCAGGGCGTCGCCCGCTCGGTGATGCTCATCCACCGCCGCGACGGCTTCCGCGCCCACCAGGCGACCATCAACCAGGTGCACGAGCTCACGGCCTGCGGCAAGTGCGAGCTCCGGACCTTCTGGGAGGTGCGGGCGCTGCACGGCGCCGAGCGGCTCGAGGCGGTGACGCTCTTCCAGAACAAGACGAAGGAAGAGGAGACGCGGGAGATCGACGCCGTGATCCCGCTCCTCGGCTTCCACTCGGACCTGGGCGCCATCAAGGAGTGGGGCCTCGAGACCGAGAAGGCCGACATCAAGGTGGACCAGGTGATGGCCACCAACGTCCCCGGCATCTACGCCGCGGGCGACGTGACGAGCTATCCGGGCAAGCTCAAGCTGATCGCCACCGGCGCCGCGGAAGCGTGCATCGCGGTGAACAACGCGGTGCACTACATCAACCCGAAGGCCAAGGTGAACCCCGGCCACTCGTCCAACATGGCGATCTTCGGCCAGAAGGACGACTGACGGAGCCGCCCGCGCCGCCGCGGTCCCCTCGCCGCCGAGCGGCGCGCCTGGCCTCAGAGCAGCTTCGGGCGCAGGAACGCCCGGAGCGTCGCCGCCCGCGGCGCGACGCGGTCCAGCGCCAGCACCAGCACGCCGCTCTTGGGGAAGTCGATCGGGAGCCCGTCGGGCGTGCCGGCGAGCAGGATGCCCGCCCATTCCTCCACCCAGGGCGAGTGGCCCACCGCCGCCACGATCTCCTTCCGGCCGCGCTCGCCGATGTCGGCGTCGAGCCGCGCCGGGTCTGGCTCGGCGGCGAGCGCCTCCGAGACGATCGGCGGCGCCGTCAGGTCGAGCTCGCGCGCGAGGATGTCGGCCGTCTCCGCCGCCCGGGTCCACGGGCTGGTGACGATCGCGTCGGGCGTGAGCCCCATCTCCCCGAGCGCGCGCGCCACCCGCGCCTGGATCTTCCGTCCCCTGGCGGTGATCGGCCGCGAGCGGTCGTCCGGCCACTCGGCCGGGTCGCGCTCCCCGGCCTGCGCGTGGCGCACGAGCAGCAGAATCATCGTCTCTTCCCCCTCCCCATGAGCCGCGCGACGTCCACGACCGCGCTGTCGATCTGGTCCATCATCGGCCGATTGGGCAGCGCGTGATGGTTCGCCATGACGGCAAAGCTAAGCACCCGGCCGTCCTCCAGCTCCAGGTAGCCGGCGAGCGCGTTCACCCGCGCCACGCTGCCCGTCTTGGCCTGCACCCGGCCCGCGGCGGGCGTTCCCGCGAACCGGGTGCGGAGCGAGCCGCGCCCGCCGGCCCGCGGCAGCGCATCGGCGATCGTGGCGAAGCGCGGGTGCCGCCGGGCGTACTGGAGCAGCCGCGCCAGCGCCAGCGGCGAGATGAGGTTCGTGGTCGAGAGCCCGGAGCCGTCGGCGAGCGAGAACTGGGTCGAGTCCACCCGCGCCGAGTCCACCAGGAACCGCCGCTCGACGCCGAGGCCGCCGGACCACGAGCCCACGCCGGCGAACTGGCGCCCGAGCTGCTTGAGCAGCATCTCGGCGAACCAGTTCTGGCTGCTGTTGAGGATGGGGAAGATCCAGTCCGCCAGCGGCCGCGAGGGGACTTCGGCGAGCGGCGGCTGGCGGCGCGCGGCGGCGAACAAGGTCGAGTCGGTGGTGGAGCGCACCGTTCCGCGCACCGCCACGCCCGCCTCGATCAGCACCGTACGGAAGGCGCGCGCCGTGTACGCCGCCGGGTCGGGCAGGGCGAAGTGCTCGATGGTGCCGGCCGCCCCCTGCGCCACCCGCCCCTCCGCCCAGACGTGGAGCGTGCCGGGCTCGCGAAAGAAGTCCAGCGTGGTGCCGGTGTCCCCCGGCGTCGTGACCGCGCGGTTCTCGAACCGGATGCCGGCCCAGTCGGGCGTCACCGTGATCGGCGGCGGGCCGCCGACCACCGGCCCGCCCGACCAGGCGAGGTCCACCGAGTTGTCGGCGACGCCGAGGCCGGAAACGGGCGCGGCGTACCACCAGTTGAGGTCGTAGTTCTCCCACGCGGGGTGCACCAGCATCGGCTCGAACCAGCTCCCGTCGCCCATGACGTCGCCCGCGATCGTGTGAATGCCGCGCGCCTTGAGCGCGTCGGCCAGGCGGCGGAGCGGGGCGGTGGGGTCGGGCACGCACGCGCCGGCCCGGGTGGTGTCGAGCCCGTAGCACCGGCGGCTCATGGTGGGATCGCCGCGCCCGTAGAGGACGAGGTCGCCCTGGACCACGCCACCCGCGACCGGCCCGTTGGCGTACACGCTGGTCCGCACGGTCCAATCCGGCGGCAGCAACACCGCCGCGGTGGCGCTCACCACCAGCTTCAACGTGCTCGCCGGAACGAAGAGCCGTTCCGCGTTCCTGGCGTACAGCACGCGCCCCCGCTCGTCCATCACCACCGCGCCCCAGAGCGTGCGGTTGAAGGGCGGGGCGTCGAAGCGGGCATCGAGCTGTTTGGCGAGCTCGGGGATCTGGGCGGACAGGCGGACGGGCGGACAGACGGACGGGAGGAGCGCAAGGAAGGCGGAAGGCGCAAGGCGGAAGGCGCAGGGCGCAAGGCGGAAGGCGGCGAGGCGGCGGTGCGTGGTCGCCACCGCGCCGATCGCCGCCGCCCGCACTCGCCGTCCGCCGTGCGCCTTCCGCCTTGCGCCTCCCTCAGTCATACGCCACCCGAGGATCCGCCTTGGCGTACAGCAGGTCCGCCGCGAGGTTCACCAGCACGAACACCACGCTCAGGAACAGGATGCTGCCCTGCACGGCGGGGAGGTCGCGCTTCTCGATCGCCGTGAGCACGTAGCGGCCCACGCCGGGCCAGGAGAAGATCGTCTCGGTGAGGATCGAGCCGGTGAGATAACCGCCGAAGTCGAGCGCGAGCGCCGTGAGCACGGGGATGAGCGCGTTCCGGAACCCGTGGTGCACCACGACGGGCAGCTCGCTCAGCCCCTTGGCCCGCGCGGTGCGCACGAAGTCACTCCGCAGCACCTCCTGCATGGCGCCCCGCGTCATGCGGGAGAGGAACGCCACGGAGCGCATCCCCAGCGTGAGCGCGGGGAG
>DASSOD010000228.1:0-22299 GCA_035700905.1 Gemmatimonadales bacterium | reverse complement strand
CGGATGGTAGCGACGGCGTATCGGCGTGCGGACGTGAGGATGGAGCTGGTGCTTTAGGCGGAAGGCGGAAGGAAGGCGGAAGGCGGAAGGCGGAAGACGGAAGGCGGAAGGCGGAAGACCGGAGGGGGCGGGCATCGTTTGGGGGGTGCGGTGCGCTCGGTGGAACGAGTTCGCGCGCGCCCGCACCGGGCAGGCTGGGGGCGGTCGGTCGCGTCCGCCTTGGCGTCGCGCCTTCCCCGGCGCGCCTTCCGCCTTGCGCCTTCCGCCTTGCGCCTTCCGCCTTCCTTCCGCCTTCCTACTTGTCCCCGCCGACCGTCCGCCCCTCGGCGTACGCGATCACCTCGTGCCGCACCCGGGCTGCGACTTGGAGCACGTGGCTCGGGTAGCGGGTGCAGGTGGCGCTCGCGGCGTCCGGCGGGCAGCCGTTATAACGAAGGAGGGCGCTCGAGACGGTGCCGGTGCGCCGGAGGTAGCGGCCGAAGATGCGCGCGCCGTGGCAGATGTTGGACTCGACGTCGGTGAGGTCGTCCGAGGGACAGCCGTACTCGCCGGCGTGGAACGGCATCACCTGCATCAGGCCGGTCGCGCCCCGGCTGCTCACGGTGTCGGGGTCGAGGTCGTGGTTCTCGGTGAGCAGCAGCGCCGCCAGCAGGCTCGGCGCGACCGAGATGCGCCGCGCCTCGGCGACGACCGCGCGCGCGATGCGGCTCGCGACGACGCGCTCGCCGGTGCGGCGCTGGAAGACGGGGACCAGCGGCGCGTAGGCGAGCCGCGCCACCGCCGCGGCCTCGAGCGCGGCGCTGTCGGGGAGGGCGGGCGCCGGCGCCGCGCGGCGCGCGTAAATCCCCATCGGCACGGGGCGGCCGTCATCTTCCGGCACCGCGGTATGCACGGGGAGCAGCACCAGAGCGCCCGCCGCATAGACGGCGAAGAGCGTCGCGACGAACTCCCGGCTGGGACCGCGGCGTTCCCCCATCGTCGACTCCGTCGTGCGAGGACTCCGTCGTTCGGCGATGCGCTCGGGTAACCTAGCCCGCGGGCCGGGGGCTCGCTAGATAACGCCACATGACCGAACGCCTCTACTACACCGACTCCTATCTCGCCAGGTTCGACGCCGCGGTGCTCGAGCGGGCCGACGCGGGCCGCCGCGTGTACCTCGACCGCACCGCCTTCTATCCCACCTCCGGCGGGCAGCCGTTCGACACGGGCCGCCTGGGCGGCGTCGAGGTCGTGGATGTGGTGGACGAGGGCGAGCGGATCGCGCACCTGCTCGCGGCGCCGCTCGCGGCCGACCGCGTCGCCGGCGAGATCGACTGGGCGCGCCGGTTCGACCACATGCAGCAACACACGGGCCAGCACCTGCTCTCGGCCGTGCTCGCGGACCTCTTCGGATGGGCCACGGCGAGCGTGCACTTCGGCGCCGAGACCTCCACGCTGGACCTCGACGCCGGCCAGGTCGCCCCGGAGGAGTTGGCCCGCGCCGAGGTCAGGACCAACCAGATCGTATGGGAGAACCGGCCGGTCACGGTCGGGTTCGAGCGGGCGGGCCAGGTGGCCGGCCTCCGGAAGCCGTCCGAGCGCGAGGGCACGCTCCGCATCGTGAGCATCGCCGGTCTCGACCGGAGCGCGTGCGGCGGAACCCACGTGCGCACGACCGCCGAGATCGGTCCGGTGTTGATCCGCGGGACGCAGCGGGTGCGAAAGCAGGTCCGCGTCGAGTTCGTGTGCGGCGGCCGGGCGCTCCGCCGCGCGCGCGCCGATCACGAGCTGCTGCAGCGGCTCGCCGGCGCGCTCTCCGCGGCGCCGGAGGACGTGCCCGCGCTCATCGAGACACAGCGCACGGAGCTCCGGTCGGCGGAGGCAGCGCTGCGCAGGGCCGACGCGGAGCTCGGAGCCTACCGCGCCCGCGAGCTCTATGCGGCCACGCTGCCGGACGCATCGGGGGTGCGCCGCGCCGTGGTCCGCGAAGCGCCGAGCCTGGAGAGCCTGCGCGCGCTCGCGCAGGCCTTTGCGGCGCTCCCCCGCGGGGTGCTCGCCGGAAGCTCGGGGAGTCCGCCGACGCTGGTGCTCGCCGCGTCGGCGGATAGTGGCGTGGACGCCGGCGCGAGACTGAAGGAGGTGGTGGCGCGCGTCGGCGGTCGCGGCGGGGGCAACGCCCGGCTCGCCCAGGGGAGCGTGCCGGCGGGGGCGGCGGAGGAGGCGCTCGCCGCGCTCGCCGCAGCCTAGCGCGTCGCGCGAGCCAGCCTCGGGAGCGGCTCCGGCAGGTCCGCCACCACGTAGGTGAGCACCGCCAGCGCGGCGACGCAGCGCGCCATCTCCGCGGGGTCGAGCTTGTCCGGCGTGTCGGCCTCGCTGTGGTGGAACCAGAAGTAGCGGCTCGGGTCCACCCGGAGCCCGATCGCGGGCACGTGGCTGTCCACCAGCGGCTCGAGATCCGCATCCGGACTCTCGGCCGAGCGCTCCACGGTGACGGGGCCCACCCGGTCGAGGAGCGCCGCCACCTGCCGCAGCACCGATGCGGCCGCGTCCGAGCCCGCGAACGCGAACCCCCGCGGCGCGAACACGCCGTTATCCGTTTCGACCGCGAGCACGTGGCGGTCCAGCTCCGCCGCATGCCGGTCGCGGTAGGCGAGGCCGCCGCGCCCGCCCATTTCCTCGTTGGTCCAGAGCACCACGCGCACCGTGCGGCGCGGCGTGAGCCCCAGCCGCCGGAGCAGGCGCACCGCCTGCCAGGAGGCGACCGCGCCGCCGGCGTCGTCCATCGCGCCCTCGCCCACGTCCCACGAGTCGATGTGTCCGCCCACCACGACGACTTCGTCGGGCCGCTCGCGGCCGGGCAGCTCCGCCACCACGTTGCGCGAGGTCGCGTCGGCCAGCATGCGCGCGCCCATGCGGAGCCGCACCACCACCCGCGCGCCGGCGTCGCTCAGCCGGTGGATCAGCTCGGCGTCCTCCACGCTGAGGGCCGCGGTCGGAATCCGGCGAGTCGTCGAGTCGTACCGCATCGTTCCGGTGTGCGGCGACTGGATCGAGTACGAGGCGACCGAGCGAACCAGCGCCGCCACCGCGCCCACCCGCGCAGCCGCGCTCGCCCCGTCCACCCGGTAGCGCACCACGTCGTCGTAGACGTCGAAGGGATTGCGGTCGGTCGCGAACGGCACGTCGAACAGCACGATCTTTCCCCGCGCTTCCGCCGCCCGCCGCGCCAGCTCGTCGAAGCTTCCCACCACGAGCACCGGCGCGGTGATCCCCTTTGCGCGGGTGCCGACGCTCCGGCCGAGCCCCAGCATGTGCAGCCGCGCGCGGCGGGGCGCGACCAGCTCGGCGGACTCGGACCCGCGCTCCCAGTGGGGCACCCGCACCGGCTCCCCGCGCACGTTGGCCAAGCCGTCGGCCCGCATGGACTCGATGATCCAGTCAATGGCGGCCTCGAGCCGCGCGCTCCCGACCGGCCGGTTCCCGAACCGGTCCACCAGCCGCACCATTCGCGCGTACGCCGAGCTGTCGGCGAGCGCGGCCTCCATGATCCGGCCGGCTACGTCCGCGTAGGCGTGGGCCCCGCGCGCGACCGTCGCGCGGCCGGAGTCCTGTGCTCCGGCGGCACTCGTCGCGCGGGCGGAATCCTCCGCAATGCCCGCGCGCTGCGCGCGGACGGGGTCCCGCGTTCGCACGGAGTCCCGCGCCGCCCCGTGCTCCGCGCGGACGGAGTTCCGCGCTCGGGCGGAGTCCTGCGCCCGGGCGGAGTCCTGCGCCCGGGCGGCCGTCGCCAGACAGAGCAGCGCGGCGGGGACCGGAAGCAGAAAGGCGCGGATCGTCATCGGACACGTCCTGAGGTGAGGCCTGTGAACTATGCCGGTGCCGGGTGGCGCGCGGAAGCCCGCGCGCGCGCGTGACCGCGGTTACGGCTCCAGGGGGCGGCGCGGCCGCAGTATTATCGCCCCATGCACTTACCGCTCACCGCCCTCGAGGGCGAGCCCCGCCTGACCGGCTGGCGCGACTCGGTCGGCGCGCCGGTGGCGCTCCGCGCGCGTCCACCCGGCGGCACGCACGCCGGGATGCCCGCGCTCATCCTGGTGTGCTGGAACATGTGGATCGGGCGAGGCAACCTGGAGCCGGTGCTGGCGCGGGCGCGCGCGGGCGCGCGCGCGAGCGCGCACAGAGCCCCGATCGTCGTGCTGCTGCAGGAGGCCTATCGCGCGGGCGACGCGGTGCCCGCGCCGTCGGGCCGGGGCGTGGGCGCGGTCGATTTCTCCCGCCGGGCCTTCCCGGAGCACGACATCGTGACGACCGCGCGCCGCCTCGGCCTCAACTTGGTGTACGCGCCGTCGATGCGGAACGGCACCCACCGGAGCGACCGCGGGAGCGCCATTCTCTCGTCGCTGCCGCTGGAGCACGCGGCGGCGTGGGAGCTGCCGTACTGCTACCAGCGGCGGGTCGCGGTGGCGGCGACCGTACGGATCGGCGAGCGTCGCCTCCGTGTCGCGAGCGCGCACCTCGACCCCCGCGGCGGTTCCGCGCGCGACCTGCTCGGCGTGCTCGGCCGCGGGGCGCAGGCGAGCGAGCTGGTGCGCGGCCTGCTCGACGGCGCCGGCGAAGTGCCCATCGTGCTCGGCGCCGACCTCAATCTCTCGCGCGGGCGGCGCGAGCCGGCGTGGCAGGCGCTCGCGCGCGCGGGTTTCACCCACGGCGTGCCCGCCCGCGAGCCGGCGTGGCGCCACACCTTCCACCGCGCGCCGCGGCTCCTGCTGGACTGGGTGCTGGTGCGCGATCCCGTGGGCGCGCTCGCCCGCGTGGACGTGCACCGGCTCGACGAGCACCCGGCCGACCGGGGGCCCTACGTCTTCGGCTCCGACCACCATCCCCTGGTGGCGCGGATCGAGGCGGCGCCCGCGCTGGTCGCCGCGGAGGCCGCCGGATGACGCACATCGCCTGGTGGGCATTCGGGCTGGTCGCGATCGGGGCGATCGCCACGGTCGTGGTGTTCAGCACGCTCTTCCTGCCCGACTTCTTCAAGCCGGACATGCACACCACCTGCGACGCGGACGCCGGCTCGGAGGAGTTCATCGCGGCGCTCGCGCGCTACTTCAACGTGCCGGTGCTGCGCGGGGGCACGGTCGATATCCTTCAGAACGGCTGCCGGTTCTTCCCCACCCTGCTGGACGCGATTCGGAACGCGCGCGAGACAATCAACTTCCAGGTCTACATCTTCGAGTCCAGGGGCATCGGCCAGGAGTTCATCGAGGCGTTCGAGCAGCGCGCTCGCGCGGGGGTGGAGGTGCGGGTCCTGCTCGACGGCTTCGGCTCGCTGCGCTTCAAGAAGCGCGACCGCGACCGCCTCCGCGCGGCCGGCGTGCGCCTCGAGTTCTTCCGCCCGCTCACCTGGTACGGCCTCATCCGCGCGTTCAAGCGGGACCACCGCCGAGCCATCGTGGTGGACGGGCAGGTCGGCTTCACCGGCGGCGCCGCGGTCGCCGACAAGTGGCTCGGCGACGCACGCAACGAGCGTGAGTGGCGCGATTCCCTCACCCGGGTCACCGGCCCGCTGGTGGACGGCGTGCAGACCGCCTTCGGCGAGAACTGGTTCTACCGCACCGGCGAGATCCTGGCCGGCGAGAAGTTCTATCCGCTGGCCACCAAGGAAGTCGTGGCACCCAAGCATCTCGGGTCCGGGCCGGCGCTCATCGCGCTGGTGAGCTCGCCGGTGGACGCCTCCCAGCCGATCCGCATCCTGCTCTGGCAGTCCTTCGCCTGCGCGCGGCGGCGCATCTGGATCTCCAACTCGTACTTCGTGCCCGAGGGCCGGCTGCGCGACGTCATCATGCAGCGGGCCCGCGAGGGTGTGGACGTGCGCATTCTCGTCCCTGGGCCCCGGACGGACGCCAAGCCCGTGCGCCTCGCCGGCCACTCGCACTACGAGGAGCTGCTCGCGGCGGGCGTGCGGATCTACGAATTCCAGCCCTCGATGATGCACGCCAAGACGGTCGTGGTGGACGACGAGTGGACCCTGGTCGGCTCGGCCAACATGGACAAGCGCTCGGTGAAGCTCAACGAGGAGAACCTGCTCGGGGTGCGGGACGCGGATTTCGCGGCGGCGGTGGCGGTCGGGCTCCTGGCCGACTTTCAGCGCTCGGCGGAGATGCAGCTCGAGAAGGTGCGGGCCCGCGGACTCGGCGTGCGGCTCCTGGAGCGCTGCTCCCGTCTCCTGGTGGAGCAATACTGAGACTGCTGGAGCAGGCTCAAAGCCCCGGTACCAGCACCTCCAGCCGCGCCGCCGCCGCCTCGATCTCGGCCCAGCGCTCGCCGCCGCGCGCCGCGCCGGTCCAGGTCTCGTCGTCGAAATGGATTTCCCGCGCGCCGCCGGCGATCTCGATGCGCCGCCCGCGCACCACCTCGAGCCCCGGCAGGGTCGCCTCCCCCTCCAGCCGGTGGGCGAGATACTCCGCCAACGCCGCCCGCCGGTCGGTGCGGGCCACGACTACGTCCAGCAGGCCGTCGCCGGGATCGGCCCCGGGGGCGAGGTGAAGGTGCGGGCCGACGAAGCGCATGTTCATCGCCTCGAGGAGCAGCAGCGGCCCGGGGATCTCGTGGCCGTCGAGTCGGACGCGCCACGCGGGCTCGACGGGGTGCGCCAGCAGCTCGCGGAGCACGTGCAGCGCCGGCTCGAACCCGGGGTCCCGCTTGGCCGCCTCGTCCAGGTCCGGGCTCCGTTCCATCACGGCGAGCATGCGGGCGAACAAGCCGATGCCGGCCGATTCCAGAAACCGGTGCTCGCCCCAGGGCCCGCGCGCGAGGCCGACGTCGAGCACGCGGCGCGCCGCGCGGGGGAGCGCGGCGATCAGGTGTTCCGGCCCACCGACCAGCCCGAGCGAGCGGGCGATGTTGTTCGCGCTCCCGAGGGGGAGCACGGCCATCGGCACCCCGGTGCCGGCGAGCCGGCGCGCAATCGTCGCGACGGTGCCGTCGCCGCCGGCCACGACCACGAGGTCGCCGGGGTCGGCGACACAGCCCGCGAGTGACTCCGGATCGCCGCGCCACGCGGTGGTGGCGAAGCCCACCCGCTCGAGCCGGCGCACCAGATCGGCGGTGTCCCGGTCGCCGGCGCCGGCCGAGGGATTGTGGATCAGCGTGGCGCGCACGGCGGCGCTCCGGCGCGCGCGAGGGAGGAGCCATGCGCATCCTGGTGGCCAACGACGACGGGATCTACAGCCCCGGCATCGCCGCGCTCGCCGCGTGCGCCGCGCGCTTCGGCGAGGTCCGGATCGTGGCGCCCGACGTGGAGCAGTCCTCGGCCAGCCACGCCATCACGGCCAGCCGGCCGCTCACCTACAAGCGCACCCCGATCGGGGACTTCGACGCCTACCGGGTGAACGGCACGCCGGCCGACTGCGTCGCCCTGGGCGTCTACCTCTGGGAGCGGGTGGACGTGGTGCTCTCCGGGATCAACCTCGGCACCAACCTCGGCAACGCGCTCTGGCACTCCGGGACGCTCGCCGCCGCCAAGCAGGGCACCCTGCTGGGCCTCCGCGGCATCGCGCTCAGCACCTGGGTGGACGACCAGAGCGCCCCCGACTTCTCGCGGATCGAGCCGTACGTCGCGCAGGTGCTCGAGCTGCTGCTGGCCGAGCCGTCCCTTCTCCTCGTCAACGTCAACTTTCCGACGGAGCCGCGCGGGCTCTGCTGGACCCGCCAATCCGTGCGGCAGTACGACGGCAAGGTGGTGCCCGGCCAGGATCCGCGGGGCCGGCAGCATTACTGGTTCACCGTGATTCCGATCCAGGAGGTCGAGCCCGGCACCGACCGCTGGGCCATGCAGCAGGGGTACGTCTCGCTCACGCCGCTCCGGCTGGACTTGACCGACGCCCAGGCGCTCGCGCAGGCGCGCGAGCGGCATCCGTTGGGCTGAGCTTAGGCGGGACGGCGGGCGGCGGCTGTGGGCGCGCTCACGCGATGAGACTCGGCCCGCCCCGGGCGCGGGGCGCGGCGGCCGGCGCGGCCTCGCGCTCCGCCTCGCGGGCGGCGCGGCGCGCGCGCCCGCGCTGCACCGCGTACGAGAGCACGATGCTGATCTCGTAGAGCAGGTAGAGCGGAACCGCCATGGCCACCGTGGTCCACACCAGGTCGCCCGGCGTGAGGAAGGCGCCGACCACGATCGCGCCCGCGAGGGCGTGCCGCCGGTAGCGCACCAGGAAGGCCGGGGTGACGATCCCCAGCGCTGCCAGGCCCAGGATCGCCACGGGGAGCTCGAAGGCCACGCCGAAGGCGAGCACCAGGCTGAACACGAAGCCGAAGTAGTCGCTCACGGTGATCATCGGCTCGAGCGCGCCGCCGCCGAACCCCATGAGCCAGGGGATGGCGAGCGGCAGCACCAGGAAGTAGGCCAGGGAGGCGCCCGCGGCGAAGAGGGCCACCGCGCCGGCTGCGACGCCCATCGCCACCCGGCGCTCGTGGCGGTAGAGCGCGGGCGCCACGAAGGCCCAAACCTGGTAAAGGATCACCGGGAGCGCGAGCATCACGCCGAGCACCACCGACGCTTCCAGGATGATCTGGAAGGGATCCCCCGGATGGGTGTAGACCAGCTTCCGCCCCTGGAGGAACGGCAGGATCGGCCGCTCCAGCCAGCCGATGACGTCGAAGTTGAGCAGCACCCCGAAGGCCGCGCCGACGCCCGCCACGAGCGCCACGAGCGACCAGATGATGCGCCACCTCAGCTCCTCGAGGTGGTCGAGAAAGGGCATCTCCGCGCCGGGGCCGGCCTGCGTCATCGGGTGGGTGTCTCCAGGTCGCATGAATCGTGGAAAGCTAACGGAGCGGCGCGTCAGGCGGCACGCGCCCGAGGGCCGGGCGGGGACGTGAGCGCGGACACGGCCCGCGCGGGCGCTGCGCCGCTACCCTGATGCCCTCCGCTCGCGAGGGAAGCTCACGATGAAGCCGCTCCAACTCCTCCCGATCACGCTCGCGTTTGCCGCCGGCGCCGGCTGGGCGAGCTGCGGCGGCGGCCGCGGCTCCGAGCTCTCGTGGGCGCAGGACACGACCGGCGGCCGGATCGAGACCGGCGCCGTGAACGTGCGGCGCGACACGACCGGGGGCCGCGCGCCCAACGAGCCGCTCCCCGTGCTCGCCGGCGGCCCGTCGGAGCAGAACACGGTGCAGGTGGTCCGCCGCGTGTCGCCCTCGGTCGTGATGGTCCGGCGGGGGGAGGGACTCGGCTCGGGGCTCATCGTCCAGAGCGACGGCGTCATCCTCACCAACGCCCACGTCGTGGGCGACGCGGCCACCGTGGAGGTCGGCCTGGCCGACGGGCGGACCCTCGAGGGCAAGGTGCTCGGCCGCGATCCGACGGTGGACGTGGCGGTCGTGCGGATCGACGCGCGGGACCTCCCCACGATCCCGCTGGCCGATTCCGACCACCTCGCCGTGGGCCAGACCGCCATCGCCATCGGGAACCCCCTCGGGTTGGAGCGCACCGTGACCGAGGGCGTGGTCTCGGCGATCAACCGGAGCCCGCGCGGCTTCGGGCTCGACGGGCTGATCCAGACCGACGCGGCGATCAGCCCGGGCAACTCCGGGGGCCCGCTGATCAACTCGAGCGGACAGGCGATCGGCATCAACACCGCGGTCATCTCGGCCCCCGGCGCCTCGGGCCTGGGGTTCGCGATCCCGATCAACCTGGCGAACGACATCGCCCGTCAGGTCCTTACGACCGGGCGAATCACCCGCGCATTCCTCGGGATCGACTACCGGGACATCGGGCCGGAGCTGGCGCGGCAGTTCCGGCTGCCGGTGGACGAGGGGGTGATCGTCGCGACCGTCGGGCGCGGCACCCCCGCCGCCGAGGCGGGGCTGCGGCCAGGCGACATCATCACGGCGCTGGACGGCCAGGCGGTCACCCAGGGGGCCGACCTGCGCAAGGCGATCCGCGGCCGAAAGCCGGGCGACACGATCCGGCTCCAGGTGCTGCGTCCCGACGGCCGGCACACCCTTACGGCCAAGCTCACGGAGCTCACCATTCAGTGACCGGCGGGCCGCGGGCGAGCCGCGCCGGACGCTCGCGAAAGGCCGGCCCGGAGAGCTATCGCCCCCTCTATCCAGAGCCCGCCGACCAGGGCGACCCGTACCTGCTCGCCGCGCCGGGGGGCGAGTCGTGGCGGTACTACGTCTACGTCACGAGCGACCTTGCCAAGGACCGGGTGGTCCCGGTCTATGGGTCGAACGATCTCGCGGCCTGGCGGAAGCTCGGCCCCGCGCTCGTGTCTGACGGCGTGCCGCGGGCCTATTGGGCGCCCTGTGTCCGGCACGTGCCGGGGCTCGCGCGGCCCTACGTGATGCTCTACTCGCGCTCGGTCGGCGTGGGCGAGGAGGCCCACATCGGCCACGTCATTCGGCGCGCCGACGCCGAGCGGCCCGAGGGGCCGTTCGTGGACTCGGGGGAAGTGCTCACGCCCGATGCCGACTTCGCGATCGATCCGGACGTCTATCGCCTTCCCGACGGCCGGCTCCGCCTGGCCTACGCGACCGATTTCGTGCTCGACGCGCCGATCGGCACCGGCCTGGTCGAGTGCGAGTTGAGCGAGGATCTCACGCGGATGACCGGCCCACCGCGCGTCCTCGCGCGCGCCACGGAAGACTGGCAGGTGTACGACCCCGCGCGCCGGATGCCGTGGAAGCGGATTCCCGGCGTGGACTGGGCGACGCAGACGGTCCGGTGGCACACGCTCGAAGGGCCGGTGGGCGGGCTGGTGAATCCGGAGGGGCGCCCGGTCTACCTCTACAGCGGAGGGTGCTTCTTCGGGTTTTACGCGGTCGGCGCGCTGATCCAGAACGATGCCGGGCGGCTGCTGAACCTGACGCGCTCCGATGCCGGGTGGGTGCTCCGCCCGGCGCCGGAGCGCGGGTTCTTCGGGCCGGGGCACTGCGCCTGGTTCCGCTCCCCGGACGGACGCGATTGGCTGGTGGTTCACGCCCGCTTCGGCGCCCCGGACGCGCCCCGCCAGGCGACGCTGGTGGAGCTTCGCTGGGATGAGCGGGGCCACCCCTACGGCGTACCGATGCCGTGAGCGAGTGGCGCGCGCCGCTCGATGCGATAGAGCGAATAGCGCCCGCGCCGCGCAACCGGCCGCAGCTCCAGATCGGGGTCCCACCAGATCCAGCTTCCCGCCAGATGACTGTGGAGGTGCAGCCGGTTGAAGTCGTCGAGGAGATGGATACCCATCCGCTGGAAGATCCGCCGCGCGTGGAGCACCGCCGGGTTGTAGGTCCACCCCACGTAGTACCACGGCCCGGGCTCGCGCTCCAGGAAGTCGCGCCGCCCAGCGTAGCGTCCGGGGCCCGCCCACTCCTGGTCCTGCGGCCGCATCACGCCGGGTGTCCCGCGCCAGTGGTAGTCGGAGTCGTTCGTCTCGCTCAGCGCGAGGAGAATGCGGCGCCGGGGGAACTCGAACCGGAGAAAGCCGTAGTCGGAGGTCCAGGGCACGAAGATGGTCCCGCTCGCGGGCACGATCGCGGCGAGATCCCGCTGATCCACCTCGTGCGGCATCAGGTCGCGCATTCCGGCGCGGTTCAGCATCACGATTGCCGCGAGCGCCCCGGCCCAACCCCACCGCGGGAGCGCGCGGGCTCCAAGCGACGCGATGCGGTCGAGCCCCGACCCGACGAGCAGTGCGAGGGGAAGCAGGGCCGGCGCGTAGTAGCGGGGCTCGTGGCCCGCCAGGAACGGCACCGCCGAGACCAGGAGCCACGTGAGCGCGAGCCGGTCTCCGCGGCGCAAGGGCGGCCCCGGGAGGAAGAGCAGCGCGACCAGGAATCCCTGCACGGCGAACACGAGCGCGTACACCCGCTCCAGCGGATTGGGGCGGGTCGCGACGCGCCACGCGAGCGTGAGCGACGGGAGATCGGAGCCGCCGGCGAGCGCGAGCCCCGCACCCGCGATCAGCGCTGCGGTCCCGCCCACCCACGCCGCCCGGCGCGCCACCGCGCGTATGGGGAAGCGCCTGCCGCCCGCCGCGACGAGCGCGGCGATCAGCCCGGCGAAGCCGATCGCCATGGTGACGCGGCAGAGCGAGCCCAGGGCGAGCGCCAGCGCGGCCGCCGCAAGCCAGGCGCGGGACCGCGCCGGCGGGGCACCGAACGAGGCGAGAAACGCCGCGCACGCGAGCGTCACGAGCAACAGGCTGGGCACTTCGCTCAGCGGCTTCCACGCCAGGTAGAGCGTAACCGGAAGGAAGAGCAGCACCACGGCCGCGCGGCGGGCCCGTCGCGCGTCCACCAACTGCCGGAAGACGGCATACCCGGAGGCGACGAATCCGAGGAGGAGACCGGTGTAGGTGAGCTCCACGCCGAACAGCGCGCGCCGCCCGGCGCCGAGCAGCGCGACCAGCCCCTCGAGCAGCACGACGTGGCCGATCTTTCCGGAGAAGAACCCGACGGGGAAGAGCCCGCTCTCACGCTCCAGCGAGATGAGCGAGCGCGGGGTGTGCGCCAGCGCCGAGTAGAGGTAGAAGTACTCGTCCCAGTAGTGGTTGCGGCTCCACCCCAGCACGAGAAACGCGACCACCGCGGCCGCGGCCAGTGGAGCGACGCCCGCGGACGGCGGTGGCGCCCCCGCCCCTGCCTGCCGCCGTCCGGTCGTACGGGGGCGCGCGCGGACCGGCGCGCCAAGTGGTGCTGCCGCCATCTGGTGCTCCGGGACCGCCGTTTCAGTCTCCCGCCAGGCGCTCAGGTTGCCGCCCGCGGGAGCGGCGGCGCGGTGACCCCGCGCACGCACCCCGCGCGAAACGCGCGCGGAACGTCCCGCGGGCGCGATCCCGGAAAGTCGAGCGCTTGAAAAAATCGAGTACCGGCCCCTACCTTGGCGCGCATGTCCTCCGCTCGGCCATTCTGTCCGGTCTACGCCTCCATCGAGCTCCTCCAGGAGAAATGGTCGCTGCACATCGTCCGCGCCCTCCTCGACGGGCCGCTGGGCTTCAACGAGCTCGGCCGAGCGGTGGGCGCGAATACGACCACGTTGGCGCAACGGCTGGAGCGGCTGGAGGACGTGGGAGTGCTCACGCGGACGGTCCACTCCGCCATGCCGCCGAGGACGAGCTACGCGCTCACCCCGTCCGGCCTGGCGCTCGAGGACGTGCTCCACGCGATCGAGCGGTGGGGTCGCGCGCATCTGCCGGCGTCGGCGGACTCAGCTCCCACGCCGACGCGCGCGCGAACGCGGGGGGAGGCAGCACCGTGAGGGGCAGCGGTCGTGCCGGCCTTTCGCGGCGCAACTTTCTCGGCCGCGCCGCGGCGGCCGCCCTGGCCGCGGGCGCGCCGGCGGCAGCCTGGCTCGCGCTGCGCCCCCGGCCCGCGACCGGCGAGATCCCCCGCCGGCCGCTCGGCCGCACCGGCGAGCAGGTTTCGATCGTAGGGCTAGGCGGCTACCACATCGGCAACCCGCCGGAGGCCGAGGGCATCCGCCTGATCCGCACCGCGCTCGACCGCGGCATCAACTTCCTCGACAACTCCTGGGACTACCACCGCGGTGACAGCGAGGTCCGCATGGGGAAGGCGCTGCGCGACGGCTATCGCGCGAAGGCCTTTCTCATGACGAAGATCGACGGGCAAACCCGGGAGGCGGCGGCCCGTCAACTGGAGCAGTCGCTCGAGCGGCTGGAGACCGATCGGATAGACCTGGTGCAGTTCCACGAGGTCATCCGCCCGGGCGACCCGGAGCGGATCTTCGGCCCCGGCGGCGCGATCGAGGCGCTGACGGCCGCGCGCGAGTCGGGAAAAGTTCGCTTCATCGGCTTCACGGGACACAAGAGCCCGGCGATCCACCTTCGAATGCTCGACACGGCGGCGGCGCATGGCTTTCGATTCGATGCGGTGCAGATGCCGCTCAACGTGATGGACGCCCATTACGACAGCTTCGAGCATCGGGTGCTGCCGGTGCTCGTGCGAGAGCAGATCGGCGTGCTCGGCATGAAGCCGCTCGGCTCGGGCGCCGTGCTCCGGAGCCTCACGGTCACGGCGACCGAGGCGTTGCAGTACGCGATGAGCCTGCCCACCAGCGTGGTGATCACGGGCTGCGAGCGGATGCAGGACCTGGAGCAGGCCATCGCCGCCGCGGCCGGCTTCCGGCCGCTCGCGCCCCAGCGGGTAGCGCGGCTGCTCGCGCGGACGGCGAGCGCGGGCGCCAACGGCAGGTTCGAGCCGTACAAGACCACACGTGCCTTCGACGGCACCGTGGCCCATCCCGAGCTGCTCGGCTAGCGGCTTCCGTCGGCACGGCCATTGCTCGGGCGGATCCGCCCGGGAGATGGGTGCGGTCAGTGCGATCCGACTCGTGCCAGGAGCCCTGCATGTCGCAACAGACCCTCGTGGTCCGCCGGTTGGACCGTCCCGGGACCCCGTATGCTCGTGCAGCTACGATAGATGCGGCCACGATCCTCGCCGCGAGGGGTGCGGCGGCCGCGCCGGGCGCGCTGTTCGAGATCCTGGAATCGGATACCAGCCGGGTCCGGCTGCGGGTGAGGGCGGAGAGCCCGCGGAACATCCTGGTCCAGCAACCCCAATCCGATAGCGGCGATGCGTGGCCCGATCCGCCGCCCTGGCAGCCGCTGCCGGGCCGCTTCTGACCGGTTCGAACCGCCGGCGGCGACGGACGGATCGCGTCCGGTGGCGCTTTCGGCAGCGGGCGGGGTGTCACACCGGTCGCTGGGCGCGTCCTTACGTGATAGCTTGGTGCCATCGTCGATATAGTTGATGCCATCCTCAATGCAGCCGGCACTGCTGGAAGCGCAGCGATCCGCCGCGGATCGTGACCAGCCGGAAGGGCGTCCTGCCACCGTGGCCTTCGGCCTGCTGGTGGGGGCCGCGCTCGTAGCCTACGTCGCGCTGCGGATCGCCGCGTGGCGCCACACCGTGTTGTTCGAGGACACGGACAGCGTCGGACTGCTGAATCAAACCAAGGTCTGGCTCACGGCCGATCCCGCCGTCATACTCCGCGAGCTCAATCCCGACAACACTCCGTTTGTCCCGGTGCTCACCGCGCTCTTGAGCCTCGGGGGGTGGCCGCTCGACTTCGCGGCGCGGATGGTCTCGTTCCTGTTCAGCTTCGTGCTGTTCGCCGGGGTCCTCGGGCTTGCGCTCCGATTCGATGGGCGGCGCGCGGCGGTCGTGGCGCTGGTAATGCTCGCGTGCAGCTCGGCGCTGGTCCCGTTCTCCTTCGCGCTCCTGACCGAGCCCTCGTACGTGGCCACGGTGTACGCCGGACTGTTCCTCTTCTTCCGACAGCATCGGGAGCCGCGCCTGGGCTGGGCGGCGGCGCTGGGGGTGCTCTTCGCGGTGGCGTTCCTCAACCGGACCGAGGGGCTGCTGTTCCTGGCCTCGATCCCGCTGCTGCAGGCGCTGCACTTCATGATCGAGCGCCCGGGCGGCTACACGGCCCGCCGGCTCGGGGCGTGGGCCGCCACCTACCTCGTGGTCTTCGCGCTGATCTCGGCTCCGCAGGTGTGGCGCGTGAGCCGGCAGATGGGCGGGTTCTACTTCAACGGCCGCCAGGCGTGGGCCATCCTGCTGGACCACCCCGACGCGCGTTCCCGGGAGGCCAAGCTCTGGGGGCTCGACTACAGTCCTTCGCGGGTGAACATCGAGGTCTTGCGGCTCGACCCGGAAGTGCGCGCGCGTCTCTCGCGGGACGAGAACCCGCTGGTCTTCGTGAAGTCGGCGGTCGAGAACCTATCGCTCGTCTACCAGGCATACCTGCCCCGGACGATCGGGCTGATCGGCGCGGCGCTCGCCGCGGTGGGCTTGATCGTGCTCGCCCGGAGCCGGCGCTTTCTCGCGGCCGCCGCCGTGCTGTTGATCGCGCAATTGCTCGCGGCGCCGGTGGTGCAGTACCACGTGCTCGCGCGGCACGTGCTTGTGCTGGTGCCGCTCGCGTTCGTGCTTGCCGGGGTCGGGGCCGCGGCGCTTCCACGCCTGCTCTTCGGTCCGTACCCGCAGCCGGTGATGCGCACCGCCGGCGTGACCGCGGTGGCGGCCGGGCTCTGGGTCATGGCGGAGGCGCTGCCGCTCCGGTACGCGCTCGAGCCGCCGACCTTCAACGCCGAGTACGATCCGGCGACGCTCAAGGAGCCGGTCGCGATCGTGCGCTCGATCGTGGCACGGGAGCCGTCGCGCAAGCACCTCGTGGCGGACCGCCGGGCGTACCTCCCGTACTATGCCGGCGTGCCGGACATCCGCGTGCCGTACACCGATCTCGCGGGCCTCACCCGGTACCTGACGGCCAACGAGGCCGACCTCCTGTTCCTCGAGTACTCCCAGGTCCGGGGCTATCCGTTCCTTGCGGAGCTCGGCGCGCCGACGCCGCCACCCGGCTATACCCGGCTCTACCGAGCCGACACCCCGACGAGCGACCGGCTCGAGCTCTACCGGTTCGCGCCCCCGCTGGTTGCGCATGCCGGCGAGTCGGCCGGCGCGCACGTCGGCGCAACCTCAAGCGGCGGGCGAGTCGTTTCGGGAAGGCTTCCGGAGGATCAACGCTTCCGCGGTGCAAAGGAGCTCGGACAGTAGCGGGATCGTGCGGGCGGGAAGTCGCACCGTCGGAAGCGAGAACTTGATCCGGTAGTCCGGGCGGACGAGATACCGCTCCCGCAACAGGACGGTGGCGTCGAGTGTGGCGAGGGTCCTCCGCATCGCCGCGAGCGTGAGCCGGGTTGCGAGCACGGCGTCGATGTCGGCCTGGAGGCTCTCCCGCGACTTGTACGCGTTGCCCTCGCAGCGCACCACGCGGCGGAACACCCCCTCCGGTAGCAATTGCAGCCATGGCACCCAGGACGCGGCGCCCACGCCGTTGTGCTGGTGCCCGCCGAACGGCGAGTAGAACGGCGCGTAGCTCAGGAACGCGACGCCGCCGGGTCGGAGGAGATCCAACGCGCGGCGGACTGCATCGCTGGCGCGCGGCACGTGCTCCAGCACGTCGCGCAGAAAGACCGCGTCGAACCCGCCCCCGCCCCCGCTCCTGTCGCGGCCGTCGTCGAACCCGAACAAGTCGGCGCGGGCGAAGCGGGCTGCGCCGCCCGCGCGGCGCTCCGCATCCGCGATCATCTCGGGGTCGATGTCGATGCCCACGCATTGCGCGCCGGGCCAGGTGGCGCTGAGCGCCGCCAGCATGCCGCCGTGTCCGCAGCCCACGTCGAGCACCCGCGCGCGGGCGAGCGAAACTCCCGCGCGCTCGAGCAGCGGAAGCACCGCGACGCCCCAGAGCCGTCTTTCGTACTCGAAGTAGTCCGGCGGCGCCACGTCTAGGCAGGCACCTGCGCGGCGAGCGCGCGGAAGGAGGTGAGCTCGATGCCGCGCCGGCGCACGGCCGCCGCGACATCCGCGTCCACGAGCGCGTCGAGCTCCGCGCGCCAGTGATAGCCCCAATGGGCGTACGCCGGTCCTGGATGAGCGGAGCCGGGGTGGGTCATGAGCTCCCAGGTTCCGCGGGGGAGGCGCTCGATCACCCCGAGAAGGCGCGGCTGGTCCAGCCGGCCGCCCTCGAGGAAGCCGGCGAGCCCGTCGCATCCCCGCGTCGCCCGCGCGACCCGCCGCGCGAGCCGGCCGAGCACGAGCGACTCGCCGACGCGGCGGAGGGGGGCGGCGCCGACCCGCCTGAGGGGCGCTGGCTCCCGCGGCACGCGCACCGCCGTCACGCCGAGCTGCCTGCCCAGCTCGAGCACGGCGTCCAGCACCACCGGGAGCACGTGGGTGTGTTGATGGCTGTCCAGGTGGCTAGGTGCCACGCCGGCCGCTACGACCCGCTCGCACTGGGCGGCGAGCTCGCGCCTGACGTCGCCGGGATCGATGCGGCCCCGGAGCGCGCGCCACGTGAAGTGCGCCGCGCTCGGGTGGAAGCGGCCGTCGCGGCCCACGAGCGACGGCACCGCCCGCGCGCCGAGGAGCGGCCGCTCCTCCACGAGCGTGAGATGGACGCCGATGTCCAGCGAAGGAACCGCGCGGGCCCGGCGGACCGCGTCGTCGAACGCCGCCCCGTTCGCGATGAGCGAGGCCGCCGTGACGATGCCGCCGCGGTGCGCGTGGACGATGCCCTCGTTCACCGCCTCGGCCAGCCCGAAATCATCGGCGCTGACGACGAGGCGTGTCGCCCGTTCCGGGCCCTCAGGAGACGAGGCGCGGCGCATCGCCCCGCGCGCCGGTCTGCTCGGCGGATGCCGCCGGCGCCTCGAACCCCTGCCGCTCGCTCACGAGGTACAAGGGGCGGCGGCGCACCTGCATGAGCACACGGCCGAGGTACTCGCCCAGGATGCCGATGAGCACGAACAGGATCCCGAACAGGAGCGAGATGAGCGAGACGATCGTCGCCCAGCCGGGCTCGACCCGCTCAGGCTCGAACAGCTTGGCCCAGACCGCGTACACCAGGTTGCCGAAGGCGAAGGCGCTGGTGACGAGGCCGAGCACGATCCCCGCCCTGAGCGGCACCACCGAGAAGGAGGTGATGCCCGACCACGCGAACTTGAGCATCCGCCTGAGCCCGTACTTGGTGGCGCCGGAGTACCGCTTTTCCGCCTGGAACGGCACCCGCGCGCTGGGGTACCCTACCCATTCCACCAGCCCGCGCAGGAAGAGCCCCTCTTCCCGGAACTGCAGCAGCTCGCCGACCACCTGTCGGTCCAGCAGGCGGAAGTCCGCCATGCCGGGCGCGATCGGCACGCCGCTCAGGAACGAGAACACCCGGTAGAACGCGCGGGACGAGAGCCCCTTGATCCAGGACACGTCGTCGCTGTCGGTGCGGACGGTGTGGACGATCTTGGCGCCGTTGCGCCAGGCCTCGAGCAGCCGCGGGATCACGGCGGGCGGGTGCTGCAGGTCCGCGTCCATCGTCACCACGGCCTCGCCGCCCGCGTGCGCCAGGCCGGCGAGGAGCGCGTACTGATGGCCGAAGTTGCGCGACAGGCGCACCCCGCGCACCCTGGCGTCGCCCGCGGCGAGCTCGCGGATCCGCCCCCAGGTGCCGTCGGCGCTCCCGTCGTCCACCACGATCAACTCCCAGGCAGCCGACTCGGAGGCGAGGGCTCGCACCAGCTCGCTGTGGAGCCGCGCGAGGTTGCCCTCCTCGAAGTACGCGGGCACGACGATCGAGACCAGCGGCCCATCGCCGCGGGTCCCATCGCGTGCCGGCGAGCGCACCCCCGGTGCGGACATCGATCAGCGCTGGCGCAGCTTCGACAACAGGCGCAGGATCTCGAGGTAGAGCCAGACGAACGTGACCAGCACGCCGAACGCGCCGTACCACTCCATGTAGCGCGGAGCGCCGTGCTCGGCCGCCCGCTCGATCAGGTCGAAGTCGAGCAGGAAGTTGAGGGTGGCCACGCCCACGACCAGCAGGCTGAACCCGATGCTCATCCACCCGCCGCCCACGAGGAACGGGAGCCGCACCCCGAAGAAGCCGGCCACGAACGCGACCAGGTAATAGAGCAGGATGGCGAGGGTGGCACCGACGATCACCGCGCGGAGCTGCTCCGTCACCCGCACCACCCGCGTGGCGTAGAGCGCGAGCATCGTCCCGCCGGCCACGATGGTGAGCGCCAGCGCCTGGAGCGGGAGCCCGCGGTACAGCGCGTTGTAAATCAGCGTGATGCCGCCGAGGGCGAGGCCCTCGAGAATGGCGTAGAGTGGGGCCGTCACCGGCGCCCAGCGGGGGACGAACACCGTGGTGAATCCCACGACGAGCCCCGCGACGGCCGCCCCCATGATCGCCGTGGGCAGCGACGGACCCAGCGCGGCGGCGGTCACCCAGACGGCCAGGGCGGACGCGGCGCAGACGGCCATGAGCACGCCGGTCTTGGTGACGGCGCCCGCCAGCGTCATCCGGTCTTCGGACGCGATGGCGCGAGCCCCGACGAAGGTGTCGCGGGCGAGCACGGGATTGGCCATGGTGAAACCTCGCTGGAAGTGGGTCGTTGGACCGTACGCCGCCGGCCGGGCGGGCGCCGCAATCCTCGTACCCCGAGGCGGGCGGCACCGGACCGGCCCCGGCCCCACCCGGACCGAGGGGCGGCGGCGATTCCCGGTCATGTGAGATAACTTACCTCCATGCACGGTTTGGTCACGTACCTGCGCCGGGTCGGCTTCGGTTTCGGGATCCTGACGGCGGCCGCAACCGGGCCCGCGGCCGGTCAGGACTCGGTCCGGGCCGCACCCGGCGGATCCGACACTGCGGCGGTACCGCCGGTCGTTTTCGCCGCACTTCGCGACACCGTGGCGGCGCGCTACGTGGCGCCCTTGAGCCGCGATTCGCTCCGCCACTTCAAGACGGCCGGGGCGCTTTTGGCGTCCTTGCGGGACCGCCACACCATCCTCTTCTCCCCCCACGACTTGGCGGAGTTCAAGGTGGAGGCCGGCCAGCGCTTCGGCGGCATCGGGGCGCGCCTGGGCGAGCTTCGCGACACCGCGTACGTCACCAGCGTGCTGCCCGGGAGTCCGGCGGCCCGCGCCGGCCTGCTGGCCTTCGACCGCATCGTGTCGCTGGATGGAACACCAGTCGTCGGGATGCCGGTGGACAACATCGTGGACCGGATCCGCGGCCCCGTGGGCACCCGGCTGGCGCTCGGCATCGTGCGGCGGGGCGTGAAGTCTCCCGCGACGCGCACGGTGGAGCGGGCTGAGGTGCAGGTGCCATCGGTCGCCGCGGCGATGGTGCTGGACGGCGGCGTCGGGGTGGTACGGTTGGAGCAGTTCGGCGACGGGGCCACGGGCGAGGTGGTCCATGCGATCGACGGCCTTCGCCAGGCGGGCGCAACCTCGCTGCTGCTCGACCTCCGCGGCAATCCTGGCGGGCTCCTGGAGGAGGCGCTGGGGGTCGCGCAGCTCTTCCTGCCGCAGCGTGCCGGACTCATCGAGGTGCGGGGGCGGCCCGGCGTGCCTGCCCAGCGCGCCTCGGTGGCGGTGGAACCGCGCTATCCGGCGCTCCCCCTTGGCGTTCTGGTGGACCAGCGCTCCGCGTCCGCGGCGGAGATCCTCGCGGGGGCGCTGCAGGACGCGGGGCGGGCGCGGATCTTCGGCGCGCAGTCGTACGGCAAGGGCTCGGTGCAGGAGATGGTGAACCTGCCCGAGGGCTGGGCGGTGAAGCTCACCATCGCCCGATGGTACACGCCCAAGGGCCGGCCGATCGACCGCGGGGTGCAACCGGCGGACTCCCTGATCGACTTCGACGCGCCCCACCAGGGCGGCATCCGGCCGGACATCGCGCTCGCGGCGGATTCGGCCGCGATCCCGCCCGCGGCGGCAATCGAGGCGCTGGGCTCGTCCGGGGTGCGCACGCTCACCGAGCGGATGACCGACTGGACCGAGCGCCACGTGGACGATCCGGGCGCGGTGGCGGAGCTCAAGGATGTCGAGGCGCTGCTCGAGGGGCTCGAGGTGCCGGCGGGCTCGCGCGAGCCGCTCGCCCTTTGGGTTCAGCGCGAGCTCACCGGCGGCTCGCTCCGGGCGCGGTACGGCGAGGCGGCCGAGGACGGGTGGCGGCTCTCGCACGACTCGGAGCTCGCGGCGGCGCGGGAGCGGATGGCCCGCTCGCCGCAGTCGTGACTCGAGCGGCGGCGGCGGGCTCTTGACGCCGGCCGCACCGTTTGGAATATTCATTCAGCGCGGCGATTTCCCCGACTTGATGGGCCGCGCGGCCGGCTTCGCCGGTTTCACCATCTAAGTCGCGGCGAACGGCCCGCGACGAAAGTCGCGGGTCGTTCCGCGTTTGGCGGGGCGTGCGCCGCGGCTTCACCCTCACGCAGGAGGCGCGGCATGGCCATTCGCCTGGGCGACACCGCCCCCGACTTCACCGCCGACTCGACCGACGGTCCGATTTGCTTCCACGAGTGGAAGGCCGGCTGCTGGGCGGTCCTCTTCTCCCATCCCCGCGACTTCACGCCCGTCTGCACCACCGAGCTTGGCGCCGTGGCGTCGCTCAAGCCCGAGTTCGAGCGCCGGGGCGTCAAGGTGCTCGGCCTCAGCGTGGACCCGCTCGACGCCCACGAGCGATGGTCGGCGGACATCGAGGACGTGACCGGCCACCGGCCCAATTTCCCCCTCGTGGCCGACCCGGACCGGCAGGTGGCTGCGCTCTACGACATGATCCATCCGGCCGCGAGCGAGACGGCCACGGTGCGGTCGGTGTTCGTGATCGGCCCGGACGACAAGGTGAAGCTCACCCTCACCTACCCGGCGAGCACGGGGCGCAACTTTCAGGAGCTCCTGCGCGCCATTGACTCGCTCCAGCTCACCGCGGCGCACGGCGTGGCGACCCCGGCCGACTGGCGCGATGGCGAG
>DASSOD010000227.1:0-5683 GCA_035700905.1 Gemmatimonadales bacterium | reverse complement strand
CACCGTCGGGACCACATCCTCCACCGCCATCGACCCCCTCCCCCAAATAGCCGAAGTGTGCCGGCGGCACGGCGTCTGGCTGCATGTGGACGCGGCCTACGCGGGGACGGCCGCGATAGTCCCGGAGCTGCGGCATCTGTTCGATGGAATCGAGCAGGCCGACAGCTTCGTCTTCAACCCGCACAAGTGGATGCTGGTGAACTTCGACTGCAGCGCGTACTTCGTGCGCGACGTGGACGCGTTGCTGCGCGCCTTCGCGCTCACGCCGGAGTACCTCCGGACCGCGCACGACGCCGACGCCGTGAACTATCGCGATTGGGGGATCCAGCTCGGCCGCCGGTTCCGCGCGCTCAAGCTCTGGTTCGTGATCCGGAGCTACGGAATCGAGGGGCTCCGCGCCATGCTTCGCCGGCACATCGCGCTGGCGCGCGAGTTCGCGGCCTGGGTCGAAGCGTCGCCGGACTTCGAGCTTCTGGCGCCCGCGCCGCTCGGGCTGGTCTGCTTCCGGCATCGTCCCCCCGGCACGGCTCCGGACGATCCCACGCTCGACGAGCGGAACCGGCGCATCCTCGAGCGCGTGAACGCGAGCGGCAGCGTCTTCATGAGCCACACGGTGCTCGCCGGCCGCTACGCGCTTCGCCTGTCGGTGGGCCAGCGGTGCACCGAGCGCACGCACGTCGAGGAGGCTTGGCGCCTGCTCCAGGCCGCCGTTCGCGAGCGCTGACGGTGCGCGGGCGGCCGCGCCACCGCCGCGTGCGCCGCTAGAACGTGTTCCCGGTGTCGTACAGGTTGCCCGCGCCGTTCTCGACGTTGTAGCGGCACCCCAGCTCGCCGCGCTTCCCGTCCCGCCGCGCTCCGCCGAGCCGCACGTCCCACCAGCCGCGCCCGATGTCACGGGTCGAGCGCACCGCGAGCTGGGTGAATCCCGCGCTCCCCGCCATCCGGGTGCAGCCCTGCGCGGCGCGCGCGGTGGGGCTCGCGCCGCCGGGGAGGGGCGGCGAGGGCGGCGTGGCCTCGCGCCCGGACGGAAGTGGAGCGCCGGCCGCCTGGTGGGTCGAGCTGAAGAAGCCGTTGCCCACGTCGAACAGGGTCGGGGCGTCGTTGCGGGCATCGTAGCGGCAGCCCAACGTGCCGGTCTGGGCGCCGTGCCACGCGGTCAGCGTCAGCTCGTACCGGCCGTTGCCGCCCTCCCGGGTCGTGTTGACCCGCGCGTTGGAGAATCCGCTCTCGGTCGCGAGTTGAACGCAGCGCTCGGTCGCGCGGGCGCGCTCGCGCGCGGCCGGCGTTCCGTAACCCGGCGTTCCGTAACCTTGCTGCGCGTTGGGCGCCGGCGCGGTGGTGGGAGCGCGCGAGCGCCCCGGAGCCTCGGGCTGGGGGTAGCTCGGCGGCGCGGGCGCGTAGCCGGTCTCCTGGCCGACGATCTCGACCCGGCGGTCGGCGAGCGTCATCCGGCAGGTGACGCGGAAGCCCTGCCCGCGCCGGTCTCGGACGTCGGTCGGAATCTCGATCGCCTCCCCCCGGACGACGCGAGGGCGGTCCATGGATTCCACGGCGTAGCCATCGCTCTGGATGCGATCGCGGCACGCCTGCCGGGCGTACTCGCGGTCCTGGTTGCCCTGCGCGGCCGCGGAGGCGGGGGCGAGCGCCAGCGCGGCGGCGCCGAGCAGGCCGACACGGATCACGGTGGACATGGTTGCGCTCCTTGAAGATGCGCGGCGCCGCGCGCGACGCGCCCGCGGCCGGTCGGACTCAAGCTGCCGCGGCTGCGGCGACCGCGCTGTGACGGAGGCCAACCACGCCCGCGGTCAGCCGGCGAGCGCGGGAGTCTCGGGGAGCACCAGCGGGCGGAGATACCGGCCGGTGTGCGAGTCGGGCGCGAGCGCGACCTCCTCCGGCGTGCCCTGCGCCACCACCCGGCCGCCCGCATCACCGGCCTCGGGCCCGAGGTCCACGATCCAGTCCGCGCGCTTGATGACGTCGAGGTGGTGCTCGATCACGAGCACGGTGTGGCCGGCGTCCACCAGGCGATCGAGCACCTGGATCAGTACGCGGACATCGTCGAGGTGGAGGCCCGTGGTCGGCTCGTCGAGCAGATAGAGCTTGCGGCCGTCGCGCTTGGCCGAGCCCGCGAGCTCGCGCGCGATCTTGAGCCGTTGCGCCTCGCCCCCTGAGAGCGTGGTGGCGGGCTGGCCGAGCCGCAGGTACCCGAGACCCACCTGCTGCAGGTGCCAGAGCGTGGCGCCCAGCTTCGGCTGGTGCCGGAACCGGCCGATCGCCTCGTCCACGGTCCACTGGAGCACGTCGCGAATCGAGTGGCCCTGGATCTTGACGTCCAGCACCTCGCGCTTGAACCGCGAGCCCCCGCACGCCTCGCAGGGGACGAAGACGTCCGCCAGGAACACCATCTCCACCTGCACGTGCCCGGCGCCCTCGCACGCCTCGCAGCGGCCGCCGGGCAGGTTGAACGAGAAGGTCGCCGCCGAATACTTCCGCTGCTTCGCGAGCGGCTGCGCGGCGAACAGCTCCCGTACCTCGTCGAACGCCTTCACGTAGGTGATCGGATTCGACCGCGGCGAGCGGCCGATCGGGCTCTGGTCGATCAGCACCACGTCCTGGAGCGACTCCCATCCGGTGAGCCCGCGCACCTCGCCCACCGCCTCGCCGAGGTGGGACTTGGCCGAGTGCTCGCCGTGGAGGCGGGCCTCGAGGTTCCGGAAGAGCACGTCGTAGACCAGCGTGCTCTTCCCCGATCCCGATACGCCGGTGACGGCGGTGAGCGCGCCGAGCGGAACGTCCACGTCGACGTCGCGGAGGTTGTGCAGCCGCGCCCCGCGCACCCGGAGCCAGGCGGGGCCGGCGGGCCGCCGCGCGCTGGGCACGCCGATGCGCTTCTGCCCGCTGAGATACTGGCCGGTGAGCGACCCGTCGGCCGCATGGACCGGCCCGGCGTGCACCACGCGCCCGCCGTGCTCGCCGGAGCCGGGACCGAGCTCGAGCATGAAGTCGGCCTGCTGGATCGCGGCGAGGTCGTGCTCCACCACCACCACGGTGTTGCCGCCGTCGCGCAGGCGCCGGAGCAGCGCCAGCAGGCGGTCGTTGTCGCGCGGGTGGAGCCCGATGCTCGGCTCGTCCAGCACGTAGAGCGCGTCCACCAGGCGGGAGCCGAGGGCGTTGGCCAGCGCGATCCGCTGGGCCTCGCCGCCCGAGAGGGTGCGGGTTTGGCGGTCGAGGGCGAGGTAGCCGAGGCCGACGTCCCGCAAGAACGTGAGGCGGGCGTCGAGCTGGTCCACCACGAGCTGCGCGATCTCCCGCTCGAAGGGGGAGAGTGCGAGCCCCGCGATCCACGCGTGAATCTCGTCGATCGGCCGGGACGCCACGTCCGCGATGGTGCAGTCTCCGATGCGGACGGAGCGCGCGTCCGCGTTGAGCCGGGTCCCCCCGCACTCGGCGCAGGTCTTGGCGAGCTGGTACTGCCGGAGGAAGACGCGGATGTACTGCTTGTACCGCTTCTCCTCCAGCCCCTTGAGGAAGGGGAAGATCCCCACGTAGCGCCCCTTGCGGCCGTAGAGCAGCTCGCGCTTCTGCGTGGCCTTGAGCCTGGCCCACGGTGTATCGGGCGCGATCTCGAGCTGCCGCGCGCGCTCCAGCAGGATGCGCCGCCGCCCCTCGTAGCGCGGCTTGGTCCACGGGTCGATCGCGCCCCCGGCGAGCGCGCGCCGCGGGTCGGGCACGATGAGCGACTCGTCGTACTCCAGGGTGGCGCCGAACCCGTTGCACGCCGAGCACGCGCCGCGGGGGTTGTTGAACGAGAACAGGGCGGGGGAGACGGTGGCCGCCGGGGTGTCGCAGCGGCTGCACGCGGGGAACTCGGTGAAGCGAAAGCGGGCACCCTCCGCGAGGACCAGGGCGACGCCCTCGCCTTCCTCGAACGCCGTCGCGAGCGCCTCCGCCAGGCGGCCCTCGGCGCGCGGCTCCGCCACCAGCCGGTCCACCACCACGAGGAGCTCGGCGGCGTCCGTCAGGTCGAGGCCCGGCGGAAGCTCGTCCAGGTGGTGTGCGGCGCCGTCGGCCAGGAGCCGCACGAACCCCAGCGCCCGGAGGTTCTCCACCACCGCCGCGTGGGTGATCCGCGCGCTCGGCGGCAGCGGGAACGCGACCTGCAGCTTCGCGCCGGGCGCGGCGTCGCGCAGCACGTCGCCGGCCGCGGACTGCGCCGTGTCCCGACGCACCGGGGCGCCGCAGCTCCGGCAGTAGGTGCGGCCGAGCCGGGCCCAGAGGAGGCGGAGGTAGTCGTACACCTCGGTCGCGGTGCCGACGGTGGATCGGCTCGACACGGTGGGGTTCCGCTGCTCGATGGCGACCGCGGGCGCGAGCCCCTCGAGCCGATCGACCTCCGGCTTGGGCATCCGGTCGAGGAACTGCTTGGCGTAGGTGGAGAGCGACTCGATGTAGCGGCGCTGCCCCTCGGCGTAGAGCGTGTCGAACGCGAGCGAGGACTTGCCCGAGCCCGAGGGCCCGGTGACCACGATCAGCGAGCGGTGGGGCAGGTCGACGGTGATGCCGCGGAGGTTATGCTGCCGCGCGTTGACGATGCGGATATAGGAGTCGGACATCTGCCGGAAAGATAAGGCTCCCTGCCGCGCCGCGCCCCGGCCGCCTAGCTTCCGTCCCCATGGCCCGTCTCCTGACCCCCAGGCTGCTGCGGCGTGGGCTCGAGATCTTCGTCGTCGCATCCGTCCTCGGCTACGGCCTCACCCTTCTCTACGGCAACGACATCTCGGCTCCCCTGCAAGCGCTGGGGCGGCTGGAGTGGCCGTGGCTCGCGGTCGGCGCGGCGCTGGCCTCGATGGACTGGTTCGGCGGCGGGCTCAGGCTGTGGGTGCTGGTGCGCCACATCGTGCCCCATCCGCCGCTCAAGGGGTGCATCCTCGCGGGCGGGATGGGGGCGTGGGCGGCGTACGTCACCCCCCTCAACTCGGGCGCGGGCCCGATGACCATGTACACCATGCGGCGCTACGGCGTGCCGCTTCCGGTGGCGGTGGCCGCGACGTTCATGAGCTTCGTGGCGACGGTGGCCTTCTTCGCGATCGCGGGGCCGCTCGCCGTCGCGTTCGGCGCGGGGCGGTCGCTCGGCACCAAGGGGAACGTGCTCGGCCTCTCGCTCTACGACCTGTTCCTGGGCAGCCTCGGGATCGTGGGCGCGATCGGGGTCGCGATGGTGGTGATTCTGGTGTTTCCCCGCTACATCGGCGGGCTGATCCACCGCCTCGCGGAGCGGGTGGGCCGCCGGAGCCGGCGGGTGGCGGACAGGCTGGAGCGGCTGCGGGCCGGGGTCGAGGAGACGCAGGCGAGCGTGGCGGCGTTCAAGAGCCCGCGCGGGCTCGTCGCGCTCGCGTGGGCGATGCTCCTCTCCGGCCCGTCGCACGCCAACAAGCTGCTCGCCGGGTACGTCGCGCTCCGCGTGCTCGGGATCCACGCGAACTTCGTGGACGTGCTTCTGGTGCAGACGCTGGTGATGTTCCTGCTCTATTTCGCGCCCACGCCGGGCGCGTCGGGGATCGCCGAGCTGCTGTCCGCGGCGGTGATGTCGGTGTACGTGCCGCGCGAGCTCACGCCGATCTACACGTTCGTCTGGCGCTTCATCCTGAGCTACCTGACGCTCGGCTTCGGATTCCTGGTCTTC
>DASSOD010000226.1:0-8990 GCA_035700905.1 Gemmatimonadales bacterium | reverse complement strand
CACCGTCGGGCGGACGGATCCCGCGGTCCTGCCAGCTCTGCTTCGCGCCGGTCGAGGGAAGGCTGCCGAGCCACCGCTCGACCAACGATCGGAAGCTCGTGGTGTCGATGTTTCCGACCATGATGAACGTGAAGCCGGCCGCGTTGTCGGTCCGCGCTCGCCAGAAGCCGAGCGCGTCGCTCAGGCGCACCGAGTCCACCCGCGCCGGCGTGACCGGCCGGACGCGGGGATTGTGCTGCGCCAGCGTGGCGGCGAGCGTGTCGCTCAGCGCGCTCGCGGGCACCTGGCTCCGGTTGGCCGCCTCGCTCCGCGCCCGTGCGATGAACCGGTCGAACACGGTGCTGTCCCGACGGGGCGAGGTCATGGCCAGCCACACGAGCTGGAGCAGCGTCCCGGCGTCGCGCGGCCGCGCCGAGCCCGCGAGCCGGGTGAACTCCGCCGACATGATCGGCGCGAAGCTCACGTCCTTTCCCGCGGTCACCTTGGCGAGGTCGGTTCCCGAGTAGGCGCCGTACCCCATCTCCGATACGGCGGAGGCCGAGAACTGCGCCGCGAGGAGCAGCGAGTCGGGGGCGAGCGAGGTGCCGCCCGGCGCGAACCCCCAGAACGTCACCTCGTCCGCGCGAAATTCGGTCGGCTTGAGCACCACCGTGGCGCCGTTGGAGAGCGACCAGGTAATCGTGCCGAGCGCGGTATCCACCCGGGTCTGGAGCACGCGGCCGGGCTCGGGCGGCGTCTCCACCAGCGGCCCCGCCGCGAGCGCCTCGCGATACGGCGTGAGCTTGGCGCCCGCCGCGCGTGCCACCGCGTCGAGCAGCTCTTCGGCGGTGGCTGCGCGAGCGTCGGGCTTGGCAGGCGCCTCGCCCAGCACCACCCGCCCGCTCGGTTGGAGCCAGACCGCGCCCACCCGGTTCACCTCGGCCAGCGTGATCTTCGGGAGCTCGCGCCGGGCCACCTGGTACTCGCGCGCGATGCCGGGCGCGGCATCGCCCCGCAGGAAGTTGGCGATGTAGTCCGAGACCAGCGTGCCGGACGGCGTCTTGTCGCGCTCGGCGTAGGCGTTCTCGTAGGCGGCGAGCAGGTCCTCCTTGGCGCGCGCGAGCTCCGCGTCGGTGAAGCCGTAGCGCCGCACCCGCTCCGCCTCTTCCGCCAGCGCCCTCATTCCCCGGACCATGGCGCCGTTCTCGACGGTGGCCGTCAGCACCGCCATCGCCGCCGGGCGCGCGAACCGGACCCGACCGGCATCGGCCGTGAGAAACGGCGCATCGGCGCCCTGAGCCAGCTCCGCGAAGCGCGCCGTCAGCATGGCGTCGGCCAGGCGCTCGACGGCGTAGCGGCGCCAGTCGGCCGCGGTGCGGAGCGGCTCGGCGCGCGACAAGTGCATCAGCGTGACGTTCGAGCTCGAGGCCTCCGGATCGGTCGTCACGACTCCGCGCGCCTTGCCCGGCGGGATGGGAAACGTGGTTCGGCGCGGCGCCGTGGTTCCCGGCGGACGCCGCGGCAGCCCGCCCAGATGCCGGCGGATCCATCCCGCGACGGAGTCGGGGTCGAAGTCGCCGACGGCCACGACGGCCATCAGGTCGGGGCGGTACCAGTCGCGATAGAACCGGACCATGCGGGAGCGTGGCGCGTGCCGGATCACCGCGGTGTCCCCAATCGGCAGCCGCACGGCGTAGCGGGATCCGGCGAGCATGACCGGCAGCTCCTTGTCCAGGATGCGCTGCGCCGCGCCCAGCCCGAGCCGCCACTCCTCCAGCACCACGCCACGCTCGGCTTCAACCTCCGCCGAGTCGAACGTCACCGCCGACGCCCATTGCCCCAGGATGTCGAGCCCGCGGGTGAGCAGCGTGTCGCCGTCGGTCGGCACCCGGAGTTGATAGATCGTCTCGTCGAAGCCGGTGGAGGCGTTGAGGTGCGCGCCGAAGCGCATCCCGATCCGCTCGATGAAGCTCACCAGCTCCTGCTTGGCGTACTCGCGGGTGCCGTTGAAGGCCATGTGCTCCACGAAGTGCGCGAGCCCGCGCTGCGCGTCGGTCTCGAGAATCGAGCCCGCGTCCACCACCAGCCGGAGCTCCGCGCGGCGCTCCGGCTTCTCGTTGCGGCGCACGTAGTAGGTGAGGCCGTTCGGGAGCCGCCCGTGCCGCACGGCGGGATCCAGGGGCAGCGCCTCGCCCCGCGCCGCGCGCGCTGCGGGCGGCTGGGTGTCGGCGGTTGCGGGCGGCGCGGTCTGCTGGGCGGAGGCGGGCGCGACGGGGGCGGCGACTGCTGCACAGAGGACGGCCCACGCGAGGAGCATGCGCTGGTACATCGCTCCAATCTGGCACCGCCCCGAACCGCTCGCTTGCCCTCCGCCGATGCGGCCTGTAAGATGGATTCGGGTTTTGTTCGGGTACTTCGTCGCGGGGGCAATCCGGTGAGAGCCACGTGAGCATCGTCTGCCTCTGGGCACCCGAGCCCTCGACCGCCGCCCCGGGCGTGGGCGGCGCCGAGCTCGGCGCGCGCCTGCTGGAGCGCGCGCCACGGGTGCGCGTGGAGTGCGGGGCCGCGCGGGTCTGGGCCGATGCCAGGGGGCTTCACGCCGGCTCGCTCGCCGACGCGTTGCTCCCGGTTCTCCGCGCCCACGGGTGGCAGGCGGCGCGGGCGGGCGTCGCCAGCACGCCCGTCGCGGCCGGGGTCGCGGCGCGATACCTCGCCGGAGAGTCGGCCGTCGTGGTGGTCCCCACGGGAGAGGACCGCGCCTTCCTCGCGCCGCATGCCGTCGCCCTGCTCGATCCCGCGCCCGATCTCCAGGCGCTGCTGGACGGGGCGGGCATCGAGCGCTGCGGAGAGCTGGCCGCGCTCGACCGGGAATCGGTGGAGCTCCGCTTCGGGGCGGAGGGCGCGGCGCTCTGGCGCCTCGCGCGCGCCGACGACCGGCGGCTCCTCTTCGGCCCCGCGCCCCGTCCGCTGCCGCACGCCTCGCTCGAGTGGACCGACTACGCGCTCGCCGACCCCGAGCGCCTGCTCTTCGTCGTGAACCGCCTGGTGCGGCAGGTCTCTGCCGCGCTCCACGAGCTGGGCCAGGGGGCGCGCACCTTCACCCTCGTCTTCTCGCTCGCGCGGGGCGATGCGGTGGAGCACCCCTTCAATCCCTCGCGCCCGAGCGCCGACCCGCGCGCCTGGGTGCGGCTCATCCGGAGCGGGCTCGAGCGGCTGCGCCTACCCGACGGCGCCGTGGGCGTGGCGCTCCGGGTGGATGCGGTACTGCCGTCGGGCAGCGTGCAGGGAGACCTGCTGGACCGCGGCTTCGCCAGCGCGCGCGTGGCCGAGGAGGCGCTCGCCCGCGTGCTGGACCGGGACGGGGCGCTGCTCCTCGCGGAGCACACCCGGCATCCCCTGCTCCGCCGGCGCACCCGCTGGCTCGAGCAGGAGCCCGCGCTGGTGTGGGCGCGCCCCCAGATCGGCGCGGGCGATACCGAGCCCGAGCTCGCGCTCCACCTCCTGCCCGCGCCCGAGCCGGTGGAGGTCGAGACCACCGATCGCCGCGGCTTCGCCGTGCCGGTGCGCTACCGCAGCCGGGACGGCTGGCACGAGCTGCTCACCGCCTCGGGCCCCGACTGCGTTTCCGGCGGCCGCTGGGGCGAGGCCTACGCCTACGAGCTCTACTGCTGCGTCCGTGCCGACGGCGAGCTGGTGCAGCTCGGCCGCGAGGTGCGCGCGGGCCGCTGGGAGTTGCACGGGGCGTGGCGCTGAGGGGAGGACGGCCCGCGCCATGAGCTTCGTCGAGCTCCGCGCCCACACGGCGTTCTCCTTCGGCGACGGCGCCGTCACCCCCGAGGCGCTGGTCCGGCGCGCCGCCGCGCTCGGCTACGGCGCCCTCGGCCTCACCGACGCCGCGGACCTGGGCGGCGTGGTGCGCGCCGTGCTCGAGGCCCGGCGGCAGGGCGTCAAGCTCGTCGTCGGCGCCGAGCTGGTGGTGGACGGCCACCCGCTCGCGCTCCTCGCCCGGAGCGAGCAGGGCTACCGCCATCTCGCCGCGCTGGTCACCCGCGCCCGCGTAGGCGACCTCGACACCTGGGAGCGCGAGCGCCCGCACACCGCGCGCGGCAAGGCGAGCGTCCCCTGGGCCGAGGTGGCCGAGCGGAGCGCGGGGCTACAGCTCCTCACCGGCCCGGCGTCGGGCCGGCTCGCCGCGCTGCTTCGCGCCGGCGAGCAGGCAGAGGCCGACCGGCAGTTCGCCCTCTGGCGCGAGGCGTTCGGGCCGCGCGTCGCGGTGGAGGTGCAGCGGCACGACGCGGGCGCGCACGAGGCGGCGCTGGCCGACGCGCTGATCGAGCTGGCCGAGCGCACCGGAACGCCGTGGGTCGTGGCGCAGGACCCGCGCTACCTCGACGCGCGCGGCCGACTGGTGCACGACATGCTCACCGCGCTCCGCGCCGGCCTCACGCTGGAGGAGGCGGAGCGCGCGGGGGTGCTCCTGCCCAACGGCGGCTGGCGCCTGCTCCCGCCCCAGGAGATGGCGCGCCGCTGGGCCGCGCGGCCCGAGGGATTGGCCGCGAGCGAGTGGATCGCCGCCGAGTGCGGGTTCGACCTCGCGTGGATGCGGCCGCCGCTCCCGGTCTTCGACGCCACCCCGGGCCATGACGACGTCGCCCTCCTCCGGCACTGCGCCCTGGAGGGCGCGCGCGAGCGCTGGGGCGCCGAGCTCACGCCCGCCCAGCGGGACCAGCTCGAGCACGAGCTCGGCGTCATCGGCCGCCTCGGCTTCGCGGGCTTCTTCCTCGTCATGTGGGAGGTGGTGCGGAAGGCGCGCGAGCTGGGCATCCTCTGCCAGGGACGCGGGAGCGCCGCCAACTCGGCCGTCGCCTACTGCCTCGGCATCACGGCGGTGGACCCGGTGCGGCACGGCCTTCTGTTCGAGCGCTTCCTCTCCGAGGTGCGGGTGGACGGGCAGACGGAGGCGCCCGACATCGACCTCGACATCGAGCACGACCGGCGCGAGGAGCTGCTCGACTGGGCCTACGGCCGCTGGCATCGCGCCTCGGCGGCCATCGCCTGCACCGTGCAGCACTACCGCGCGCCCAACGCGCTGCTGGACGCGATGCGCGCGCTGGGCTATCCGGCCGAGCTCGCCTTCAAGCTCTCCAAGCGGATGCACTACGCCGAGGCGGCGGAGGGCGCCGCCGCGGTGCGCGAGCGCCTGGCGGGGCAGTTCGGCCTCTCGCTGGAGGATGCGCGCGGCCGCACCCTGCTCGCGCTGATGGAGGGATGCGACGAGCTCCCGCGCATGCGCTCGACCCACGTGGGCGGGTTCGTGCTCTCCTCCCAGCCGCTCGGCGCCTGGCTCCCGATCGAGCACACCACGATGGGCCGCACCATCGTGCAGTTCGACAAGGACGACCTCGACGCGATCGGCGTCCCCAAGTTCGACTTCCTGGGCCTGGGCGGGCTCTCGCTGGTGCGGCGCGCATTCGACGTGATCGAGCGGCGCACCGGCGCGCGCCCCGAGATGTACCGCCTGCCGCCGGACGACGGGCCCACCTACGAGCTGATCTCGCGCGGCGAGACCATCGGCACCTTCCAGATCGAGAGCCGGGCGCAGATCGCCTCGATCCTCAAGACCCGGCCGGAGCGGCTCTACGACATCGTGGTCCAGGTGGCGCTCATCCGTCCCGGCCCGATCGAGGCGCGCTTCGTCCGCCCCTACACCATGCGGCGGCGCGGCGTCGAGCCGGTGGCGTACCATCATCCGCTGCTCGAGCCGATCCTCGCCCGCACCCAGGGGCTGCCCATCTTCCAGGAGCAGGCGATGGCGATCGCGATGCGCCTGGGCCGCTACTCCGCCGCCGAGGCCGACGCGCTCCGGCGCTCGATGGGGCACAACCGCAAGCGCTCGAAGCTGCTGGCCGAGCTGGGCCGGCTGGGGCGGCGGATGACCGAGCGCGGCATCCCGAGCGCCGTCGCCGCGCGGATCTGCCACGACCTCGAGAGCTTCGGGAGCTACGGCTTTCCCGAGAGCCACGCCTGGAGCTTCGCGCTCATCGCGTACGCCACGGCCTGGCTCAAGTGCCACCACCCCGCCGCGTTTTATCTCGGGCTCCTCAACTCGTGGCCCATGGGGTTCTACTCGCCGGCCACGCTGATGCACGATGCGCGGCGCCACGGCGTGGAGGTGCGGCCGCCCTGCCTCCGGGACGGCGATTGGGAGTGCACCGTGGAGGAGACGGCCGATCCCGCGCGGCCCGCGCTCCGGATCGGGTGGCGCCACGTCCGCGGCGTGGGGGCGCGCACGCTCGAGCGGCTCCGCGCGGCGCGCGCCGGCGGGGCGTTCGATTCGATCGCCCACGTGGTGCGACGCGCGGCGCTCGCCCGGTTCGACGTGCTGGCGCTCGCGCGCGCGGGGGCCTTCGCCGCCTGGGAGCCGGACCGCCGCGTGGCGGCGTGGGAGGCCTTGGGCGTGGTGGGCGACACGCTGCCGCTCGCCCCGGCGCGCGGGGAGCGGGCCCGCCGTTATGCCCCGCGCTCCCTCTCGCGCGACGAGCTCATCTACCTGGACTACTTCGCCACCGGCCTCAGCCTCCACGGGCACCCCATGGAGCACGTGCGCGCGCGGCTCAAGGCGGGCGGCGCGCTCGACAGCCGCGACCTGCTCCAGCTCGAGGGCGGCGAGGAGGTCGTGGTGGGCGGCCTGGTGGTGGTGCGCCAGCGCCCCGAGACGGCCAACGGGACGATCTTCCTCCTGCTGGAGGACGAGCACGGCTTCATCAACGTGGTGGTGCCGCGCACGCTGGTGGAGGAGAACCGCGAGGTGGTGAACTTCTCGCTGTTCGTGCTGGTGCAGGGGCGGTTCGAGCGCGACGGGCCGGTGATGAACGTGGTGGGGCGCCGCTTCCGGACGCTGCGGGTGAGGCAGCTGACGTACGTGAGCCGCGACTTCCACTGACGGCGGCCGCCGCCCGGCGGCCGCACCGGCTCAGTGGCAGCCCTCCTCCACGACCTCCCCGGCGATCACCACCGCGCACACGTGGCTCGCGTACTCGAATGGATCGCCGTCGAAGAGCGCGAGGTCGCCGTCCTTCCCGGGCTCGAGCGAGCCGACCCGCGCGTCCACACCCAGAATCCGCGCCGCCTCGATCGTGATCGCCGCGAGCGCCTCCTCCCTCAGCAGCCCCCACGCCGCCGCCTCGGCGGCCTCGAACAGCACGACGCGCGTCTTGGGCACGTACGCCTCGTACCCACTCTGCAACGCCACGGCGAGCCCCGCCTTCCGGAGCTTGGCGGCCGTCTCGAGGGTCGCGTTCTGCATCAATCCCGCGCTCCGCACCATCGTCGGATGCACGATCACCGGAAGGCCAGCCGCCTTGAGCTGCTCCAGCAGCAGGTAGCTCTCCGCGCCCCCGTCGAGCACCATCTTGAACCCGAACTCCTTCTGCAGCCGGAGCGCGGCCTCGATGTCCCGCGCCGCCTGCGCGGTCACCAGCGCGGGGAGCCTCCCCTCGAGCAGGTCCACGGTGACGTCCAGGCCCAGCTCCCGCGGCACCGGCTTGTCCGGCGGGGCGGCCGCGCGCTTGCGCGCGTACTCCTGCGCCTTCACGAACTGGGCCCGGAGCATCGCGATCCCCTTGGTGCGGCTGCCGGGCGACTTGGGCGCGAACACCTTCTCCACCTCCGGCCCGAGCGTCATCGCCACCATCGCCGTGGAGTCGAGCACGTCCTCGGGCCGGAGCTCCCGGCGCGTCTTGACGACCATGGTCTGCCCGCTCATGAGCGCGCCCGGACCATGGCCGGTGTGGATCGTGGTCACGCCGTAGTGCCGCAGCCACCCCACCAGCAGCTCGCGGGAGTTGTACGCGTCCACCGCGCGCAGCTCGGGCTGGATCGGATTCGACTTCTCCAGCTGGTCCTGATCGAAGGGCGCGTTGAGCGCGCCCGCGAGGCCCACGACCGTGTGCGCGTCCACCAGGCCCGGCGTCACCACCTTGGCCCGGAGCGTGCGGTACGCCCGCGGGATCGAGACCGCCGATGCGGGGCCCACCTTCTCGATCTTTCCGTCTCGCCCGACCAGCACCACGCCTTTCGCGATCGGCGCTCCGTACATCGTGAACACGGTGTCGCCGCGCACGGCCACCTGCCCCGCGAGCCCGGCGGGCGCCCCGAAGGCGATTCCGAGCGCCAGCGCCGCCAGGCGCCGCGCCTGCAGGCCCGGGGTCATTGGCCGTCCCCCGCGTCGCCGTCCTCGTCGATCTCCGCCCGATCGTCCCGGGAGTAGCCGTACCCGCCCGTCGCGTAGTTCCGCTGCACCGGATCGCTCAGGTCGAAAAGCTTCCGGCCGTCGATCCAGGTCTGCTCCACGTGCGAGTACACGCTCAGCGGATCGCCCGAGAGCACGATGAAATCGGCGTCCTTGCCCGGTTCGAGCGAGCCGATCCGGTCCTGCAGCCCGAGGATCCGGGCGCCGGCGATGGTGAGCCCTTCCAGCGCCTTCGCGCGGCTCATGCCGGCGCGCACCGACATCGCCGCCTCGCGAATGAAGAACCTGGAGTCGGTGATCCAGTCGTCGGTGTGGAAGCCGACCATCACCCCCGCCTTCTCCAGGGCGGCGGCGTTCTCCGGCTCCCAGTCGATGGTCTCCTGCTTGCCGCCCGGCGCATCGATCACGATGAGCGAAACGGGGATCCCGGCCGCGGCGATGTCCCCGGCCACCTTCCACGCGTCGCTCACGTGGTGCAGCACCACCTTGAAGCCGAACTCGCGCTGGAGCCGAAGCACGGTCAGGATGTCGTCGGCCCGGTGGGTGTGGAAGTGCACCACCCGTTTCCCGTCCAGCACCTGCGCGATAGCCTCGAGCTCGAGGTCGCGCGCCGGGCGCTTGCTGGAGTCGCTCTCGGCCCGCTTCAGCGCGTCGCGGTACTCCATCGCCTTCACGAACTTCTCCCGTACCAGCGCCGCGGACTTCGCGCGCGACCCGGGAAACGGCGGCTCCCCCCGCGAGTTGGTGCCGTTCGCCATCT
>DASSOD010000225.1:0-7334 GCA_035700905.1 Gemmatimonadales bacterium | reverse complement strand
CGGTCGGCGTCCTGGATCCGCTCCTAGGGCAGCCTGACCAATAGCCGGTGTTCGACGGATGCTTCCCCCGGGGGCCTATCCAAAGCGCCCCTACCGCGCGGTGAGCATCTGCGCGAACACCAGCCACGCGTGCGAGCCGGCGAGCGCGAGCCGAAGCGGCTGTGAGACCACCACCAGCAGCCCGCCCCAGAGGTACGCCGGATGCACCTTGCCGCGGGTTATGAGATCGTAGGCGACGCCCGCGAGCAGCAGCGCATCCACGACCCCGAAGTAGAACAGCGGGCCGGCGGCCGCCAGCGCCGTCGGCAGGCGAGCCGCCGCGGCCGCGACGAGGCTCACGGTGGCGAGCAGCATCAGGCGCTTATGCGTCTCCGGCCGGCGTCGGAAGTAGATGGCTGCCCCCACCAGCACCGGGAACACGAGCATGTCGAACAGCGGGATCGCGAGGAAGCGGTGCGGATCGAGACCTGGCGGAGCGTGGCCCTGCCGGGCCCCGGCCACGGCCAGTCCGGTGCCGACCAGGACCATCACGGCCGCCAGCAGCGCTCCCGCGACGCCGAGCCGCCGGTGGATGTCGGTCCGTGCTGCCGCCACCAGACTGGTCTGGACGAAGAAGAGCAGGATCCACGCGGAGAAAAGCACGCCGTGCACGATGCGAAAGGGCGTGAGCGGGCGCCCGTGGAACCAGGGCCAGAGGTAGAAACTTCGGGAGAAGCCGGCAAACACCAGCGCGGCGATGACGAGCGCCATGCCGCCAAAAAACAGGTGATCATTCCTCCGTCGGGACACGACGCGACTGACCACCGCCATGGGAAGCTCCTCGCGTAGGGTCGGCCAGCCCCAGCGCCGCTCGCGCATGACCGGAGGGGCGGCCGCGGGGATGAAACGCCCGCGCCGCCCAATGTAGGACGCCCCCCGAAGAGCGCCAGTCTTCCGCCGGCCAGAGACGTTCCGCCGTCAGAGCCGCCGCGCCCCCTCGGCTCGAGGCGCCGATGCGCTGGAGCACGCGGCCCCGCCTGGAGCGGAGAACGCACTCGTCCCTCGGAGACGGAGCCGCGGGTTCACGACCGCGGCGGCCCTGATTCACGATCCATTCACGCTCGTGCCACACCTTCGATCGCGTCTCCCGTTGAAGTTCATCAGCAGCAGTACCATCCGGCACCCGGAGGAAGGCATGTCCAGCGACAAGAAGAGCATCCGGTTTACGCTCACCCCCGAGCAGCGGGCCCAGGTTCGCGAGTTGACCGGCAAGGACGCCGAGGCGGTGGAGCTGACCGCGCAGGAGCTCGAGGAGCGGATCGCCCCGTTCACCGGCGGTTCGCACGGATTCTGAGCGGCTGCCTAGGTAGCCACCGATGGTGGGATCGCGAGCCCCGGCCGGCGCATGGCCCGACCGGGGCTCGCGCTTGGGGCGGGCGCAGAGCCTGCGCTGCAGGCCGGCGGTGAGGCTCCACGGCCGGCACGGCTGAGCGGCGCTACGTGCTCCCGCGGCCGAGGAAGTGCTCCCCGACCGGGCCGACCAGGATGAGCGCGGCACCCGCGAGCACGAGGAACAGTCCCGGACCGGGTCGCGGCGCGAGCATCGCCGCGGCGGGCCGGTGCAGGATCGCGACCAGCCCGAAAACGAGCCACACCGCGAACGCGAGAACGCCGCCGCCGAGCAGCAAGCTCCCGCGCCGGAGCCAGGCGCCGAGCCACCTCGCGTGCGAACGGCTCGCCGCGACCCCTGCCGCACAGGCGAGCGCGCCCGCCCCGAAGGCGATCCACCCGTAGAGGCCCGTCGTCCCACGGAGCGGATGGAGTCCCGCATAGAGCGTGAGCCACGGCAGCGTCGCGCCGGCCATCACGAGCGCTCCGCCCGCGATCAGGCTGCCGGCTGCCCAGCGCGTCGGCGGGGCGGGGCGGGGCGCGGCCCGCTCCGCTCCGCTCACGACCGATGCCTCACGTCCCGCTCGCCGGCCGCACGTCGAAGAACAGGTAGGTGTTGCTCGGTATATCCGCCGTGATGTGCTCCGCGCCCGGATCTGCGGCCTGCAGCGCGCGCACCGTCGCGAGGCTCTTGCCGGCGACCACCTGATTCCACGTGGCCAGGTCCTTCACGCCGACGACGTCGAGCTCCCACCAATTGCCGTTCACCTGATTGATGACGTGGCTGTGCGCCGGCAGCGGGGCGTTGGCGGTCGAGGGTCCGAAGAGCCGCGACAGGTCGATCGTCGAGGGGTGATTGATGCACTGGCCGACGACGGGGCAGTGGAGGGTGGATGCGTCCGGGCGGAAGCCCATCGGCGTCAGCACGAACAGCGTGGGAATGTTCCCCGGGCGCGGATCCTCGGTGCCGTCCGATCCGACCTCGCACCCGCTGGTCGAGCCCACCGGCTGGCCGTCCTCCACCGGCGTCGCGCAGAAGAACGGCTTGTGGTAGAAGAACTGCACGGTCCGGCCGTTCAGCCAGCCCGCCGTGAACCCGAATGCGGCGCCGTCTACCGCGTTGTGCGACGCGTTGAGCGACGCGCGTCCGGCGGCGTCGGTCGGATTGGTGGAATCCGAGCACGCCCAGCTCGCCGTCGCGACCAGAAGCAGCGGCGTGATTCGTTGGAACTGTCGTAGCATTGGTGTGATCCCCGGCTCGATGCATTGTCGGAAACGTCGGGCCCGCGGCGGCGCGGCGCCGGATGCGGATCGGCGGCCGCTACGCTCGCGCGGGCCCGCGCGGGCCCGCGGGCCGCGGGTAGAGTCCGAGTAGACGCCGCGCAGGAAGATGTTTGCACGACGGTGCAGGTGGGGACGGGAGATGTGACTGATGCGGCCGTGGATGGCACCGCCCGCGGGGACGCGCGCCTACCTGACGGACCGGCTCTCCTCCCGGAGCACGGCCAGCCCGCGCGAGCCCAGCGTGAACAGCGCCTGAAACTTTCCCTTGACCGAGACCTTGGCCCCCCGTTGCGGCGCGCTGCCCCGATCGCTCACGACCGGGAGCGTGCCGGTGGCGTCCTTCACCGCGTACCCCCCGACGCCGAGCCCGCCCGCGGCGGTAGTGACTTCGCCCTCGATCCGAACCGACTTGCCATCGTAGCGGCCGGGGTTGTTGAGAAGATCTCCGATGGGCGTGACGGAGGCGCAGCCTGCGAGGAGGAGGACGCTCGCCGCGAGCGCGGCGCCGAATCGCGGGCTGAGGCTGCGGGGTGAGGTCAACACACGAGTGCTCCGGGGTCGGAGGTAGCGAAGGCGTCGAGCCGTCGGCCGGCCCGCCGGATAGTATCTAGCGCGCGCCGGGCGCGCGTGCCAGAGGCGGCTCGGCCGGCGCCGGGCCGCCGGCCGGCGCCCGCCAGTCGCGCGGGGCGACGCTTCCGGTCGCGTACTATCGCCGCGCGTTGGGCGGTATCTTCACTGCGAGCGCGGGCGGCCTCGAGCGGCTGCTCCAGGAGCGGAACCGGCTCGCCGTTCGTCTTGCGGCACCGCTCCGGCCCGAGGCCGCGGTCCGGCGGCCTTCCGGGCTCGTCGCCTCGAGCTGCGCCGGTGCTCAGGACCGTCAACTGAGTCTAGGGTGCCCCGCGTCACCGTGTCCCGGTGCGGCGGGGCGTACACTGCGAGGGTGCCATCCGATGGAGCAGCTTCTCCCGCCGTGCGGGCCGCGGCCGGGCCAGCGCCGCGCGCGGCACCCATGCCGCCGCCTCCCGGCCTGATGCGGGCCTGGCCCGGTGCGCCGGCGCCGCTCGGCGCCCAGTGGGATGGCGAGGGAACCAACTTCGCGCTCTTCTCCGAGCACGCGACCGGCGTCGAGCTCTGCCTGTTCGACGGGCCGGACGGTACGCGCGAGCGGCGCGCCCCGCTCCGGGAACGCACCGACCAGGTCTGGCACGCCTATCTCCCCGACGCGCGACCCGGCCAGCTTTACGGGTACCGGGTCTACGGCCCCTACGAGCCGGAGCGCGGCATGCGCTTCAATCCCGCCAAGCTCCTGCTCGATCCCTACGCCCGCGCCATCGCCGGCCCCGTCCGGTGGAGCGACGCGATCTCGGGATACGTGCCCGGCCACCCCGATCAGGACCTCGCGCCCGACGCGAGCGACAGCGCGCCGGGCATGCCGAAGTGCGTCGTGATCGAGCCCGCCTTCACGTGGGGCGGCGACAAGCCGCCGCGCACGCCGTGGAACCGGACCGTGATCTACGAGTGCCACGTGAAGGGAATGACCATGCTTCACCCCGACGTGCCCGCCGGGCTCCGCGGCACCTACCTCGGCCTCGCCACCGACCCGATCATCGACCACCTTCTGGGCCTCGGCGTCACGGCCGTCGAGCTCCTGCCGGTGCAGCACTTCATCTCCGAGCGGCCGCTGGTGGAGCGCGGGCTCGTGAACTACTGGGGCTACAACCCGATCGGATACTTCGCCCCGGACGTGGGCTACGCCACCCGCGGGCTCGGGCAGCAAGTCTCGGAGTTCAAGTCGATGGTGAAGCGGTTTCACCGCGCGGGCATCGAGGTGATCCTCGACGTGGTGTACAACCACACCGCGGAAGGGAACCAGCTCGGCCCCACACTGTGCTTCCGCGGAATCGACAACCTCGCGTACTACCGAGTGGACCCCGAGAATCCGCGCTACTACGTGGACTACTCCGGCTGCGGCAACACCCTGAATCTCCAGCACTCCCGCACCATGCAGCTCGTCACCGACAGCCTGCGCTACTGGGTCGAGGAGATGCACGTGGACGGGTTCCGCTTCGACCTGGCGCCCGCGCTCGCCCGCGACGCCGTGGACTTCAATCCCTTCGGCAAGTTCTTCGACGTGATCCGGCAGGATCCGGTGCTCTCGCAGGTGAAGCTCGTCGCCGAGCCGTGGGACCTCGGACCGGGCGGATACCAGATCGGCCGCTTCCCGATCGGGTGGTCGGAGTGGAACGGGAAGTACCGCGACACGGTGCGGAGCTTCTGGCGCGGCGATGCAGGGCAGGTGCCGGAGTTCGCCACCCGGCTGGCCGGCAGCGAGGACCTCTACGCGGCGAGCCAGCGCACGCCGCAGGCGAGCGTCAACTTCGTCACCTGCCACGACGGCTTCACCCTGCAGGATCTCGTGAGCTACGACCACAAGCACAACGAGGCGAACGGCGAGGAGAACCGGGACGGCCACGAGCACAGCCTGAGCCGCAACTGGGGCGTGGAGGGCCCCACCGACGCGCCGAGCGTGGTGCGCCTGCGGCAGCGGATGAAGCGGAACTTCCTGGCCACGCTCGCGCTGTCGCAGGGCGTGCCGATGCTGTCGCACGGGGACGAGCTCGGGCGCACCCAGGGCGGCAACAACAATGCCTACTGCCAGGACAACCCGATCACGTGGGTGAGCTGGGAGCTCACGCCGCTGGACCGCGAGTTGCTCGAGTTTACCCGGCGCGTGTTCGCGCTCCGGGCCGCCAATCCGGTCCTCCGGCGCCGCACCTTCTTCCGCCGCGAGCCCCTCCCCGGCGGCCGCGGCCAGGACCTCACCTGGCTGCACCCGGACGGCCGCGCGATGACCGACGAGGATTGGGCCCAGGCGGCCAACCACGTCCTCGGCATGCTCATCCGCGGCCAGGCGACGGACGAGATGGACGAGCGCGGCCGGCTGTTCGTGGGGGAGACCATCCTGATCCTGTTCAACGGCGGCGGGCGCTCGCGGACGTTCGCGCTGCCGAGCCTGGAGCGCCCGGGCCAGTGGATGGAGGTGATGAACACCGGGCGCCCGGGGACGCGCCACCAGCGTGGTCGGGTGCCGCTGCTCCCGCATTCGCTCGTCCTGCTGCGCCTGGAGGAGTCGGGATGACCATCCCGCCGGTGCCGCCGCCCATCCTGGCTACGTACCGGCTGCAGCTGCACGCGGACTTTCCCCTCGAGCGCGCCCGGGGCCTGGTGGAGTACCTCGGCCGGCTGGGCGTGACCCACATGCACGCTTCGCCCATCCTTCGCGCCCGAAGCGGCAGCCGGCACGGCTACGACGTGGTGGACCCGGGGACGTTGAACCCGGAGCTCGGCGGGGAGGCGGATCTCGAGGCGCTGGTGAACGCCCTGCGCGCGCAGGCCATGGGGCTGGTGCTCGACATCGTCCCCAACCACATGGCGGCGAGCGCCGAGAACTGGCGCTGGGAGGATGTGCTCACCCACGGACTCGCCTCGCCGTACGCGCGCTGGTTCGACATCGAATGGCGCACCGGCGAGCGCGAGCTGCACAGCCGCGTGCTCCTCCCCGTGCTCGGCGACTACCTGGGCGCGGTGATCGAGCGCGGCGAGCTCCGCGTCAGCTTGAGCGACGGCGCCCTCCGCCTCCGCTACTACGAGCACGCCGTTCCGCTCGATCCGTCCACCTATCCGGCGGTGCTTGAGCCCGCGCTCGAGGCCTGTGACCACGATCTCGGCTGGTCGCACCCGGGGACCGCGGAGCTTCGGGCGGTGCTGGGACTGCTCCGGCGCCTGCCTCGCCGCCGGGCCGGCGCGAGCAAGGCGGGAACGCGGCGCCGGCGCCAGTCGGGCGAGGCGCTCCGCCGACTCCGCAAGCTCTGCGCGCTGGTGCCGGAGGTGCGCCGCCGGATCGAGCTGGCTGCCACACAGTTCGGCCACGGGCCGGGCTGCGCGGAGCGGCTCCGCCACCTGCTCGATGCGCAGGCGTACCGCCTGGTGTACTGGCGGCGCGCGGCTCGCGAGATCAATTACCGCCGATTCTTCGACGTGAACGACCTGGTCGCGCTGCACATGGAGAACCCCGAGGTCTTCGCGCAGACGCACGCGCTGGTCCTCGACTGGGTGCGCGCCGGCCTGGTGGACGGATTCCGCGTCGATCATCCCGACGGCCTTCTCGATCCGCTCGGCTACTTCGAGCGCCTCGGGCGCGCGGCGTTCCCCGGCCTCTCCCCGCCGCCGATCTTCCTCGAGAAGATCCTCATGCGCGGCGAGCGGCTCCGCCCGGAGTGGCCGGTGGCGGGTTCCACCGGATACGATTTCCTGAATCAGGTCGAGGAGCTGTTCCTCGACGGCGGCGGGCTCGAGCAGAACGACCGGGACTACCGCCGCATCGTCCGCCGGCCGATGTCCTTCGCGGCCGTGGCGCTCGCCGGCAAGCGGCACGAGCTCGAGTCGGGGCTCTCGGCGGGGGTCCGCCGGCTGGCGCAGCGGCTCCAGCGGCTGATGCTGCGGGGCCCGGCGATTCCCGTGCTCCCCCTGCATGAGGTCGCGGGCGCGATCGTGGAGACGATCGCGCACCTCGCCGTGTACCGCACCTACCTGGACGACCGCACCCCGGAGCCGGCCGAGCCCGACCGCGGGCTGCTCGTGGCCGCGCTCGCGGGCGCGCGGACCCGCGGCCGCGCCTCGTC
>DASSOD010000224.1:0-4464 GCA_035700905.1 Gemmatimonadales bacterium | reverse complement strand
GACGACGTCGCCCGCCGCTAAGAAATTCCACTGCCCCCGCGCGTAGTAGCCGCGATCGGCGTCTACGCTCTGCCGCCCGGTGTGCGCATCGTACTTCTTCTCCCGCGCGGCGGAAAACCGGCCCGGGCGCACGAAGCGGTGCGCGGCGCCGATGCTGCGCGCCAGCTTGGGCGGCAGGAAGCGATCAGCGATCGGGAGGTGCGGGCGCTCGTGCGTGAAGCTTTGGAACGGCCGCCCGAGATGACTCGCGATTGCAAGAAGGACGCGCGAATCTATGCCCGCCGTGGTCGGCAGCCAGAGCGTGCGGGGCGCGGGCAGCCGCGTCAAGGCCGTCACCAGCCGAGCCTCCAGCAAAGCGATCGTCTCCCCGTACGGTCGGCTGGATGACGGGCGGGGGAGGAACCCCCAGGGCGCCGGCTCGCACGCCGCGAGCTCGAGCGCCTGGCTCGGCAGGAGCCGGCGCACCCCCGCGAAGCGCGACTCCGGCGGCGGATACCACTCGATCCCTTTCCCCCACGCGAGGAGCCGTGGGTCCGCCTCCGCGCCGCCATGCTCCGCCAGGAGCGCCGCGCTGCTCGACGCCCAGCACCCATCCGGCATTCGGCGGAAGAAGCAGGGCCGGAGCGCGGCCGCATCGGGATAGACGTGCCCGGCCCCGACGAGGAGCCAGCGGCCGACCCAGGCCCGCGTGAGCGCCGGTATCGCGGCGGTGCGCGCCGCGCGGATCTCGTCGTCCGGATCGGGGCGCGCGGGATCGCTCTGCACCGCGAGCCCGATCAGACACCACTCGGCCTGCTCGGCGTCTCGCGCCACCCTCACCGTCAGATCCGGGCAGTGCGACAGCACGCCCGCGCCGTCCAGTCGCAGCGAGCGCCAGCCCTGCTCCGAGCGCACCGCGCGTGGACCCAGCATGAACTGTCGGCGATGAAGCATGGGGTACGGACGACTCCGGAGCGGTGAGGCGCGGCGAGGCGGCGCCCGCGAGATCGAAGCGCCGGCAGCAATTCTAGCCCAATCCGCCCCGGCGGTCACGCAAGTTGCCCGCGCGCTGCGGGTCGGCTATATCCCGTGGTCCTTCGCCGGGGGTCGAACCTGCAGTCGGAGTCCGCACGCGCCCTGCGCCTGAGCCCCCTGGCCCTGGCGATCGTCCTGCTCGCGGCCAGCCTCGCGGTCCGGCTGATTCTCATCTCGCACCGGTGGCTCAACCCGGACGAGGGCGCGCACCTCATGGACGGCGTGCTGATCCTCGACGGCCTCCGTCCGATCCGCGACTTCGGCTCCCGCCAGGTGCTGTACTCGTTCCTCCAAGCCGTCTGGCTGGGCCTCTTCGGCGAGACGCTCTTCGCCGGGCGCCTGCTCGCGGTGCTCGCGTCCATCGGCGTGGGTGCGTTGGTATACGGCATCACCCGCCGGCTGAGCGATTCGTGGTCCGCCGTAGTCGCGACCGCGCTCTACGCCTGGTTCCCGCACTCGATCCTCTGGTCCGCCAACGTCCACCTGCAACCGCTGACGCTGCTGTTCGCCTGCGGGGCATTCTTCGTGCTCGCGGGGATGCTCGACGCGCCGGTCGGCCGGGCGCGGCCTTTCCTGGCCGGGCTCTGGTTCGGCCTCGGGTTCTACATCCGCGAGTCCACCCTCGCGTACCTCGCGGCGGGGCTCCTCTTCGTTGTGGTGCTCCACCTGCGGCGTCCGCGGGTGGCGGCGCGCCAGGCGCTCTGGGTCTTTGCCGGATTCGCCACCGTCGTGCTCGCGGCCTGCGCCGCGTACCTGCAGTACTTGCCGCTCGACGAGGTGTGGGCCAGCCAGCTCAATCCGCTCTCGCTGCCGTTCCGCCTGTTGGGGACGATGATCGGTCATCTGGGCGCCGCCGCACCCCCCGTGGGCGTGGGCTCGACCCCCGGCCGCTACGAGCAGCAACCGATCCCGGTGGCGCTGCACAACCTCGAGGTGATGCTCTCGTTCAGCTGGTTTCTCTGGCTCCTGGTGGCGTGGTCGCCCTTCGTGGTCCGCTGGCGGCGCGATCCCGGGCCATCACCTGCCGCGGGGTTCGACTGGACCCGCCTCGCGCTCCCGTGGTGCTGGCTCGGCCTTCTCACCGCGGCTTACGCGGTGTGGTTCGCGAAGCTCGGCTTTTACCCGCAGTACTTCACCGAGTTCGGCCCGCCGCTCGCGATCGTCGCGGGCATCGTGGTCGTCCGGGCCGTGTCGGTGGTGGCCGTGCGGCGGGTGCCCGGCTGGGCCGTGCTGCTGGTCGCGCTGGCGTTCCCGCTCGCGTTCTGGCTCGGCCGCGTGGCGCAGGTGAGCTCCGCCGTGTACCTGGGCGCGTGCGCCGCCGCGCTGGCCCTGGCGATCGCGGGGGCCGCCGCGACGCCCCGAGCGCGCTGGGCCGTCGCGGGAGGCGTCGTTCTCCTCGGGGCGGTCACGATCGGCGCCGCCGGGGCCGCCCCCGCTCTCGCGCGACTGGGCAAGGCCGGCGTCGCGGCCGTGGGAGTGTTGGGCGGGCTCGCCCTCGTGTGGCGCGCGACGGGGAACCGGCGCAAGACCTTCAACTACGCGGTGCTCGCGGTGGCGCTCGGCCTCGGGCTCACCGGGTTCGACAACAGCGGGCGCCGGCTCGACCTGGGATACGGCTGCGTGTGGCGCGCCGAGGTGGTGACGCCTGTGGCCAACCTGATCGAGCGCGTCTCCAAGCCGGGCGACCAGGTGCTCTCCGGGGCCGTCACCTGGGCGCTCGACGCGGGCCGCCGTCCCTACCTCAACATCAGCCATCCCCTCGGCTTCCTCATCGAGATGACCGTGCAGGAGCGGGCCGACATCGCGGTCGGATTGGTCACGCGGCCGCCGCGCATCGTGGTGCTGGACGGGTACACCGAGCGGACGTTCGAGCGGAAGGTGCCGATGCTCGGGTCTATCGTGGCGAGGGACTACGAGCTGATGGGCACGTTTCCGGACGCGGGGGAGTTTCCGGTGCGGGTGTACCGCCGGTCGCGGAGCGCCCGCCCGGTTCCGGACTAGGAGGGGCGCGGCCTCCTCGGCTCAGGCGGCGTCCGTTCGCGCCGGTTGGGCGCTGCGCCGGAGCCGGTACCGCTTGTGCTGCGGCGCGCTCAGGTGGACGATCATCTCGCCGATGAGCCCCAGCGCGATCGACTGCACCCCGACCGTGATCAGGAGCACGCCCAGGAGCAGCAGCGGCCGGTCGGCGATGCCCTCGCCCTGCACCCTCTGCACGAACAGCACGAGCATCAGGATCACGCCCACGAAGCCCACGGCGGTCCCCACCAGCCCGAAGAACCGCAGCGGCTTGTCCGTGAACTTGACCAGGAAGAACAATCCCAGCACGTCGATCAGGCGCCGGAGGTACACGCCGGGGCCGTAGATCCGCCCGCGCATCGCGAGCGGGTGCACGGCAGCCTGCACCTCCTCGACCTCGTACCCTTCGCGCATCGCCAGCAGCGGCAGGAAGCGGGCGAAGTCGCCATAGAGCGGCATGTCCGACAGCAGCTCGGCCCGCATCGCGCGCACGCCGCAGGCGACGTCGTTGAGCCTGTTTCCGGCGAGCCGCCGCACGAACAGGTGCAGCACCCGGTTCTGCAGCCGATTGACGATCGAGTCGTTCCGGGGATACCGGCACGCGACCGCGAGGTCCGCCCCCTCCTGCACCCGCGCGGCGAGGCGCGGGAGCACGCCCGGCTCGGTCTGGCGGTAGGCCGGCAGGGTGAGCACCACGCGGCTCCGGCAGTTGGCCGCCGCCAGCTTGAGCAGCGTCGTCTCGCCCACCGCCTGACCGACCTCGATGAGCCGCACCGGCTCGCCGCGCGCGCGGAGCGGGTCCAGCGCCTTCGTCAGGTGACGATTCCACTGGTGGGCCATGAAGAGGAACTCGAACGAGTACCCCGCCGCGCGGAGCGGGGCCGAGAACTCCTCGTAGAGTGCGTCGAGCGCGAGCGGGCGCTCGGTCACCGGCACGACCACCGTCACGTCGTAGAGCCGGGTGCTCACAGCGGTCGCTCCACGGCGATGGGTAGGAGCTCCTCCCGCTCGCGCGCCTTCCGGAGCGCCACCTCGCCCACCAGGCCGAGCATCACCAGATAGCCCGCCAGCATGAGCCAGAGCATGGCCGCGGCCGGCAGCACGTAGGCGTTCACCATTCCCTCGCGCAACTGGGTGAGCGCCAGCAGCGATCCCGCCGCGAAGGCGGCGCTCATGGCGAGGGCGGCCGCCGCGCCGATGCCGAACATCACGATGGGCCGCTCCCGAAACCACGCGATCATGGTGATGGTCAAGAGGTCCGCCAGGATCTTCAGGATGCGCGAGAGGCCGTACTTGCTGTGGCCGAACCGCCGCGCGTGATGGCGCACGGGCACCTCCGTGATCCGGGCCCCGGCCGTCGCCGCGGCCACCGCCGGAAGGAAGCGGTGCATGTCCGAGTAGAGGTGCAGCCGGTCGAGCGTGGCGCGGCGGTAG
>DASSOD010000223.1:0-19703 GCA_035700905.1 Gemmatimonadales bacterium | reverse complement strand
GTTGCGCCCCGTGCACATGCCCGTGGAGCTCGACCAGGTCGGCCTGGTCCGTGCCTCCGGGCTTCATCGTGATCACGATCTCGTCGGCGCGCGCGTAGCTCACCGCCGGCCGCTCCGCGGTGGTGTCGCGCTCGACCCGATAGGAACGGGCCGAGTCGCGCGCGACGAGGCGGGTGAGCGAGGCGCGCGTGCTGCCGGCCGAGTCGCGGGGCTCGAAGTTCGCGATGACGGTGTCGCCCGCGAGCCAGTCGCGCTCCTTGGTGGTGGAATCCACTTCGCCCCCGAGCCACGCCTTCCGGAAGGCGCGCGCCTCGCGCAACTGCTGGTCCGGCGTATCGAGCGCGAGCGAGTCCGAGCGGATCTCGTACTTGGGCGACGTGGCCAGCGGGCGCAGGCTGTCGCCCCAGGCTCTCGTGCGCTCCAGCTTCCGCCGATCGATGTCCATCGCGATCGTGTCCGCCACCAGAGTCCAGTCCTTGTTCACCGCCTTGGCGTCGCCCTGGGCCAAGAGCGCGCGCAGGGCGCGCTGCCGAAGCTGGAAGTCGATTCGGCGCCCGGAGACGTCGAAGCTGTCGGCGCCGAGCCCGTGCACCTCCGGGCGCTTGCCCAGGAGCGTTCCGTCGTTCGCCGCGCCCGTGTCCATCCGGAGCGAATCGCCCCGGGCGGCGAAGTCGCTCCGGTCCACCGTGACCGAGCCGCCGGACCAGATCCGGTCGTCGCCCTTGATGCGCACCCGGTCGGCCACGATGACGTAGGGCTCGATCGGCGCGCCCGCAGAGTCGCGCGGGGCCGAATCGCCGGGCGCGAGGGGCGGCGCGGCGGAATCCCGCTCGAAATACTCGATCCGGGGTCGGCGGACGGCGTACATCTCGGTGGTGTCCCGCACGCCCTGCACCGCACGGAAGTAGTCGAGCGAGGGGCCGCGCAGGGTCGAGCCGGTCTTCAGGTTCCGCGTCCGCACGCGCCCCCGCGCCTCCCACCGCTCGGCGCTCCGATAGTACGTGCCCCGGTCCGCGTCCATGGTGAGCGTCGAGTCCCGGTAGCGGACCCGCCCGATGAACTCCACTACATTGCCCGCGTACGAGGCGACGCTGTCGCTGCGCATCGAGATCCGCGTGCCGCGACAGCTGAGCCGCACGTTGCCCCCCGCGAAGTAGTTCGTGCCCTGGGGCGTCTCGACCGCGATACCCTGGCGATCGACGTTGTCGATCTGCAGCGTGCAGCGGTCGGACGAGGGCGGCGGCGCCTCGGCCGGCGGCGGCGTCTCGGGCGGTCGCGGCGTCGGCTGCTGTGCCGCGAGCGCCGCGGGGACGAGCGCCGCGGGGACGAGCGCCGCCGGGACGAGCGCCGCCGGGACGAGCGCCGCGGGGGCGAGCGCCGCGAGCAAGCCGGCGAGCGCCCTCATTGCTGCCCCGGGAGCAGCATGCCCTTTCCCGCAACGCCGCGGGGGCGATCCGTCACCACGTTCTTGAAGTCCGGGTCCGAGTTGAAGCTGTTCCCCTCGATGTGCTCGTCGCCGCGCTGGAAGCGGAACGTGCGGTCGGTCGAGATCTTGTTGGCCTTGTTGTCGAACTTGAGCGCCTCGGTCTCGAGACGGCGCCCGTCCTGCGCCGTGACGACCACGTGGCCCTCCGCCTCCATGTTCCCGTCCTGCGCGTGGTAGGTGCCCCGGTCCGCCGTGAGGCGCGAGGACTCCGCGCCCTTGGGATCGTAGAAGGTCGTGCGCACCCGCCGGAGCTGCGCGGTCTGGGCGGCCTCGTAGTAGAAGGCCGTGTCCGCCTCGATCCGGCTGCGGCGCACGCCGTCCGACGTCACGTACGTCGCGAAGCCTTCCAGCACCTGGTCGGCGCTGTCGGCCGCGGTGAGGGTGGTGTTGGGCCGCACGCCGCCCTCCCCGCAAGCGAGCAGCGCCGCGGCGGCGGCGAGCGCCGCCGCCCGGGCGGTGGCGATCATCGGCCCGCGGCGGCCAGCTCCTTGCCGGCGGTCCCGCTGCGCCCGCCCTGCTGCCGGCGCCGGAGCGCGGCGGCGATGAACGCCGTGAACAGCGGGTGCGGGCGGGTCGGACGGGACTTGAGCTCGGGATGGAACTGGCACCCGAGGAACCAGGGATGCTCCGGCAGCTCGATCACCTCGACCAGGCCGCCGTCGGGCGACTGGCCGGAGAGCCGGAGTCCGAACTCGGCGAGCACGTCGCGGTAGGCGTTGCTCACCTCCCAGCGATGGCGGTGCCGCTCGCTGATCTCGGTGGTCCCGTACGCCTGCGCGGCGCGCGAGCCGGGGCGGAGCTTGGCCGCGTACGCGCCGAGGCGCATCGTGCCGCCGATGTTGGCGACGTCGCGCTGCGACTGCATCAGCGCGATGACCGGCGTCTCGCACTCGGGCTCGAACTCGGTGCTGTTGGTGTTGGGGAGCTGGCAGACGTTCCGGGCGAACTCGATGATGGCGATCTGGAGGCCGAGGCAGATCCCGAAGAACGGGAGCTCGTGCTCGCGGGCCCAGCGCACCGCCTCGATCATCCCGTCGATCCCGCGCACGCCGAACCCGCCCGGAATCAGCAACCCGTCGTAGCCGGCGAGGAGGCGGCCGGCCGCGGCCTGGTCGGCGAACTGATCGCTCGCGAGCCAGTCCACCTCGACGCCGGCGTCGTTCGCGATCCCCCCGTGGATGAGCGCCTCCTGCACCGACTTGTAGGCGTCGTGCAGGTCGGTGTACTTCCCCACCACCGCGATGCGCACCGGCTGCTTCGGGTGGAGGATGCGCTCGGTCATGGCGCGCCACACCGCGAGGTCGGGCTCCGATGTCTCGAGGCGAAGCCGCTCGCACACCACCCCGTCGAGCCCCTGGTCGTGGAACCGGAGGGGGATCTCGTAGATCGAGTCCACATCCGGGCTCTCGACCACGCAGTTGAAGTCCACGTTGCAGAAGAGCGCGATCTTGCGCTTGATCTCCGCCGAGATGGGCCGCTCGCTCCGGCAGATCAGGATGTCGGGCTGGATTCCGATCTGCATGAGCTCGCGAACCGAGTGCTGCGTCGGCTTGGTCTTGAGCTCGCCGGCCGCCGCGATGTAGGGCACCAGCGTGAGGTGGATGAAGATCGCGTTGTCCCTGCCCACCTCCTGGCGGAACTGCCGGATGGCCTCCAGGAACGGGAGCGACTCGATGTCGCCCACGGTACCGCCGATCTCGGTGATCACGACGTCGTGGCCGGGCGCGGTGCGCCGGATGGCGTTCTTGATCTCGTCGGTGATGTGGGGAATCACCTGCACCGTGGAGCCGAGGTACTCGCCCCGCCGCTCCTTGTTGATGACGCTCTGGTAGATCCGGCCGGTGGTGACGTTGTTCTGCTGGGAGAGGGAGCGATCGATGAACCGCTCGTAGTGGCCCAGGTCGAGGTCGGTCTCGGCGCCGTCGTCGGTGACGAACACCTCGCCGTGCTGGAAGGGCGACATGGTGCCCGGATCGACGTTGATGTACGGATCGAACTTCTGCATCGTGACGCTGAGGCCCCGCTCCACGAGCAGCCGGCCAAGTGAGGCGGCGGCGATGCCCTTGCCCAGCGACGAGACGACGCCGCCGGTGACGAAGATGTACTTGGTCGTGCTCGAACCGCTGGGCATGTGCTTGCTCTCCTTACGCAGTTGGCCCGCGCGAGCGCCGCTCCATCCCCCTCCCCTCCCGCGCGCCCCGTGGGTGCACGGCGGCGGACACGGGGGCCAGGCACTGCATCGGGGTGGCGGTCGAGGGAGCGTAGGGGTCGCGCATCAACCAAGGTAACAGGGCCGCGGCGCCGAGTCAAAACTCGTGCCGGAACGATCGCCCGCTCGCAGCGACCGGATAATTCATTGACAGCACAGGATTTAGACAGTAGGCGCCGAGGCGGGCACCCGGGCGGAGGCGAGCTGCAGGAAGTTGCCCAGCATGGTCTTGCCGTACCCCGTCGCGACCGATTCCGGATGGAATTGGACCCCGAACACGGGGAGGCTGCGGTGACGGAGGCCCATGATCTCCTCACCCGGTGCGCGGTCCGACGCCCAGGCGGTGACCTGGAGGTCCGATGGGAGGCCCTCCGGCGCCACCACGAGCGAGTGGTAGCGCATGACCGTAACCGGCGAGGGCACGCCGCAGAAGAGCGCGACGCCGTCGTGCACCACGTCGGTGGTCTTGCCGTGCATGAGCCGGTCGGCCCGGACCACGCGACCCCCGAACGCCTCGCCCAGTGCCTGATGCCCGAGGCAGACGCCGAGGACCGGAACGCGGCCGGCGGCCGCGCGGATGAGCGGCACGGAGATGCCGGCCTCGCGGGGGGTGCACGGGCCGGGCGAGATGATGATGGCGTCCGGCTGGAGCGCGAGCGCGTCCGCCACGGTCAGCGCGTCGTTGCGGTAGACCACCGGTTCGGCGCCGAGCTCCCCGGCGTACTGCACCAGGTTGTAGGTGAAGCTGTCGTAGTTGTCGAGGACGAGCAGCATGGGCGGCCTCAGGGCCCGCGCAACTCGGCCCGGACCGAGTCGCGGTACGCGCGGAGGCGGCGGCGGACGGAATCGGCCGTGCGCAGGGCGGCGCGGCGGATCGAATCGGCCCGGTGCTCGTGCAGCGCGGTGACCGAGTCCGCGATCCGAGCGAGCGAATCGGACATGCGGGACATCGCCTCGTCCAGCGAATCGGAGGTCCGCTCGGCCGAGGCCGAGATCGAGTCGGCCATCCGCTCCGCGCGCGCGCCCGCGTCGGCGTGGTGCAGCTCCGCCGCGAGGTCGGGCGGGACGAGGAGCGTGAGGCGCCGCCCACCGGGGAGCAGCGTCACCTGGCCGACCGACTCCGCGGGGAACGCGGCCGAGCCGCCCCGGATGCAGCGGAACTCGACGTCCTGGACGGTGTGCCCCCCGCCGGGGGCGTGGGGCAGCTCGGCGAAGAGGGCGCAGCCCTCGAGCCTGCGGGCGGCCGCCGTGTCGGTGAGCCGAATGCGCAGGTCGACACCCGAGACCTGGTGGGGAGCCTTGCGAAGCAGCACGATCCGGTCGAACGTCCCCAACCGCTCCCCGTCCAGCCGGAACGGAATGAACGCGAGCGGAATCGAGATCGGGTCGGTTCCCTCGGCCACGCCGCGCGCCTTGCGGGCGATGGCGCGCACCACCGAGATGCCCGCCATACCGAGGGCAAACACGGCGAGTGCGCCCAGAACGATCTTGAGCCAGTAGTTTCGCATCGGAGCGCGCGTGATCGAGGTAGAGGCGCTGTCAAAACTGTACGGGCAGCTCGAGGCAGTCCAGGGCTTGTCCTTCCACGTGGCCGCCGGCGAGGTCGTGGGGCTCGTGGGACCGAACGGCGCCGGGAAGACGACAACGCTGCGAAGCCTGGCCGGCATCATCCGCCCCACCGCGGGCACCATCCGCATCGCGGGCCACGACCTGGCCCGCGATCCCGTCCCGGCAAAGCGCGCGCTGGCGTTCATCCCGGACGAGCCCCATCTGTTCGACTACCTGACGGTGGAGGAGCACCTCGGTTTCATCGCCCGGCTCTACGGGGTGGCCGAGGCGCCGGCCCGGGTGCCCTCGCTGCTGGCCGAGCTCGAGCTGGACGAAAAGCGGGGCGCGCTGCCGTCGGCGCTCTCGCGCGGCATGCGCCAGAAGCTGGCGATCGCCTGCGGGCTCTTGCACGAGCCGCGGGCGCTGATCTTCGACGAGCCGCTCACCGGGCTCGATCCGCTCGGCATCCGACGGATGAAGGACACGATCCGCCGCCGGGCCGAGGCCGGCACGGCGGTGGTGCTCAGCTCGCACCTGCTGCACCTGGTCGAAGAGGTGTGCGATCGCGTGCTGGTGCTGAGGGCGGGCCGGCTCATCGCCGCCGGCAGCATCAGGGAGATCGTGGCGGGGGACCCGGCGCTCGCAGGACGGCCGCTGGAGGAGGTCTTCGTCGCGCTCATGGACCGGAACGCGCCGTGAGCGCGGCGGCGTTGGGCTACCTGGCCATCCGCACGGGCGCAAACCAGCTCGCGCGCCGCATCGCACAGCTCCGGAGCCCGCGCTACCTCGTGGCGCTGCTGCTCGGCGCGGCGTACCTCTGGGTCGCGCTGGTGCGCCGCCGGCCCGGCGCCGAGGCGGAGGCGCTGCCGGCGGCGTGGGTGGAGCTGGGCGGCGCGCTGGTGCTGCTCGCGCTGGCGGCCTGGAGCTGGATCGTAGGCGTGGAACGACGGGTGCTCGCCTTCTCACCCGCGGAGGTCACCTTCCTCTTCCCCGCGCCTATCACCCGCCGCGCGCTGGTGCACTACAAGCTGGTGCGGGCGCAGCTCGTGGTGCTGTTCAACACCCTGCTGTGGACCGTCGTGCTCGGGCGAACGTCCGGCGCCGTGCCCGCGCCGCTCCGCGCGGCCGCGGTGTGGACGGTGCTCTCCACGCTCTCCCTGCACCGGCTCGGCGCGTCGTTCGTGCGCACCAGCATCGCGGAGCACGGGCGCGCCGGGCTCCGGCGCCGCGCCGTGTCGGTGCTGGTCGTGGCGCTGGTCGCGCTGGGCCTCGCCTGGGTGGTTGCCGAGAGCCTCGTGCCGGTGCTGGGCGCCGTTCGGACCGACGGGCGCGGCGTGCTCGACGCGCTGGCCGCCTCGGCCGAGGCGCCCGTCCCGCGGGTGCTGCTCTGGCCCGTGCGGGCGCTCGTGCGCCCGCTCGCCGCGCTCACGATCGAGCAGTGGCTGCGCGCGATGCCGGCGGCGGTACTGGTGCTCCTCGCGCACTACGTCTGGGTGATCCGGTCGGACGAGGCCTTCGAGGAGGCGGCGGCGGAGGCATCGCTTGCGCGGCTTCGGCGGCCCGCGCCGCGCCGCCGGAGCGCCGCCGATCGGCCGGTCTCGCCGCCGCTCGTGCGGCTGTCGCCGAGGGGACGTCCGGCGACCGCGATCTTCTGGAAGAACATGACCGCCGCCCTCCGGCGCCGCCGCGCGCGCGACGCGGCGCTCGCGTTCGCGCTGCTGGGCGGCGTCGCGGCGATCGGGTCGTACCGCGGCCCCGGCAGCGTGTCGGAGCTCGCGGCCGCGCTCGCGCTCACCTGGACCGCGTTCGTGTTCTTTCTGGGCCCGCAGTGGGTGCGGAACGACCTCCGGAGCGACCTTCGCCACGTCGATCTGCTGCGGGCGGCGCCGCTCCGGGGGAGCGAGATCGTCGCGGCGGAAGCGCTCGCGTCGGCCGCGACCCTCACCCTGCTCGAGCTCGCCTTGATCGGGTTCTCGTATCTGGCGCTGCTCGGGAACGACGGCCTCGGACTCTCCCTGGCCGACCGTACGGCGCTGCTCGCGGCTGCACTCGTGCTGCTCCCGCCGGTGAACGCGGCGGCGATGCTGCTGCAGAACGGCGCGGCGCTGCTCTATCCCAGCTGGGTGCGGATCGGCCAGACGATGCGGGGCGTCGAAGCGCTGGGCCAGAACCTGCTGGCGACGGGCCTCTCGACCGCCCTGCTGGTGGTGCTCTTCGCGGCCCCGGCCGGCATCGGCCTCGGGCTGGCGCGGCTCGCGGCGCCGGCTGGGCGCGGCGGCGGGGCGGCGCTGGGCGCCGCCGCGGGGATTGCGGTGCTCCTGGCCGAGCTCTGGGCGATCACGCGGTGGCTGGGCGGGGTGTTCGAGCGGCTGGATCGGTCGACCGCGGGGCTCGAGCCGGCGGCCGAATGAGCCGGAGTCCGCCGAGCCGGACCGAGGGGATCAGCTAGGCGACCGGCGCCGGGAGCGAGCGGGCCGGCTAAATCGGCACGGCGGTGCGGCCGCCGCTGGTTCCGGCGCGCCGGGCGCGGAGCACCGCCGAATCGAGCGCGGCCACGGCGCGGGCCACGTCCAGGCGAATCCGCTCCCAGCCGGCCGGCTTTGCGGTCGTGAGCTCGCTCAAGGCGACGATGACGCGGCGGCGGGCGCCGTGGATCCGCGCAAGCGCCTCGCTCGGGATGGGCCCGGCGCCGGTCCGCAGGCCGCTCCGGAGCACGTCGATCTGGCGATCGAGATCGTCGAGATGCCGGGTGAGGTCGCGCTCGAATCGCGCGCGGTCGGCCCAGCGGTACTCGGAGGCCGGGCGCATGGGCGAGGGTATGGCCCACAGCTCGTCGGTCGGGTGGAGCGTGGCGCTCCGGGTCACCGCGGCGGCGGCGCCGTGCGGCTCGTCGCCCCCGGCGGCGCCGCAGCCCGCGGCCGCGACCGCCAGCACCAGCCCCGTGATCCCGCGCCACCACCTCATGCGTGTTCCCCCGCTCGTGGGTTCCACCGGACCGCGGCGCCCTCGCCAGCATAATAGCGGATTCCGGGCGCGAGAGGTGACCCTCCTCACCCGCCGTCTTGCTCCCGCCGAGGGCCGTCGAAGCGACCGTAGCGGAGCGCGAGCGTCGGCAGCACGAAGAGACTCAGCAGCGTGGAGGTGAGCAGGCCGCCCAGGATCACGATCGCCATCGGGCCCTCGATCTCGCGGCCCGGGTCGCCGCTGCCGATGGCGAGGGGCAAGAGGCCGAGCGCGGTCACGAGCGCGGTCATGAGGATCGGCCCGAGGCGCTCCAGCGCGCCCCGGATGGCGGTCTCGAGCCCCCAGGGCGCCGCCTCGGCGGCGACGAGGTGCTCGTAGTGCGAGATGAGCATCACCGCGTTCCGCGTGGCGATGCCGAACAGGGTGACGAATCCCACCAGCGAACCGAGCGAGAGCAGTCCGCCGCTCGCGAACACGGCCATCACGCCGCCGACCAGCGCGAACGGCAGGTTGGCCAGCACCAGCAGCAGCCGGCTCGCGTCGCCGAAGGCGAGCCAGAGCAGCATCACGATGCCCGCGCCCGCGAGCAGGCTGTTGAGCAGCAGCTCGCGCTGCGCGGCGCGCTGCGCCGTGGCCGAGCCGCCGAGCTCGGCATAGACGCCCGCCGGAAGCGGGGTGGCCGCGAGCCGCCCCTCGACGCCATCCGCGAAGCCGGCCACATCCTCGCCGGCGGCGTTGGCCGTGACGGTCTGCACCCGCCGAGCCCCCTGGTGCGAGATCATGAAGCGGCCGGTCGTGCGGGACACGTCGGCCACGTCCGCGAGCGAGACGAGCCGACCGTGGCTGGAGAAGATCGGCAGCGTGCGGAGGTCCTCCGGGCGGGCGACGGCGGCGGAGTCGAGCTGCACCACCACGTCCGTGGAGCGGTTCCCTTCGAAGGTATCGGCCGCCTTCACGCCCTTGGTCGCGACCTCGACCGCGGCGAGCACCTCGTCCGCGGCGAGGCCCGCGGCGTTGAGCGCGGCCGGGCGCACCCGCACGGTCACCTCGGGCGTCACCGGTGGCGGGTCGTACTGCACGTCGGAGGCGCCGGGCACGGAGCGGACCATCTCGGCCACGCGGCGCGCGGCCACGTCGAGGCTGTCGAGGTCATCGCCGAACACCCGCACGACGAGCTGCGCGGTCGAGCCGGTGATGGTCTCCTCGATGCGCTCCGCGAGGAAGCCGCGGATCGCGAAATTCACGCCCGGAAACCGGGCGAGGATGCGGCGGAGGTCCTCCTGGATGGTCTCCGCGTCGCGGCCGGTGAGCGGCACGAGGTCCACCTCGAACTCGGTGTAGTGCGTGCCCCAGGTGTCCTCCGAGAGCTCGGCCCGCCCGATGCGCTGCGCGACGGAGCGGACCCGCGGATCCTTCTTGAGCGCCGCGGTCACCTGCTGCCCCAGGCGAAAGCTCTCGTCCAGCGAGGTCCCCGGCACCGCGGACATGTGGATCAGGTAGTGGCCCTCGCGGAACTCCGGCAGGAAGGTGGCACCGAAGAACGGGAGGGTGAGCGCGGCCGCAAGGCAGGCCCCGAACGCGGCGGCCCCCACGCCGAGGGGCCGGAGGGAGAGCCACCGGAGGGCGCGATCGTAGCCGCGCTTGAGCCAGGCGAGGAACCGCGACTCGTGCTCCGCCCCGCGACGGCGCGCGATGAGCAGCAGGGTGAGGGCCGGCGTCACCGTGAGCGCCACGAGCAGCGAGGCGAGCGTCGCCAGGATGTAGGCCAGCCCGAGCGGGCGAAAGAGCGCGCCCTGCACCCCGGAGAGCGCGAGCACCGGGAGGAAGACGAGCGCGACCACGAAGGTGGCGTACACCACGCTCCCCCGGATCTCGAGCGAGGCGTCGAGCACCACCCGGGCGGGGCTCCGGGGCGACCCGGCGGCGCGGTTGAGCCGCAGGCGGCGGGCGATGTTCTCGACGTCGATGATCGCGTCGTCCACCACCTCGCCGAGCGCGATGGCCAGCCCGCCCAGCGTGAGGGTGTTGATCCCGAAGCCCAGCCGGTCGAGCACGATGATGGCGGTGAGGAGCGCGAGCGGGATCGCGGTGAGGGAGATGATCGCCGCGCGCACGTCCGCCAGAAAGACGAAGAGGACGAGGGCTACGAGCCCCGCGCCGAGCAGCAGCGAGGTCGTGATGTTGCGCAGGGCCAGGTCGATGAACTCCGCCGGCTGGAAGAGCCGCGCATCCAGCTCGAGCCCCGCCGCGCGAATCGCCGGCTCCATCCGCCGCAGCGCCTGCTGCGCCTCGGCGGCCACCACCTTGGTGTTGGCTCCGAGCTGCGCCGAGACCACGATGACCAGGCCGCGCTCGCCCTGCACGCCGCCTTCGCCGAACCGCGGCGCGCCGCCCTCGACCACCTGCCCGAGGTCGCGGAACCGGAGCACGGCCCCGGCGCGCTCCCGCACGACCCCATCGGCGAGCGCGGCGGGCGTGAGCAACTGGCCTTCGGTGCGCACCACGATCCGTTGGTTCGCCTCCTCCAGCACGCCCGCGCCCCGCACGCCCGTGGCGCGCTGCGCGGCCGCGAGCACCTCGGCGATGCTCACGCCGTGGAGCCGCAGCCGCTCGGGGTCGAGGCGGATCTGGAGCTGGCGCACCGCGCCGCCGAACACGGCGACCTTGGCCACCCCCGGCGCCGCGAGGAGCCGCGGGCGCATGATCCAGTCCACGAAGGTTCGCTGCTCCAGCGGCGAGCGGGTCGGCGAGGTGACGCCGACGACGAGCACGGTGCTCGAGGACGAGGTGAGCGGGCTCAGCACCGGCGGCACGACGGTGCCCGGCAGCCGGCTCGCGGCCTCACCCAGCCGCTCGGCGAGCGACTGGCGCGCCCGGTAGATGTCCACGTCCGGCTCGAGCACCGCGGTGATGACCGAGAGGCCCTGGATGCTCTGGGAGCGGACCATCGCGATGCCCGCGACGCCGTTGATCGCGTCCTCGATCGGCTTGGTCACCAGGATCTCGACCTGCTCGGCCGAGAAGCCCGGGGCCTCCGTCTGGATGGAGACCTGCGGCGGGGCGAACTCGGGGAAGACGTCGAGCCGCGCGCGCGCGAGCACGTTGAGGCCGTAGGCCACCAGCGCCAGCGCGAGGCCCACCACGATCCCGCGGTGGCGGACCGAAAAGCGGACGAGCGCGCTCAGCATGCGCTATTCGCCGGGCTCGTCGCCGACGGTGACGCGGGCCCGGAACTCCTCGGAGAGGAGCTGTTCGGCACCCCGCACGACGACGGTGTCGCCGGGCTCGAGCGCCGTCGTGAGCAAGCCGCCGGGCACCGGATGCTCGGTGACCACTCGCTCGCGGACGAACCGGCCGGGCCCGCGCTCCACGTAGGTCCACACGAGCCCTTCCCACTGCACCAGCGCCGGGTCCGGCACGATCACGCCGCGGGCCGGCGCGCCGCGATCGGGGAACACCGCGACGACCGCGGCCCCCGGCCGCGCGCCGGGCCAGCTCCGCGACGCGCGGTAGAGGTAGGCGGGGAGGCGCGTGATCTCGTCCGCCACAGGCGACGCGCCGACCAGGCGTGCGGGCACGCGGCCGCCGTCACCGCCGATCTCCAGCTGAAGCGCGGCGGGCGGCGCGGCGCCGGCGGCCCACGGCACCCGCGCGAGCGGCTCGCCGTAGTCGGTGACCTCGAGCAGGAGCTGTCCCGCCTGCACCATCTCGCCCGGTTGCGCACCCACCTGGGTCACGGTGCCGGCGCGGGGGACGGCCAGCGGCTTGGCGTCGGAGATCTGCGCCACCAGCGCACCGGCCGCGACGCGATCGCCGAACCCGGGCCAGCTCGAGCCCTCCGGCACGCTCAGGCGGCCGGCGATCGGCGCGCGAACGGCGGCAACCCGGTCGGGCTCGGGCACCAGTTGCGCCGCGATCCGGCGCTCGGGCCGGGCCGACACGGCGCGCAGCACGGCCGTACGGAGGTCCAGCCGGCGGATATCGGCCGTGTCGAGCACGACCATCGCTTGGCCGCCGACCTCCCGCACCCGGCTCGGCGCGACGATCGGCTCGCCCCGCTCGGCCTGGGCCGCGAGGCGCGCCTGGTGCCGGCGATAGAGGTCCACCAGCGCGATCGCCACCGCCACCACGAGGGTCGCGACCACCGCGCGCACGATCCATCGCCTCATCGGGGTCCCTCCGCCAGCTCCCGCGGCTCTCGCGGATCCGGCCAGGTGATGTCTCCCGGGGGCCATGCGCCGGTCGCGGCCTCGAGCGCGACGCCGGCCGCGGCCAGGTGATGCCGCGCCGCGTGCCGTGCGCGCAGGGCGCGCGTCTCCTCCAGCTCCAGCGGCTCGAGATCGGCGGCGCCGATCTCGCCGCGCTCATAGGCGCCGCGGGCCACCGCCGCCCGGCGGGCCACGGCCGCGGCCACGGAGTCGGCCCCCGCCAGCTCGGTCTGGCTCACCCGGCACGCCGCGACCGCGGCGGCGACGTCGGCGATCACGCCCTGCTGCATCTCCGAGAATCGCGCGGCCGCCGCGCTGCGCCGCTCGGTCGCTTCGGCGATCGGCCCGCGATTCCGATTGAGCACGAGGCGCGGCAGGTTGAGCAGCAGCGACCAGCGCGCGATCCCCTGGTCCCAGGTGAAGCCGGGGCCGAGCTGGACGTCGGGCCGCGCGCCGGCCACCGCCCCGCGGAGGTCGGCCTCGGCGATCGCGTACTCGGCAAGCCCGCGGCCGATCTCGTAGCGGCGGCGGAGCGCGAGCGCCTGCACGCTGTCGGTGGTCCCGGCGCAGGCGGGCGGATCTTCCGCGGCGAGCGCCAGGCTCTCGAGGGCGGCGGCGGGTACCGCCACCGCGCGCGCCAGCGCGCTTCGGGCGCTCGCGAGGGTCCGCGCCTCGTTGGCCGCCGCCACGCGCGCCGCCGTCTCCTCCGCCTCGATGGCGGCGAGCTCACCCCGGCCCACGGCGCCCTCCTCGTAGCGCGCGCGCAGCCGCTCGGCGAACCCGGCGATGCGCGCCAGCTCGGCGCGGGCGTCGGCGAGACGCTCGGCGGCCGCCGCGGCGTCCACGAACGCGCTCCGGACCTGGCGGGCGGCGCGCCACGCGGTCTCGTCGAGGTCCACCTCCGCCAGCGCGGTGCGCGCCCGCGCCGCCGCGATCCGGGCCCCGCGCTTGCCGCCGGTTTCCAGCGTGAAGAGCCCGAAGAGCGACGCGAGCCAGCGCGACTCGAAGACCGCGCCCGAGGTGGCGCGGCCGATCTCGCTCTGGATCTCGGGCTGGGGCCGCGCGCCCGCGGTGATCTCGCCCGCGCGCGCGGCGCGCCAATCGGCGCGCGCCCGATCGAGCCCCGGCTGCCAGTAGAGCGCCGCCAGCGCGAGGTCCGCCGAGCCCCATCCGCCCGCGGGCGCGCGGGAGCCGTGCGCCGCGAGGTACTCGGCCAGTCCAGGCGCGTCGAGGCTCCGGGCCGCGAACGCCTCGGCGCGGGCCGCGGGATCGATCGGCGCGGGCACGTACGGGGCACACGCGGCGGCGAGCGCCAGCAGCGCCGCGCCCGATGCCGTCCGGTACTCGAGAGACGGTTTCACGCTCTGGGATGGTAGCGCTCGTGGACAGAGCGAAGATACTCCCGATCCACGTGGGTGTAGAGCTGGGTCGTGCTGAGGTCGGCGTGACCGAGCATCTCCTGCACGGCCCGGAGGTCCGCGCCGCCCTCCAGCAAGTGGGTGGCGAAGGTGTGCCGGAGGGTGTGGGGCGTGACCCGCTTCTCGATGCCGGCGCGTTCGGCGCACCGCTTGACCACGCCCCAGGCGCCCACCCGGGAGAGCGGCTCCCCCCGGACGTTCAGGAGCACGCGGGCGCGCGACTTCCCCTTGTCCAGCGTCGGCCTCCGCTCGTGCAGGTACACCGACACCGCGCCGAGCACGCTCCGCCCGATCGGCACCAGGCGCTCCTTGCTCCCCTTCCCGAAAACCCGCACCAAGCCTTCCGCGAGGAGGAGGTCTCCCAGTCCGAGCCCGCACAGCTCCGAGACCCGGAGGCCCGCCCCGTACCCGAGCTCGAGCAGCGCGCGGTCGCGCCAGGCGAGCGGCTCCTCCACTCGGGGCGCTCCCAGCAGCGCCTCCACCTCCCGGAGGGTGAGCACCTCCGGGAGCGTGCGCCAGCGCTGCGGGCTCTCCAGCCGGTCGCTCGGGTCGTCCCGCAGCGCGCCCTCGCTCAGCAGGAACCCGAAGTAGGTCCGCACCGCGGACACCTCCCGCCGGATCGTGGCCGGACTCAGCCCCAGGTCCTTGAGGAGGAACACGAACTCGCGGAGGTGCGCGCGCGTGACGGCGTCCGGGCCGCGGGCCCCCTTGGAGGCCGCGAACTGCGCCAGGCGGCGAAGGTCGCGAAGGTACGCCTCGACGGTGTTGCCGCTGTGGCCCGCCTCGAGCGCCAGGTAGTCGCGGAACGCCTCGAGCCGGAAGTCGCGCTCGAGCTGCTCCAGCACGGCGGTCATCGCACCGGCTCCCGGGCGGGCGGCTTCCCCGCCGCGCGGAGGCGACCGGCCGCCGCTTCGACCTCGGCGGGCGTGAGGCCGAGCAGCTCGCCGGCGAGCCGGAGCACGCGTGCTTCCGCCGCGCCGATCGCGCCGTCGGCGAAGGCGGCCTGCCACATCCCTTCCACCAGCGCGAGGCGACGCTCCCGGCCGAACCGAGCCACCAGTCGATCGCGGTACCCGGCGAGGGGGGGCGCCGCGTCGGGCTGGTCGTCCGGCGCGGGGGCGTGGAGCCCCCAGCGCTCACGGAGGTGGCGCGCGACCAGCTCACGCTCGCCCGCCGTGAGCGCGGGGTCGGCGTACGCGAGCTCGAGCACCAGCAGCGCCGCGGCGCCCGGATCGATGCCCTCGCCGTCCGGCGGACCGATGGCGGCGCTCACCGCGCGCCAGACCCGCTCCCGCGCCCGGCGCCGGCGCACCCGCATCGCGACGGCGACGAGCAGCACGAGCGCCGCCCCGATCCACGCGAGCGTCCGGTTCACGCTGCCGAGCAGTCCGACGAGCCGTTCCCATTCGGCGCCGAGGAACGATCCCACCAGCGTGACGCCGCCGTACCAGAGCGCGGAGTGCAGCATCACCGGCAGCGCGATCCGGCTCACCGGCAGGTTGGCGATTCCCGCGAACGGGGGCACGACGGCGCGGATGCCCGGCAGGAACCGGGCGAAGAAGATGCCGAGCGCGCCGAAGCGGAGGTACTCGCGCTCGATGACCCGCACCGCTCCGGGCGCGAGCAGCCGGCGCCCGCGAGCCGATCCGAAGAACCGCCGCCCGTACCGCCGCGCGGCCCAGTAGACGCCCAGCGCGCCGGTCACGTTGCAGACCCACACCACGGCGAACACGCCCAGCGGCGACGTGACGCCCCGATGCGAGAGGAATCCGCCCAGCAGCACGGCCGCGTCGGCCGGCACCGGCGGGACGACGTTCTCCACTGCGGCGAGCAGGCCCAGGACGGCGTACACCGCGGCCGGCGGGAGCGTCGCCAGCCACGCCAGCACCGACTCGATCAGGCCGCCTCCCAGGCGCCGAGCGTCGCCACGGCCAGCACGGCGAGCCCCTCGCCCCGCCCGACGAAGCCCATCGCCTCGTTCGTCTTGGCCTTCAGGCTCACCTCCTCGGGCGCGACATCCAGGCGCGACGCGAGCGCCGCCGCCATGGCCGGCAAGTGGTCGGCGAGCCTGGGCGCCTCGGCGATGATGGTGAGATCCGCCTGGCGAAGCGTCCAGCCGCGCGCGCGCACCACGGCGTGAGCGGCGGCGAGCAGCTCCAGGGAGTCGGCGCCCTTCCAGCGCGGGTCGCTATCGGGAAAGTGGCGGCCGATGTCGCCGGCTCCCGCAGCGCCCAAGATGGCATCGGTGAGCGCGTGGGCCACGGCGTCCGCGTCGGAGTGGCCGGCCAGGCCGAGCGAATGGGGCACGTGCACGCCCCCCAGGACGAGCGGACGGCCCGGCGCGAACCGGTGCGAATCGAACCCGATGCCGACGCGGACCACGGCGGGTCAGGCGGGCCGCTGGAGGGACGCGGCGCCGCTCACGCCGCCTCGCCGATGACGGAGTAGTCCTGTCGCCGACGCCGCGGCTCGAATCCGGCGTCGCGGATCAGCCGCTCGATCTCGGCCAGCGTGGTGCGGTAGGTCGTGCCCGCAGCGGAGACGACGTTCTCCTCCATCATGAGGCTGCCGTAATCGTTGGCCCCGAAGCGAAGCGCGACCTGCCCCACCTTATGGCCCATGGTGACCCAGGACGACTGCAGGTTGGGCACGTTCCGGAGCACGATCCGCGCGATGGCGAGGGTGCGAAGGTAGGTCACCGCGTCGGTCTTCGGCTGCGCGGACATGGCGGGCGTGCCCTCCGGCTGCAGCGGCCAGCAGATGAAGGCGGTGAACCCGCCGGTGCGCGCCTGCACCTCGCGCACGCGGAAGAGATGCTCAATGCGGTCCGCCGCCGACTCGCCCATGCCGTACATCATGGTGACCGACGTCTTCATTCCCTGGCGGTGCGCCTCCTCCTGCACCCCGAGCCAGGCCTCGGTCTGCGCCTTCCTGGGGGCGACGCGCCGCCGCACCTCGTCCACCAGGATCTCCCCGCCGCCGCCCGGAATGCTGTCGAGGCCGGCCGCGCGAAGCTCGCGGATCACCTCCGGGACCGGCATCGCGAATCGCTCGGCGAAGAACACCACCTCGCTGGGCGAGAAGCCGTGGATGTGGATCGGGTGGTGGCGCTTGATGTAGCGCATCAGGTCGAGGTACCACTCGAACGGGATGTAGGGGTTGTGCCCGCCCTGAATGAGGATCTGCACCCCCCCGAGCGCCTTGCACTCGTCGATCTTGCGGCCGATCTCCTCGAAGCTCAGCACGTAGCCTTCCGCGTGCTTGGGGCGCCGGTAGAAGGCGCAGAAGCCGCAGTCGGCCACGCAGACGTTGGTGTAGTTGATGTTGCGGTCGATGATGTAGGTGACCGTGCGCCCGGGGTGGTGCCGCCGCCGCTCGGCGTCCGCCAGGCTCCCCAGCTCCCGCAGGTCGGCCCGCTCGTAGAGCTCGAGGCATTCCCTGAACTCGCTCGAAGTGCGATCCACAACGCTCATCATCGCAGGAAGTTACGCCGCCGAGATGAAGGAAAGTGAACCGTCGGGCACGAGCCCGTCGAGGGCCAGCCGACGGAAGAAGTCGGTGAGCCCGGCGAGGTGCGCGTAGGAGAGCGCGTAATCCAGGTCGTCGAGGTAGGCACGGCACACCCGCTCGGCCACGCCGGTGCGGCGCGCGGCGTCGGCCGCGAGCTCGTCCAGGTGGGCCAGGCCCCATGCGCGGGACTCGAGCAGCCTCCGGTGCACCTCGCGGGCCTCCCCCGGCGGCGCCGACCGCCGGGCCGCCCAGACTGCGAACACGAACGGCAGGCCGGTCCACTCGCGCCAGGCTTGGCCCAGGTCCGCCTTGACGGGGTAGGCGTTCCGGGCGGTGAGGAGCAGGGCGGCGTCGCCGATCGCGAGCAGCGCCTCGTGGGGAAACCCCGCGAGGGCGTCCAGGTCGGCGGCCTCCGCGCGCACCGTGGCGAACCGGGGCGTGATGCCCCAGCGATGGCGGCAGAGCAGCTCGAGCAGGAGCACCGAGGTGCGGGAGGAGGCCGCGAGGAGCACCGTCGTGTCGCTCAGCTCCTCCAGCGGACGGCGCGAGAAGAGCGCCACGCTGTGCACCGGACCATCGCAGGTGATGGCGAGATCGGGCAGCAGGTGATACGCCGCCGCGTTGCGGGCGTACTCCACCGCCGAGACCACGCTCACGTCCAGCTCGCCGGCGGCGAGCAGATCGTTCAGCTCGGACGCGGTGCCGGTCACGACCGACGCGCCGGGCGGATACGCCACGAGGCCGCGGTCAAGCGCGCCGTAGACGGGATAGCAGTTGATCCAGGGGATCCGGCCGAGCCTCATGCGGCGTGCACCACCGGGAGCGCGGCCCCCCGCCGCGCGGCCGGCTCGGGCGGCGGATCGTCGAACGTCTCGCGCACCGGGCGATACAGGCTGTCGCGCTCCACCGGCCGCTTCCCCGCCCCGCGGATGAGACGCACGAGCTCCGGGTAGGGCATGTGCATGGCCGTGTGCGCCCCCGCCTCGTGATAGATCCGCTCGTACACCACCGTGCCCTCGACGTCGTCGCACCCGAAGCCGAGCGCGATCTGCGAGAGCAACGGCGTGACCATGGGCCAGTGGGTCTTCACGTGAGGAATGTTGTCCAGGAAAAGCCGACCCACCGCGATCGCCTTCAAGTCCTCGTAGCCGGTGGTCGCCGTCCCGATGCGGCCCAGCTCCTCGCCCAGCTCGTTGTGATCGGGGTGATAGGCGAGCGGGATGTAGGTGAGAAATCCGCCGGTCTCGTCCTGCAGCCCCCGCAACGTCGCCAGATGCTCCACCCGGTCCGCGGCGGTCTCGACGTGGCCGTAGAGCATGGTGCAATTGGTCGGAATGCCGAGCCGGTGCGCCTCGCGGTGCACCGCGATCCACTCCTGGCCGGTCAGCTTGCGCTCGGCGATGGTGGCGCGGACCGCGGTGCTGAACACCTCCGCGCCGCCGCCGGGCAGACTGGTGAGCCCTGCCTCCTTGAGCGCGAGCAGCACCTCCCGCACCGAGCTCTTCTCGATCCGCGCGAGGTGCGCGATCTCCACCGCGGTGAGCGCCTTGATGTGCACCGCGGGGTGGCGCTGCCTGAGCCCGCGGATCATGTCGGTGTAGTAGCCGAGCCGCAGCTTGGGGTGGAGCCCGCCGACGATGTGAAATTCCTTCGTCGGCATCCCGCGGGCCTGCTCCGCCTCGGCGTACACCTCGTCGAGGGAGCGGGTGTAGGCGCCGTCTTCCTTCGGGGTGCGCGCGAACGAGCAGAAGACGCAGGTCTTCCGCAGCACGCACACGTTGGTCGGATTGATGTGCTGGTTGGCGGAGAAGAAGACGCGGTCGCCGTTGCGCCGGCGGTTGGCGAAGTCGGCCAGGAGGCCCAGCCCGAGGAGGTCGTGGGTGGCGTAGAGCGCCAGCGCGTCCTCGGCGGCGAGGCGCTCCCCGCGCAGCACCTTCTCGCCGGCCGGCCGAATCGCGGGATCCTCGAGGCGGGCGAGATCGATACCGCCGGACATCCTATCTCCTTGAAGCGTCGGGAGTAAGCCGCGGGGAGTAATCTACACCGTGATCCGGGGCGGCTGCCAGGGTGCGCGGCGAGCGGTACGTTGTCGGGACCCGGAGCCCGGGCACCGCCCAGCCCGCAGCTCGCGGGCGTTGCGAGCCCGCCAGGGAGGCATCCCGTGAAGCCGTTGCTACGTTCCAGGCTTACGTCGAATTCGTGAGCGACCCGGCGGACGAGGGCGTCACACCGGAGCAGCTCCCGTCGCTGCTCGCTCCCGGATCGTTTCGCTCCTTCCTCTTCCTCGCGGATCGAACCGCGCTCACCCACCCGGAGCAGCCGCTCCTCGGTGGTCGACCTCTACGCGGAGCCCGGACGCA
>DASSOD010000222.1:0-3883 GCA_035700905.1 Gemmatimonadales bacterium | reverse complement strand
GCGCACAAGCACGCGCTCCACCTCGCCGGCTTCCCCTATCCCGGTCACACCGAGTGGCTCGCCCACCTCGCCGGCGGCGTCGAGGTGGCGATGATGCTCGCCGCGCGGACGCTCCGCGTCGTGCTGGTGACGACCCATGTGGCGCTCCGCGACGTGCCGGCGCTCCTCACGACGGAGCGCGTCGTGCGGACGGGATGCATCACCCAGCGCGCGCTCCGCGAGCAGTTCGCCATCCCGTCGCCGCGGCTCGCGGTCTGCGCGCTCAACCCCCACGCGGGCGAGTCCGGCCTCTTCGGCGACGAGGACGAGCGCGTCCTCCGCCCCGCCGCCGAGGCGCTCGGCGCGGCCGGACCGCTCCCGGCCGATACGGTGTTCGTGCGGGCTTTGCGCGGAGAGTTCGACGTCGTGCTGGCGCCGTATCACGACGTGGGAATGACCGCGATCAAGGTGGCGGCCTTCGGCGAGGCGGTGAACGTCACGCTCGGGCTGCCGTTCATCCGCACCTCGCCCGACCATGGCACCGCTTTCGACATCGCGGGCACGGCGCGGGCCGACCCGTCGTCCATGCGCGCGGCGCTCGAGCTCGCCGCGCGGCTCGCCCGGAACAGCCTGCCGCCGGGGTGAGCCGGCGCGGCGATGCCGCCGTTCAGTCCGCCTGCAGCCGCCGCATCAGGTCGAGGTACGCCTCGAGCTTGAGCTTCTGGCTCGCGCGGTTGGCCACCAGCACCGCGCCGACCTCGAGAATCGTCTCGTGCTCCACCAGGCCGTTCGCCCGGAGCGTGTTTCCCGTGTCCACCAGGTCAACGATCCAGTGCGACAGGTTGAGGAGCGGCGCCACCTCCACCGAGCCGCCCACGTGCACGATGTCCACCGGGCGGCCCAGCGCGTTGAAGTGCTCCCGCGCCAGGCGGGGATACTTGGTAGCCACGCGCGCGGTGCGGCCGCCGGGGAGCTGGGGGTACGGCGTGCGCGCGGGCGCCGCCACCACGAGCCGGCAGTAGCCGAAGCCCAGCTCGAGCGGCTCCAGCACGTCGGCCGCCGTCTCGCGGAGCACGTCGGTGCCGGTGATGCCCAGGTCGGCCGCGCCGCTCTCGACGTATACCGGCACGTCGCCCGGCTTCACCACCAGGAACTCGATCCGGGGGTCGCTGGACGGAATGAGCAGCCGGCGCCCGGCGTCGGGCGCGGGCTCGGCGCCCGCGCGGCGGAAGCGCTCGATGGAGGGCTCGTACAAGCGGCCCTTCGCCAGCGCCACGCGAAGCCGGGTCACCCGGAGATCTCCGCCAGCGCGTCGAGATCGAGCGAGACGCCCACCGCCGGCATCGCCATGCCGAACCGGCCCATGAGCTCGTCGTAGCGGCCGCCCGCTCCGGCGGCGCGGCCGGCGCCCGCCACGAACAGCTCGAAGTGGATCCCGGTGTAGTAGTCGAGCCCGCGGACCTCGCCCAGGTCGTACACGATGTGCCCCCGCTCGGCCGGCTCCAGCGCGGCATCGAGCGCCGCGAGGTGCTCGAGCCCGGCGCGGGCGCCGTCGGGGGCGCCGCGGAGGGCCGCGTCGAGCGCGTCGCGCCGGCCGATCACGAAGGGCAGCTCGAGCAGCGCTCGCGCGTCGTCTCCCCGTCCCCGGAGCGCGCGCGCCAGGCTGCCCCGGTCCTTCCGGTCTATCCAGCGGCGCACGTCGGCGCGGAGCGTCTCGTCCAGCGCCGCGAGCCCGCCGGCGAGCACGCCCGCGTGCCCCAGGTTGAGCTGGAAGTCCGACAGCCCCGCCGCCTTGAGCAGCGCGAGCGTGAGCCGCACGATCTCGACGTCCGCCGCCGCATCGCCCTGGCCCAGCAGCTCGGCGCCCACCTGCAGGGTCTCGCGCGCCCGACCGCCGCGCTCCGGCTCCTGCCGGTACACGGTGCCGGAGTAGGAGAGGCGCAGCGGCCGCGCCGCACCGGCGAACCGGGTGGCGGCCACGCGCGCGATGCTGGAGGTGAAGTCGTAGCGAAGCGCGAGGATCCGGCCGTCGCGGTCCACGAAGCGGATGAGCCGCTCCGCCACGTCCGCTCCGCCGGCTCGGCGGAAGACGTCCTCGTACTCGAAGGTCGGCGGGCTCAGCTCCTCGTACCCGGCCCCCTCCAGCACCGCCAGCATGGCGCGCTGCAGGGCGCGGCGGCGGCGCACCGCGTCGCCGGTGAGGTCGAGCGCGCCGGGAGGGATCGCGGCGATGGAGCTGCGGGACATGGTGGGTGAAGATATCCCGCCGCGGACCTCAGCGCTCCTCGGCGCCCTTCCCGGCCTCCTCGGGCTGCACCTGGTGCAGGCGGATGGTCTTCACCCGGCGGCCCTCCATCTCCGCGACCTCGAACTCGAAGCGGCCGGCGCGCACCCGGTCTCCGGGCTTGGGCAACCGGCCGAGCTGGCCGAAGACGTAGCCGCCCAGAGTCGTGTAGTCGCGGTCATCCAGCTCCGCCTCGTACTCCGAGTTGAACTCGGAGATGGGGAGCGCGCCGTCCAGCACCGGTCCGCCCACCGGCGGCGGTGGACGTTCGGTCTCGTACTCGTCGTAGATCGGGCCGACGATCTCCTCCAGCAGGTCCTCCATCGTGACCAGCCCCGCCGTCCCGCCGTACTCGTCCAGCACGACGGCGAGATGGGTCTTGAGCCGCTTCATGTCGGCCAGCACGTCCTCCACCTCGCGCGTCCCCGGCACGAAGACCGGGGGCCGCATCACGCTGCGGATCGGCTGCCCCGGCCGGGCGCGGAGGGCGCTCAGGATGTCCTTCGCGTGCACCACGCCCACGATCTCGTCCAGCGAATCGGTGTACACGGGGTAACGGCTCCGCCGCTCGCGCGCCACCTCGTCCGCCGCCTGCTCCACCGTCATGTCGGCCTCGAGCGCCACCATCTGGGTGCGCGGCGTCATCACCTCCTGCGCCGTCTTCTCGCTGAACTCGAAGACGCCCTCCAGCAGCCGCGCGTCCTCCTGCAGCAGCTTCCCGCCCTCCTCGCTCTGCTCCACCAGCATCCGGATCTCCTCCGGCGAGTGCAGCCGCTCGCTGGCGCCCGGCGGGTTGATCCCGAACAGGTTGAGCAGGCGGTTGGAGCTCCCCTTGAGGAGCGCGATCGGGCCGGCCATCACCCACGCGAACGCGAGGAGCGGCCCCGAGGTCCACTTGGCCACCGTCTCGGGGTGCACCAGCGCGAACGCCTTGGGCACCAGCTCGCCCAGGATGATGGTGACGTAGGTGATGAGCGAGAACGCGATGATGGTCGCCACCGAATGCATGGCAACCCCGGCCACCGCGGGCGGGAGCGGGCTGAACCACCCCGCGATGAGCCGAGCCACGGCCGGCTCGCCGATCCAGCCGAGCCCGAGCGAGGCCAGCGTGATGCCGAGCTGGGTCGCGGAAATGGTGCGGTCGAGCGATTGTATGGCCCTGCGGGCCAGGGTAGCTTTGCGGTCGCCGCTCCGGATCATCTCGTCCAGTCGCGTCTTCCGCGAGCTCACCAGCGCGAACTCCGTCGCCACGAAGAACGCGTTCGCGAGGACCAGAAGAGCGACCGCGACGAGGCCCAGCGCGGCCGAGGTGGGTTCCGGCGGCTCCATATGCCTTATAAGTCTAACAGACAAGCGAGCTTAGCGCGAGTGCCGCCGTGATCCGCCGCCTGTCGGTCCCCCCGTTCGAGCAACTCGCCCCCCTCCTGCCGCGCCCCGGCGACGGAGATCCCTCGACCCGCGACCAGGTCGCCCGGATTCTGGCCGACGTCCGCGAGCGCGGCGACGATGCCGTCCGCCAGTATACTCGCGAATTCGACGGCGTGGACCTCCCCCCGTCCGAGTGGGAGCTCAAGCCCGCCGCCTGGCAGGGCGCGCTCGACCGGATCCCGGACCGGCTCC
>DASSOD010000221.1:0-2809 GCA_035700905.1 Gemmatimonadales bacterium | reverse complement strand
CCGCGCTCTCGCCGCAGGAGCTGGACGCGGCGTGCGCGGCGGCGGTCCGCGGCGGCGCCGCGTTCGTGAAGTCGTCCACCGGGTTTCACCCGGCCGGCGGAGCGACCGCGGACGCCGTGCGCCGGATGCGCGCGGCGGTGGGTCCGGAGGTGGGCGTGAAGGCCGCCGGCGGCATCCGGACGGCGGCGCAGGCGCTCGCGCTGCTGGCCGCCGGCGCGAACCGGCTGGGCACCTCGAGCACCGTGGGACTCGCCGGTATCCTCGGCGGCAGCGCCCCGGCCCTTTCGGAGCTCCTCGCGCGATGAGCGACATCGTCTACCTGAACGGAGAGTTCCTGCCGCGGGAGCGGGCCAAGGTCTCGATCGACGATCGCTCGTTCCTCTTCGGCGATGCGGTGTACGAGGTGCTCCGGGCCATTCGCGGGCGCTACTTCGAGCCGGAGCGGCACCTGGCGCGGCTGGCAGCTGGGATCCGCGCCCTCGAGCTGCCCGACCCCGCCGCGCTCGGCATGGACCCCATGGCCGCCGCCGGGGAGCTGCTCCACCGGAATGCGCTGCTGGAGGGCGAGGCGACGGTGTACATCCAGGTGAGCCGCGGCGCGGCGCCGCGGCGTCATGCCTTTCCCCCGCCGGGCACGGCGCCCACGGTGCTGGTGACGGTCACGCCGTTCGCCCCGCGCGTGGAGCAGCGGGCGCGCGGCGTGGCCGCGATCCTGCAGCCCGACGTCCGCTGGCAGCGCTGCGACGTGAAGGCCGTGAACCTCCTCCCCAACGTGCTGGCGAACCAGCGCGCGGCGGTGCGGGGCGCGTACGAGGCGATTCTGGCGCGCGGGCTCACGATCACCGAGGGCACCCACACCAACGTGTTCGCGGTGGTGGACAACGTGATCCGCACCCATCCGAACGGGCCGTGGATTCTGCCGGGCATCACGCGCGAGGTGGTGCTGGAGCTGGCGGCGGGGGAGGGGCTCGCCGCGCGCGAGCATCCGCTCGACGTGGAGGATCTCGCCCGCGCGACCGAGGTGTTCCTCACGGGAACGACGACCGACGTGATGCCGGTGACGGCGGTGGACGGCACGGCGGTGGGCGCGGGCCGGCCGGGGCCGGTTACGAGCCGCCTGGGCGAATTGCTCCAGGCACGGCTCGACGCGCTCTAGGATCGCATTCCTTCAGGCCGTTCACCCGGCCGGCTGGATCACGACCTCGCGGTCGAGCAGCTTCTCCAGCACATCGGCCTTCCGCGCCGCTCCCCACACCTCCAGCGACACGTCGGCCCCGGGCGTGCGCGGCCCGACCTCGATCGTCATCCGGTCCGTCGCGGCGGCGGTCCGGACCTGCGCCACGCTCGACGTGTGGCCCCGGTCGAGGCCGTCGGCCACCCGGAGGAGCGCGCTCATCCGGCGCACCACGCCCTGATCCTCGCTGGAGAGCGCGGCGAACTCCTCGTGCTTGCGCCGCGGGCCCTTGCCGCGATGGTACCGGCTCACCAGCGCGACCAGCTCGCGTTCGCGGGCGGCGAGGTTCAGCCGGTCGGCGTGCATGATGAGCTGGTAGCTGTGCTTGTGGTGGTTGCGGTAGCTCACCAGCTGCCCCACGTCGTGCAGCAGCGCCGCCGCCTCGAGCACCGAGCGCTCCTCCGCCGCCGCGCCGAGGGGGCCGGCCAGCTGCTCGAAGAGGGCGAGCGCGAGCTCGCGCACGTGCTCGACATGCGGCCGGTCGGACTGGCAGCGCTCGACGAACTCGCGCATGAGCCGGAGCCGGTCGGACGCGGGCGCCGGCGCGCCGCCCACCATCTCGAGCAGCAGACCTTCGCGGAGCCCGAAGGCGCTGACCGTGACGCTCCGCGCATCCACCACCGTGAGCAGCTCGGCCGCGACGGCGAGCCCGGCCACGATGATGTCGGCGCGCTGCGGGTTGAGTCCGGGCACGGAGCGCCGCTGCGCGGGCGAGAGGCCGGCCAGCCAGTCGAGGAGCGTCTGCACCTCGGGCGTGGCGACGGTCACGCCGTGAATGGCTTCGGGGATCGGGAGCCCGCGCCGCGCGATCGCCATCCGGCCCAGGCTGGTGAAGGTGCCGCCGGATCCGATGACGGTGGCGCCGGTCCACTCGCGGGCGCGGAAGCTCTTCTTGATCTGCTTGCGCACCTGCCCGCGGAGGCGCTGCACCGCCCGGCGCTGGTCGCCGCCCTTCCCGCCCAGGTGGAGCTCGGTGAGCCGCACGGCGCCGAGCGGCAGCGAGCGGGTGAGCTCCACCAGCCCGTCCACCGCGCCGATCAGCTCGAGGCTGCCGCCGCCGATGTCCGCCACCAGGGCGCGCTCGCCGGCGAGCGGGAAGTGATGCGCCACCGACCGGTAGCTGAGCGCCGCCTCGGTCTCGGCGTCCACCACGCGGAGCGGGATGTCGAGCTCCTCGCGCACCCGCCGGGCGAACGCCTCGCCGTTCGTGGCCTCGCGCACCGCGGCCGTGGCCACCGCGGCGATCCGCCGCACGCCCCGCCGCCGGCACACCTCCCGCATCCGCGCGAGGCTCTCCATCGCGCGGGCGACGGCCAGGTCGTCGAGGCGGCCGGTCGTCGCGACGCCTTGCGCCAGCCGGGGCTGGTCTCGAACCTCGTCGATGACGCTGATGCCGGAGGCCGGGTCCCACTCGGCCACGAGCAGCCGGATGGAGTTGGAGCCGACGTCGATCGCGGCGACGCGCTCCCGCGCCGGACCCGCGGCGGGCGCCGGCCCGGCGGCCGGCTCGGCCGCCGAGGCGACCCCGGTGCGGGCGGGCCCGGCCGTCACCGCCCGCTCGGCGCGGTGGATCCG
>DASSOD010000220.1:0-2984 GCA_035700905.1 Gemmatimonadales bacterium | reverse complement strand
ATGCCGGCGCGGGTGAGGTGGTGCACCACCTCGTAGGTGAGCGTCCCGCTCCGCGACACCACGCCCACCCGGCCCGGCAGGCAGATGCTGCCGGGAATGATGCCGACCTTGGCGCGCGCCCCGGGCGCGATGAGCCCGGGGCAGTTCGGCCCGACGAGCCGCACCCCGCGGCTCCGCACGAACGGCATCGTGCGGCTCATGTGCATCACCGGAATGCCCTCCGTGATGCAGACGACGAGGGGAATCCCCGAGTCGGCCGCCTCGATCACCGCCGCGGCGGCCGCCATCGGCGGGACGTAGATGACGGTGGCGTTCGCCGCCGTCTCCCGGACCGCGTCGGCCACGGTGTTGAACACCGGCACCTTCGCGTCGAAGAGCTGCCCGCCCTTCCCCGGCGTCACCCCGGCCACCACGTTGGTGCCGTACTCGATCATCTGCCGCGCGTGGAAGGACCCCTCGCGGCCGGTGATGCCCTGCACCAGCAGCCGCGTATGCCGGTCCACGAAGACGCTCACGCCGCCTCCCGCGCGAGCTGCACCACCTTCCGCACCGCGTCGTCCATGTCGCTCAGCGCGGGCATGCCCACCTCGTTCAGGATCCGGATCGCCTCGGCCTCGTTGGTGCCGGTGAGCCGGATGACGATGGGCACGTCCACCTTGAACTGGCGCGTGGCGGCCACGATGCCGTTGGCCACGTCGTCGGTCCGGGTGATGCCGCCGAATATGTTGAAGAGGATCGCCTTCACCCGCCGGTCGGCGGTGATGATCTTGAGCGCGTTGACCACCTTCTCCGGGCTCGAGCTGCCGCCGATGTCGAGGAAGTTGGCGGGCTCGCCGCCGTAGTACTTGACCAGGTCCATCGTGGCCATCGCGAGCCCGGCGCCGTTCACCACGCAGCCCACGTTGCCGTCGAGCTTGATGAACGACAGGTTGGCCCGGCGGGCGGCCGCCTCGCTCGGCTCTTCGGCCGTGTCGTCCCGCAGCAGGCCGAGGTCGGGGCGCCAGAAGAGCTCATTGTCGTCGATCACCATCTTGGCGTCGAGCGCGAGCACCCGGCCGTCCGGGGTGGTGGCGAGGGGGTTGATCTCGGCGAGCGAGCACCCGTTGGCGACGAAGGCGGTGTAGAGCCGCTGCATGATGTCGGCGGCGGCCTTCACCTGGGAGAAGTCGCGGTACAGCGCGAACGCAAGCGCCAGCGCCTGGTGGGGAAAGAGCCCGTAGGTCGGGTCCACCGCGCGGCGCGCGATCTTGTCGGGCGCCGCGGCCGCCACCTCCTCGATGTCCACGCCGCCCGCCGCGCTCACCATGAAGACGGGACCCTGGGTGGCGCGGTCCATGATCAGGCCGACGTAGCTCTCGGTCGCGATCTCCGCCGCGGGCACCACCAGCACCTTGTGCACCTCGAGCCCCTTGATCCGCATGCCGAGGATGTCGGCCGCGTGGTCCAGCGCTTCGGCGGGACTGCGCGCGAGCCGCACGCCGCCGGCCTTGCCCCGGCCGCCGGCGTGCACCTGCGCCTTGATGACCACCGTCCCGCCGAGGCGCCGCGCGATGGCCTCGGCCTCGGTCGGCGTGGACGCGACGTCGCCGTCCAGCATCGGAATGCCCTGCGCCTTGAGCAGGGCGCGGGCCTGATACTCGTGGAGGTTCACGCCGTCCTCGCGATGGTGGTGCCCGCGCGGCCGCGGAGCGCGGCGGGCCCGTCGGCGAGCCGCGCGATCACCGCGCGATCGCCGCCCGCCGCGACGAAGCTCGCCGCCGCCTGCACCTTGGGTTTCATGCCGCCCTCGTTCACCCCGCCGGCGGCGACCAGCGCCTCCACCTCGGCCAGCCCGAGGCGGCGCAGGGGCCGGCGCGCGGGCGTTCCCCATTCCGCGTACACCGCGTCCACGTCGGTGAGGATCATGAGCACGTCGGCGCCGAGCTGCCGCGCGAGGATCGCCGCCACGCGGTCCTTGTCCACCACCGCGTCGAGACCCTCCCAGCCGAGGAGCGGATGATCGTACACCGGCGGCCCGCCGCCGCCCGCGGCGATCACGATCGTCCCCTGCTCCGCCAGGCGCTTCACCACCGGAAACTCGAGCACGCCGACGGGCGCGGGGCTCGCGGCGAGCCGGCGCCAGTTGCCCGCGCCGTCGCGCCCCACGGCGAGCCCGGCCTCGCCCAGCTGATGGGCATACGCCTCGGGGAGCGCGTGGCCGATCGGCTTCACCGGACGGTTGAGGGCGGGATCATATTGATCCACGATGGTCTGGGTGAGGACGGTGACCACGTCACGCTCCACGCGCGCGGCGCGGAGCGCGTTCTGGAGCGACTGCTGCAGCATGTAGCCGATCCATCCCGCCGTGACCGCCACGAGCACGCCGAGCGGAAGCGGCTCGACGGTGCGCCGGGCGAGCTCGTTGCGGGCGAGCTCGTCGCCCACCTGGGGGCCGTTCCCGTGGACGATGACGAGGCCCCACCCGTCGCGGGCCAGCTGGACGATGGGCGCGACGCTCTCGCGCGCGTGGCGGAACTGATTCGTGATCGTCGCCGGCTCGCCGGCTGGGGCGAGGGCGTTGCCGCCGAGTGCGAGCACCGCCGTCCGCATGCGCCTCCCGGGGGGTCCAAAAGCGGGTGCAACCTATCCGGGCGTGGTGGGGCGGGCAAGCTCAGGGCGGGAGCGATTCGCGGTCGGCGCCGAGGGTGTGCCGCAGCGCGTCGAAGGCGCGGCCGAAGCCGGCCCAGTCGCCCGCGCGTATCGCGCTGTCGGCGGCGCGGAACCAGCGCCGCGCCTCGTCCAGCGACGCCGCGGGGGGCGCGACCGGAATCGGCGCCGCCGCGCCCTTCAGGTTCTCCCACGCGGCCGCGAGCGTGCGGCCGGTGCCGCGGAGATCGCCCTGCGCCACGCTGGCCCACACCACGGCGGCGCCGCCGCCCGCGCGGGGCGCGACGTAGGTGCGGTACGCGTTGAGCCGGCCCGCGTCGCGCCAGACGCCGAACGCC
>DASSOD010000219.1:0-8659 GCA_035700905.1 Gemmatimonadales bacterium | reverse complement strand
GTCCAGCTCGCGATAGAGCGACGGCCCGTGCGCGGTGCCGGGGTTGCCGGCGTCGGTTCCGGCCGCGATCGCGACGTGCGCCGCGTAGAGGCGGCGCAGGTTCTCCGGGGAGATGGTGGCCGCCTCCTCCAGCCGGCGCCGCATGCGCTCGCCCGCCTCCGGCCGCGGAAGCCGCACGCTTTCCGGCAGCGGGTGCTCCAGGCGGCTGCGGGTGAGCGAGTCCACGCAGTCGAGCGGGTAGCGCTCCGCCGTCGAGCGGCCGAACCGCACGTCGGCGTAGCCCTCGAGGACGGTGAGCGTGGGCACGACGATGATGCCGCGCTGCCGCACCGACTCCACGAAGGCCTGGTCCACCGTGTCCTCGAAGACGTTGTGCACCAGCACGGAGGCGCCCGCGGCCACCGCCTCCCTCGCTTTCGCCAACGACGTGGCGTGCACGATGAGCGGCATGCCCGCCTTGCGCGACTCGTCCCCCGCGGCCATGAGCAGGTCGGCCATCCGCGGCGTCAGGGTGTCCGGAACGGGGATGTTCCACACCTTGACCGCCGCCGAGCCGAGTCGCGCGAGCGCGCGCACGGAGGCGCGGACGATCGAGTCGCTTCGCATGGGCACGAATTGCGGCTCGACCGGGAGCGTCACCCAGTGGTCGATGGTCGAGAGCAGCGGCCCCGCCGCGCGCACTCGGGGCGCGTCGGAGGCCTCGACCGTGCGCTTCGCCAGGTCCAGGGTCCAGGCGTAGCCGCCCACGTCGAAGACGCCGGTGACCCCGCTGCAGAGCCAGGCGCGGTGGAACCGCTCGGGATGCGCGGCGAGGTCGGCGACCACCGAGTCGTAGGGATAGCTCGCTCGCAGGTCCACCGCGTCGGGCCGGCCGTCCACCCAGCCGGTCTGGGAGTAGTGCACGTGCGCGTCCATGAGACCCGGCGCCACGAAGAGTCCCTTCACGCTCACCGCCCGGGCCCCGCGCGGGATGGCGCACGCCGCCGCCCGCGCCGCGCAGACGACACGGCTGCCGCGCACGACGACCACGGCGTTCGGGATCGGCGGCCGCCCGGGGTTCACCAGCGTGCCGCCCTGGAGAACGAGGGCCGCGGCCACGGCGCCCGGCACGGCCTCGGATACGCGCGGCGGCGGGGCGGTGCGCGGCGGGGCGGCAGGGCGCTGGGCCGCGCCCGTGGCCGGCATGAGGACGGTGAGCACGAGCAGGAGCCACGCGCGCCACGACGGCACGGAACGCCTCGATGGAGTTGGGGATGCGGGTACGAGCGGCCAAAGGGCGGCGGAGAATGTGCCTAGTCGCCCCGGGACGCGCCAGTCGGGGGTGCTGGGGGACGCGGGTGCTGGGGCGCGGCTTTTCGCCCGGCGGCGCGGGGAAAGCATCACGGCCGGCGCGGCCGCGCCTCTAGGTTGAGCGCGCCGTCGCTTCCGCGCTCGCCGTCGGCGCACGTCCCCAGCCAAGGAGCCTCCCATGTCCAGCACCACCCGGCTCGCCGCGATCGCGCTCGTCGCGATCGTCGCGGCGTGCGGCGAGCGGCCGTCGCCCACCGCCGATACCAGCGATGACGCCAGGCCCGACGCGGCGCGCGCCGCGCTGCCCCAGGATCCGCGCGCCAGGCTCGAGTCGCTCGCGCGCACCGTCGCGCTCGCGCTCCGGGATCCGTCCATCCGCGCGCGGCTCAAGGCGGATCTCGACCGGTCCCAAGCGCGGGAGCACAAGCTCCAGTTCCAGACCTACGTGAACGGCGGGGCGGCGCCGGCCGGGGCGGCGCTCGCACGTGCGGCCGGCATCGGCGAGCGCGGGTTCCGCGCGGAGGCCGCCGCGGCGATCCCGCTCGAGCTCTACCTTCCGGTGCCGGCGCACCGCGCGGCCTGGGCCGGCGGCGGGGAGATCCTGGTGGCCACCCAGCTCCACGACCACGAGGCCCCGGTGGCGTTCGACACCCAGGGCCGCCGCCAGGTGCTGAGCGCGGACAGCCCGCCCGCAACCCCGGTTCTCGCGCTCGTGCCCCAGGAGACCGACTTTTCCCAGGCGGCGCTGGTCGGGCCTTCCGAGGTGTGCCCGTACGGCGGTACCGGGCCCATCGCCGCGCAAACCTGCGGGGGCGGCACCACGGGCGGCGGCTCGTCGCCCGGCCTCTGGATGACCTATGCCGCGTTCACGGGCACGTTTGAGGGTTGGTTGAAGGGCTCCCCCGAATTTGAGGTGCACGTGCTGGGGCAGGCCGGCACCAGCGACTCGCTCCGGGACTACCAGTGCGCCGGCGAAAAGCAGGCGGCGCCGTACTTCTACGATCAGAACGCCACCAGCTGGTCCGGCAACGTGCTGCTCTTCAGCCAGACGCAGATCAACAACTACAAGGCCGCCCACCCGGGCAACAGCATGCGCGTCGTCGTGGTGGAGGACGACGACGGGGCCTGCCAGATCAAGATGGACGCCGACCGGTTCCGCACCGCGCTCAACACGGTGGACAGCGTGTACCGCCGGCTCACGGCGGGTCGGGACACCACCGCGGGGCTGGTGCGGTACTGGAACCGCGCCACCGCGTTCCAGAAGATCCTGCAGGCCGTCTGGTCCGTCATCACCACGCAGGACGACTACGTCGGCGACGCGGTGCAGGACGCCGTGGCCGGCGAGTTCCGGGCCGGCGCCAACTGGATCGTGAAGGGCGAGAACAACATCACCACCGGCGCGCTCAACCTGCAGATGCGCTGAGCCGTTCCACCCGGGGAGGCCGCAGGCCTCCCCCAACCCGGGAGCGTTTCCGTGCGCCTTGGCCTTGGAGTGGTCCTCGCGGTGCTCGCAGTCGGTGGGTCGCCCCGGATGCTCGCGAGCCAGAGCGGTGGATGGGGCATCGGTGCGGAGTTGGGTCTGTCGCGGTTCTGGGGCGGAACGCGCTCCATCCCGCCGAACCCGACGCCGGCGGTGCGCCCCTACCGCCCGACCACCTTCGGGCTCCGGGTGGACCGCGCCCTGGGCCGGGGGCGCGTGGGCATCGGCGTGCAATACGCAGAGAGCAGCCTCGGCGCCGAGGGAGACGAGATCCTCACCGCCGTCAAGGGCGCGGTCACCTGGTGGCAGGTCACGCCCGAAGCCGCGTGGCGGCTCGCCACCCTCGGCCCGGTGGTTCAGCTCCGGGCGTTCGGCGGCCCCACCGTGGATATCTGGAAGTCGGAGGGGGAGTCCGCGCGCACCCGGATCGGCGGGCAGGTCGGGCTGGAGATGCTGGTGCCGCTCGGACGGCGGATCGCGGGGACGCTCCGGGCGCGCACCGGCATCAGCGGATCGGTGTTCGAGCAGGCGGATCTTCCCGCCGACGTCGAGCGGCGGATCATGCCGGCGGCCAACGTCGCGCTCGGCCTCAGGTACGGGTGGTAGGCGCGGCTACGCGGCGACGCGCCGCCCGCACGCCTCGCAGAAGTGGCCGTCGGGCTGGAGGGGAGCGCCGCAGGCGGCGCAGGCCGGCGGCGCCTGAAGGCGCGCGCCGCAGGTCGAGCAGAAGATCGCGTCGGGCTCGGGCCGCGGGCCGCAGGTGGGGCAGGCCGGCTCCGCGCCGGGCCCGGCGCGGAGCCGGCGCACCCGCGCCGCGATCATCTGCTCGAGGTCCTCCGGCGCGCCGGCCGCGCGGTCGGCGCGCATCGCCGCCACGGCCGCCACGGTGTACTTGTCCTTGAGCTCCTGGTAGTCGGCGTCGGAGAGCTTCCCGGTCTCGCGGTCGAACTCGATCTCCTTGAGCGCGGTGAGCGCGCGGCCGGTGGGCGTTTCCTCCGGCTCGAGCGGCTCGTACGGCGCGGGCGGCGCGGCGGCGGGGTGGAAGAGCGGCTGCAGCACGAACCACAAAGCGAGCACGGCCACCAGCACCGCCGCCACCGCCTCGAGCAGCATCAATCCTCCACCGTCTCCAGCGCCCGCCGGAGCCGCTCCAGCTCCTCCGGCGTGGCGGGGGCGCCGGCCGGGGGCGCGGCGCCCGCCGCGCCGGCGGCCGCGGCCACCTCGTGCGTGCGCCGCCCGATCACCAGCAGCAGCGCCGCGCCACCGGCCGCGATCGCCGCGCCGGGCACCAGGTAGCCCGCCAGGTTGAATCCTTCCGGCCTGGGCGCCATCAGCACCTTCTCACCGTACTTGGCGACGAACGCGTTCAGGATCTGTTGGGCCGTCTTGCCGTCGTCGTACAGCGCCACCACCTCGCGGTGGAGCGCCGGCGAGTAGGTGCAGGTGAAGTCGGTCGTGCGGCAGGTGTAGATGTCGAGGTTGCAGCCGCAGGTGCAGTGCAGCCGCTGCTCGATCAGCTTGATGGCCTCGCTGTTGTCGCTCGGGTCGGTCGGGGTCCGCTCCCGGCCCACGACGGTGGGATCGCGCAGGGTGCCGTTGGCGCCCTCGCCCGCGAGCGGCCCCTGCGGCTCCTGCGCCAGCGCGCGCCCCCGGGGCGCGAGCGCCGCGGCGAGCGCGGCCGCGAGGAACCTGCGGCGGTCGATCGCCGCAGGGCGAAGGCTTCGCATGCCGGTGCTCCCGTCCGCCGTCATGTCCACCTCAGCGACCCGCGCCCGCGAGCGAGGCCTCGTATCCCGCCTGCACCTGACGCGGGGCCCGCACGGTCGGTCCGCCCCCCGGCCACATCGTCACCAGTCCGCCGAATGCCAGAATGAAACCGCCGGCCCACACCCACCACACCAACGGGTTGATGTTGAAGCGGTAGACCGCCTCCTCGGTGCCGTTCACGGCTCCCGCGAAGACGACGTAGACGTCCTCGCGCAGCCCGCTCCGGATCCCGACCTCGGTGGACGGCTCGAAGGTGGGCCGCTTGAAGCTGTCCACGTGCTGCCGCTTCTCCGAGGTGATGAGCCCCAGCCGCTTCCCGTCCTCGAACACCTCGACGGTCGCCGCGGAGACGATGCGGTTGAGCGCCTCGTACTGCGAGATCCCCATGTGGGTGAAGCGGTACGTGTGCCCGAACGGGCTCCGCACCTCCACCGACTGGCCGGGCCGGAGCGTGGCCTCCTGCTCCCGCTTGAACGCGTAGCCGGCGAACGCCACGAAGTAGGTGATCACGCCGACGTGCACGATGTACCCGCCGTAGCGGCGGCGGTTGCGGGCGATGAGCCGCGCCAGCGCCAGCGGGGGCGCCTCATGATGCATTCGCACGCGGGCGCGGACGCCCCGCCAGAACTCCTGCACGATGGTGCCGGCCACGAAGCCGGCGAGCGCGAAGGCCACGAGCGGGTAGATGTCGCGCACGCCCAGCGCGAACAGGAGGGCCAAGGTCGCGAGCCCCGCGAGGCCCGGGGCGACGAACTGGCGCTTCAGGTTCTCGGGCGACGCGCGCCGCCACGCGATCAGCGGCCCCACGCCGGTGAGCCCGAGCAGCAGCAGGCCGAGCGGCACGTTGACCCGATTGAAGAAGGGCGGACCGACCGTGATCTTGCTGCCCCGCACCAGCTCGGAGAGGATCGGGAAGAGGGTCCCCCAGAGCACCGAGAAGGCGATGCCGACGAGCAGCAGGTTGTTGAAGAGGAAGGCCGCCTCGCGGCTCACCACGGAGTCGAGCCGGGCGTCGGCCTCGAGCAGCGGCCAGCGGGTGTAGAGCAGCGTGAACGCGGTGACCCCGGCGAAGATGAGGAACGCCAGGAAGAAGTAGCCCACGTTCGATTGGGTGAAGCTGTGCACGCTCGAGATCACGCCGGAGCGGGTGATGAACGTGCCGAAGATGCTCAGCAGGAAGGTCCCGATGATCAGGCCCAGGTTCCAGCGCTTCAGCATCCCCCGCTTCTCCTGGATCATCACCGAGTGGAGGAACGCCGTCATGGTGAGCCAGGGGAGGAAGCTCGCGTTCTCCACCGGGTCCCAGGCCCAGTAGCCGCCCCAGCCGAGCTCCACGTACGCCCACCACATTCCCAGCGTGATCCCGACGGACAGGAACAGCCAGGAGACGAGCGTCCACTTCCGGATGGCGTGGATCCACCCCGTGTCGAGCTTGCGGGAGAGCAGCGCCGCCACGGCGAAGGCGAACGGCACCGTGATGCTGATGTAGCCCAGGTAGAGCATCGGCGGGTGGATGACCATGCCGGCGTTCTGCAGCTGCGGATTGAGCCCGCGGCCGTCCGGCGGGGTGAAGGGCAGCCGCTCGAACGGGTTGGCCGAGAACACCATCACGCTCACGAAGAACACCACGACGCCGGAGGTGACCGCGGCGACGTAGGGGAGGAGATCGGCGTAGCGCCGGGACGTGAGCAGCTGGGCCAGACTGCCGAAGATCGAGAGCACCACGGCCCAGAAGAGGAGGGAGCCCTTCTGCCCCGCCCAGAACGCGGACACGATGTAGTAGGGCGGCAGGTTCCGGGAGGTGTAGGCGGCGACGTACTCGATGTTGAAGTCGTGGGTGATCAGCCCCTTCCAGAGCGAGATCGCGGCCACGAGCATGCAGAAGAGGATCGCGTGGGCCGAGCGGCTCACGGTGCGGGCCAGCTCGGGGCGCGCGCGCCACCTGCCCGAAAAGCCGATGGCCGCCGCCCAGCCGCCGATGAGGAGCGCCAGCCAGAGCGCGAAATCGCCGAGGAGGGTCATCGAAGCGTCAGGCCTTCTTGGGCTCGAACCGGGCCTCGTAGCGGGAGCCGCATTTGGCCAGCACGTCCGTCGCGCGGATCACCCCGTCCCGCCCGAGCCGCCCCTCGACCACCACCTCGATGTCGTTGGCGTCGGTGAAGGTGTCGGGCACGAGGCCGCGGTAGGTGACGGGATAGGTCTTCACGCCGTCGGACACCTCGAAGTCGATCCGGCGGCCGGCGGGGTCGCGCCGAATCGAGCCGGGGACCACCTTGGCCCCCACCTTGAACCCCACGTTCTCGACGAACGACGGATCGGCGCTGGTCTTGGCGGCGAGCTCGGTCGGGGTCAGAAAGTAGACGCCCGTCTCCTTCACGCCCTCGGTGATCAGGAAGCCGACGCTCCCCACGATGATCAGCGCGCCCAGCAGGAACTTGTGGCCGGGTTTCATGGCGACTCCGGAATGCGCATGGACGGAAATATACCTCGGCGCCGTCGCGGGCTCAGGTGCCGCGCGCCTTCGCCGCCGAGCGCTCGTCCGCAGCCCGCAGCGCCGCGCGGCGGAAGTCCTCCACCGCGCGGGCGTGCTCGCCGTACTCGGCGCGGTTGGCCTTCATCTCGGCGTCGTAGTGCTGCAGGAACCCCTGGTAGGCGGCACTGAGCGCCTTCTCGTCCTTGCGCCACCGCGCCACGGTTCCCCGCGCCATGTAGCCGAAGAGATGGCCGGGGGCGCCCGCCAGGATCGAGTCTCCCAGGGCCCCGGCCCCGTCCGGGTCGCCCGTGTGGGCCTTGAGCAGCGCCGCGTGGTACCGGGCGTCCGCGTCCACCTCGGGGAGCTGGGCGTACGCCATCAGCGCCATCGGGGTGAACCGGGCGACGGTGCCCTCGTCACCCGATTCCGCGGCCTGCATGATCCGGTTGAACAGACGGTCGAACCGTTCCCGCGGCGACATCGAGCTGATGTCCGGCGCCGCGCCGGGGGCCGGCGCCGCGATCTCCGACGCAGCCTCGGGCGCCGCCGCCGCAGCGCCGGCCGGTTCGCGGCGAACCAGCACGACCAGGAGCAGACCGCAGAGGACCGCGGCGAGCCCTCCGGCGATCCAGGGGGTGGCATTCGATCTCGTCGCGAATGCCGGCACCGCCTCGGCGCTCCCGACCGGCGCCCGCCCCGCTCCGGCCGGCGCGCCACACCCGCCGCAGAACCGCACACCGGCCCGAATCTCCGCGCCGCACCTCCTGCAGCGCTGCTCGCCCAGGGCGGCGCCGCACGAATTGCAGAAGTTGCCGGCGGGCGGCGAGGCGCCGCAGGCGGGGCAGCGGGCAGAGCGCGATTCGGTTTGCATCCTTGCTTTCGGGTCCGGTCTCAGGTCGGGCGCCCGGCGGCCGTTCGGGATCGGCTGGCTCGGCGGCGCGCCGCGACAACGAGAGAAAATAGGCTGGCGCCCGGCATCCGGCCTCTCAGCCGGCCGCGCTACGGCTACGACCCCGGGCCCGCCTAGGTCTCTGCACCCACCAACGCCAGGTCGGGCGCCACCTCCCGCGCTGCTGTCGGCCGCGGGCCGGGCGCCTCCCCGCCATTCGCCACGCGCGCCTGCTCGGGGCCGTCCTGCCGCGCGAACCGGCTAGCGCCCACCACGCCGAGCAGCGATGGTGCGTTCAGCGAATCGGCCAGGCCCGACGGCACGACCATCAGCGAACCCCGCTTCACGATGCTCTCGTACAGCATGTTCATCGCCCGGAGGTTCATGGCCGCCGGATGATCGCGGTACGCGGCTGCGGCCTCGACGAACTTCTGCGCGATTTCCGTCTCGGCGGTGCCGAGGATGATCCGCGCCTGCCGCTCCCGCTCGGCCTGCGCCTGGCGCGACATCGCGTCTTCCAGAGCGGCGGGAATGATGACGTCGCGAATCTCCACCGACTGCACCTGAATGCCCCAGGTCGCCATCTTCTCGTCCAGCGCGACCTTGAGCCCATGCCCGAGCTCGACGCGCGACTGAATGAGCTCCGCGAGATCGTGCTTGCCGATTGCGTCGCGCAGCGCGGTTTGCGCCGAGAGGATGACGGCCTCGTCGTAGTCCTGCACCTCCAGCGCCGCCCGTTCAGCGTCGCGCACCACCCAGA
>DASSOD010000218.1:0-3208 GCA_035700905.1 Gemmatimonadales bacterium | reverse complement strand
CGTGCGGTTTGCGGTGTCCACGAGCACGCGTTGACCGGTTTCGGCGTCCGCCAGCTCGATCCAGCCGGACTCCGGGAGCCGCTCCTCGCGCGGATCGTCCACCGTGATGGCCACGACCTCGTGGCGCGAGGCGAGCCGGCGCAGCGGGCGCTCCCACGCGTCCGCCAGGAAATCGGAGAGCACGACCACGATGCTCCGGTGGCGCAACAGCCGGCCGGCGTAATTGAGGCCGGCCGCGAGGTCGGTGCGCCGGCCCTGCGGCTCGAATGCGACGAGATCGCGGATCACCCGCAGCGCGTGCCGCCGGCCCTTTCGCGGGGGCACCACGTGCTCCACCGCGTCGGTGAACAGCACCGCGCCCACGCGGTCGTTCTGCTCCGCCGCGGCGAGCGCCAGCACCGAGCCTACCTCGACCGCGAGCCCCGCCTTGGTCGTCGGGTCGCCGAAGCGGGTGGACCCGGAGAGATCCACCACCAGCATCACCGTGAGCTCGCGCTCTTCGGTGAACGTCTTCACGAAGGGCGTTCCGAGGCGGGCCGACACGTTCCAGTCGATGGTGCGGAAGTCGTCGCCGGGCTGGTAGGTGCGCACCTCGGCGAACTCCATCCCCTGCCCCCGGAAGACGGACCGGTACTCGCCCGCGAACAGCGAGCCCACGAGCCCGCGGGTGCGAAGCTCGATGGATTTGACCTGCTTCAGGATCTCGGGGGAGACGGACATGGCGTCGGGGACGTCGGCGGTGCGCCCCCGCGATTACGGCACCGGCACCGCGCCGAGCACCTGGCTCACCACGTCGTCGGTGGTCAGGTCCTCGGCTTCTGCCTCGAAGGTGAGCACGATGCGGTGCCGCAGCACGTCGGGCGCGAGCGCCCGCACGTCCTCCGGCACCACGTAGCCGCGGCCGCGGAGGAAGGCGTGGGCCCGCCCCGCCTGCGCCAGCGCGATGCTGGCGCGGGGCGAGCCGCCGAACGCGATCAGGGGCCGGAGCTCGTTCAGGCCGACCGTCTGCGGCTCCCGGGTGGCCCGCACCAGATCCACGATGTAGTCCACCACCTTCTGGTCCATGTAGAGGTCGGCGATGGCGCCGCGCGCCGCGAGGATGGCCGACGGCTCCAGCAGCCGCTCCACCGGAATGTCCCGGCCGCCGCTCATGCGCAGCAGCACTTCCTTCTCCTCGTCGCGGGAGGGGTAGTCCACCCGGACCTTCAGCATGAAGCGGTCGAGCTGCGCCTCCGGCAGCGGGTAGGTGCCTTCGCTCTCGATCGGGTTCTGGGTGGCGAGGACCAGGAACGGCTCCTCCAAACGGAAGGTGGTGCCGCCGATCGTGACCTGCTTTTCCTGCATCGCCTCGAGCAGCGCCGCCTGGACCTTCGCCGGCGCGCGATTGATCTCGTCGGCCAGGATGATCTGCGCGAAGAGCGGGCCCTTCTTGACGTGGAACTCCTGCGTCTTCTGGTCGAAGACCATCGTGCCGATGAGATCGGCCGGCAGCAAATCCGGGGTGAACTGGATTCGCGAGAACGAGGCGTGAATGATCTCCGCCAGCGTGCGCACCGCCAGCGTCTTGGCTAGCCCGGGCACTCCCTCGAGCAGGATGTGGCCGCCCGTGAGCAGTCCCACGAGCAGGCGCTCGATCATCGCATCCTGGCCCACCAGCCGGCGGCCGACCTCCTTCACCACCCGCTGCACCGGCACCGGGTCCGCGGCGGGCACCAGGGGCCGTGCGGTCGTCGTCATGCGCGCTCCATCGGTGGTTGCATCGTCATCGCGCCGATTCGTCCGGGGCGAGGTCGATCGCGCGGTAGATCGCCCCTTCCTCCCGCGGCGTGAGCGGCCGCCATTCGCCGGGCTTGAGCTCGCCCAGGCGCACCGGACCATACGAAAGCCGTGCCAGCCGGTCCACCTTGAGGCCGATCGCCTCGCACCAGCGCCGCACGATGCGGTTCCGCCCTTCGGTGAGCGTCACGTCCACGATGCTTCTGCCCTCCCGTCCCGGCCGCACCCGCACCTCCGTGGGGACGACGGGGCGGCCGTCCACCAGCACCCGGCGGCGGACGGCGGCCTCGATCTCGCTCGTGGGTCGGCCGTGGACCAGCGCCACGTAGTGCCGCGGGATGCGATAGCGCGGATGGGTGAGCCGGTGCACCGCCTCCCCGTCCGACGTGAGCAGCAGGAGGCCGGTCGTGTTCACGTCCAGCCGCCCCACGTAGGCCAGGCCCGCGGGGTCGTCCAGCAGGTCGAAGACCGTGCGGCGCCCCGCCTCGTCGCTCGCGGTGGTCACGATGCCGAGCGGCTTGTGGAACGCGATCCAGCGGCGCGGCTGCAGCTGTACGCGGCGGCGCCCGACGGTGATGGTCTGGTGCTCGGGATCCACCTTCATGCCGAGCTGCGCGACCTGCCCATCCACCCGCACGCGGCCGGCCTCGATCAGCCGCTCGGCCTCACGCCGGGATGCGACGCCGGCCCGGGCCAACGCGCGCTGCAGGCGCATCTCGCTCACGATTCCGCGGGGACGTAGGCCGCCGCGTCGTCCGCGCCGTCTTCCGCCGGGCGGTGCGGCTGCAGCGCGATGGTGAGCTCCTCCGCCTTGGGAAGGTCCGCCAGATCCCTGAGCCCGAGCAGCTCGAGGAAGAGCGGCGCGGTGCCGTAGAGGAGGGGGCGTCCGAGCGCCTCGCTCCGGCCCACGACCTCGATCAGCCCCCGCTCCTGCAGCGAGCGGAGCACGCCGGCCGCGGACACGCCCCGGATCTCCTCGATCTCCGCGCGCCCGACGGGCTGGCGGTAGGCGATCACGGCGAGCGTCTCGAGCGCGGCGGCGGTGAGCCGCGCCTGCCGCTGGGCGAATTGCGCCCGCTCGATGGCGGCGGCGTGCACCGCGCGCGTCAGGATCTGGTACCCGCCGGCGAGCTCCGCCAGCTCGACACCGTGCTGGTCGAAGTCGTAATGCTCCCGGAGCTGCTCGAGCGCGGTCCGCACGTCGGCGAGCGTCGCCTCCGGGTCCAAAGTGCACAGCTCTTCGACGGTGAGCGGGCGCGCGGCGGAGAACAGCGCGGCTTCAAGCAGCTGGGCGAGCGGTGTCACGGGCGATCACCATCGGCGAGAACGGCGAGGGCTGAGCCAGGCGGACCACGCCGCGCTTGGCGAGCTCCAGGAGAGCCAGGAGGGTGGACAGCACCTCCACGATCGTGGGGCGCGGGCCGAGGGCCTC